>NZ_PYUK01000010.1:0-241156 GCF_003097365.1 Pseudomonas sp. B1(2018)
TGGAACCACCTGATCCCATCCCGAACTCAGAAGTGAAACGATGCATCGCCGATGGTAGTGTGGGGTTTCCCCATGTGAGAGTAGGTCATCGTCAAGATTAAATTCCGAAACCCCAATTGCGAAAGCAGTTGGGGTTTTGTTTTTGCGCGCGAAAAAACAGGGAGCGACCCATTCAGGGTCAATTGTGAAAAAAATCACACAAACCTGACTTCCCGGGTTTGGTAAGGTGCAGCTCATTTTTAATGGACTGAGTCTGCGCCCACGGATCGGCATTCTTTTCAAAGAGTTGCTGCACAAGTGCCTGAACCGATACCGATCAAGGACCACGAAAAAGAAACACGCCTGGTCAACAAGAGACTCCTGGCCTGCGCCTTGTTCGTTGCCGCCATCACCTGTGCTCTGGTGGTACGCCTATATGTCCTGCAGGTCGTCGAGTTCGACTATCACTCGACCATCTCCGAAAACAATCGCGTACATGTCCTGCCGATTACGCCTACCCGTGGATTGATCTATGACCGCAACGGTGTACTCCTTGCGGACAACCGCCCCAGCTTCAACCTGACCATCACCCGCGAACGTGCTTCCAATGTCAACGAAGAGCTGGACGAGGTCGCCAATCTCCTGCACTTGCCCGCTGAAGACCGCTCGCAATTCGACAGGGTGATGAAGCAGGCACGTCACCCCTTCGTACCAGTGACGCTGTTCTATGAGCTGAGCGAAGAACAGATCGCCGTACTCGCCGTCAACGAGTTCCGCTTGCCGGGCATCGATGTCGAGCCGCAGTTCGTTCGGCACTATCCGTTGGGCGCGCACTTCGCGCATTCGGTCGGCTACGTCGGACGCATCAACGAGAAAGAGTCAAAGGCCCTGGATACGGTCGAGTACCGAGGCACCCAATCCATTGGCAAGACCGGGATCGAAAAATTCTACGAGGCGCAACTGCACGGCCATGTCGGTTATGAGGAAGTCGAAACCAATGCTCAGGGTCGCGTGCTGCGAGTGCTCAAGCACACGGATCCGGTGCCGGGTGAAAACATTGTCCTGAGCCTCGACGTCAAGCTGCAGGAAGCCGCCGAGCAAGCCTTGGGCGATCGTCGCGGCTCGGTGGTTGCGCTCGATCCATCGACCGGCGAAGTGCTGGCCATGGTCAGCAACCCGAGTTTCGACCCTAATCTGTTCGTCACCGGCATCAGCTCCAGGGAGTACTCCACCCTACGCGACTCTGTCGACCGCCCGCTGTTCAACCGTGTGCTGCGCGGCCTGTACGCGCCGGGTTCGACTATCAAGCCGGAAGTCGCGATCGCCGGCCTCGACGCAGGAGTCGTCACGCCACAGACCCGTGTGTTCGACCCCGGTTATTACCAGCTGCCGGATTTCGATCACAAGTACCGCAACTGGAACCACAGCGGCGATGGCTGGGTGGATATGGATGCAGCGATCATGCGTTCCAACGACACCTATTTCTATGATCTCGCACACAAGCTGGGGATCGATCGCCTGCACGACTACATGGCGATGTTCGGACTGGGTGAGAAAGTTTCCCTGGACATGAACGAAGAATCCCCCGGCCTGATGCCATCCCAGGCATGGAAGCGCGCCACGCGTCGGCAGGCCTGGTTTCCTGGCGAGACGGTGATTCTCGGTATCGGCCAGGGCTACATGCAAGTCACGCCGCTGCAATTGGCCCAGGCTACGGCGCTGATTGCCAACAAGGGCGTGTGGAATCGCCCGCACCTGGCCAAAACCGTGGACGGCATCGCGCCGGTGGATGAGCATCCAATGCCCAATATTCTGCTCAAGGATCCACGCGACTGGGAGCAGGTCAACCATGGCATGCAGATGGTGATGCACGATGCCCGCGGTATTGCCCGGGCCGCAGCGGCGGGCGCGCAATACCGTATTGCCGGCAAGAGTGGTACCGCGCAAGTGGTGGCGATCAAGCAGGGCGAACGTTACAACCGGGAGAAAACCCGTGAGCGTAACCGCGACAATGCCTTGTTCGTCGGTTTCGCCCCGGCCGAGCACCCGAAGATCGTGATTTCGGTGATGATCGAAAACGGTGAGGCGGGTGGCCGCGTCGCCGGACCGGTCGTCCGGCAGATCATGGACGCCTGGCTACTCGATCAGGACGGGCACCTGAAGCCGCAGTACGCGGCACCGGGCAAGGCGCCGGGCGATCCTCACGTCTGAAGCGTCAGGGCTTCACAGCACAGGCTCGCGGATGCTGAGCATGTGCTGGAAGCTCTCGAGGAACACCGTTTCGGCCTGGCTCATCTTCTGTTCGCGGTTCCACAGCAAATGAATGTCGACATCGGCAATCCCTCGGCGGCCGGCAGGCGCCAGAGTAATCCGGCGTCGACGTCCGCTGCATGCTCAGCTCCTGGCCAATCAGCCGAAAGGTGCGCAGCAGGTCTCAGTCCAGACGGTCATTGCGCAGGCATTGCATAGACGTTCATCTACAATCGCGAGTTCGTAACGCTATTGGTACGCCGCAGCCGAAGCAAGTCGGATCCTGCAAAAAAGCCTCATGCGTAGGCGAGGTTTTTTTCTTCCAGCAGTTCCTCATACAACGCCGCCCATTTGCGACCCATTTCGTCCGCCGTAAACAGATTCTGATAGCGGGCCTGCGCCTTTTCGCCCATTTGTGCCGCCAGCACCGGGTTTTCCCAAAGCGTGCACATCGCCTGACGAAACGCCAGTGGATCACTGGGGGGCACCACCAGTCCGGTTTCGTTATGGATGTTGATGTAACTGGTGCCCGTGCCAATCTCACTGGAGATCATCGGTTTGCCATACATCGCGCCTTCAAGCAGTGAAATGCCGAAGGCTTCGGAACGCAGGTGCGACGGGAACACGATGGCGTAGCTCAGTTGCAGCAGCGCCACTTTGTCCTCGTCCCCCAGACGCCCGAGGAAGTGAACATTGCGTAAACCCAAGGCTGCCGCCTGGGCATGAAGCTCTGCTTCGAGTGGGCCGGCACCGACAATCACCGTCGGATAATCCAGGTCCTTCAGGGCGTCGAGCAGGATGTGCAAACCTTTGTAGTAGCGCATCACACCCACAAACAGAAAGAACTTGTCGCCAAGCTTCTGCCGCCAGTGAGCCGTTCGATCACTGTCAGGCTCTGGGTAACCTGCCTTGTTCAATCCATAGGGGATCACTCGGGTCTTGTGCTGAAACTGTTGCAACACATCACTGGTGTGCAGGTAATTGGGCGATGCAGCGACGATCCGGTCGGCGCTGTGCAGAAAGCGATTCATCAGCGGCCGGTATAGTTTGAGCAGGTTTTTCTGGCGGATAATGTCCGAGTGATAGGTCACCACGCTGGGTTTGTTCAGGCCACTGGCGAAATGCACCAGGTCCATGAACGGCCATGGAAAGTGGTAATTGACCACGTCGGCCTCGGCCGCCAGCTCGCGAAACTGTTTGAAGACGCTCCAGGAAAACCCGGTTGAGGCAAACTGAATGTCGAGCCTGGCTCGATGGACTTCATGTTGGGCGATCTGCATCACCGGCGGTGTCGGGTCGGCACTGAGTGTCAGTACCTTGCCTTCAACGCCGTGCAGGGCACCGCTTTCGCACAACTGGAAAATCACTTGTTCGATCCCGCCGACCGAATCAGGCAGGTACGTCTTGAAAAAATGAAGAACTCGCATTCAATCTCCCATGGCCTGGCGATAGGCGCTGGCCGTGACTTGTGCACAGCGCTCCCAGGTAAAAAGCCTTGCCTGTAGCAATCCGGCTTCTCGGCATGCCTGCCAATGCGCTAGATCCTCGATCAGACGGTTCATTGCATCGCGCAAGCCGTCGGGATCATCAGGTTCAATATAGTTGCCCGCAGGGCCTGCCACTTCGGGCATGGCCGAGCGTCGAGTCAAAATGACCGGTGTGCCGCAGGCCATGGCCTCCAGCACCGGCAGGCCGAAACCTTCGTAAATCGACGGAAAAATCAATGCCCGTGCGCCTGCCAACAGCTGTGCAACGTGCTCATCAGGCAGATAGCCCAGCAAACAGACGTAACCGCAAGCCAGGGCCTGCTGCAATTCTTCACTGAACTGCTCGCGCTGCCAGCCGGCCATGCCGACGATCAGCAATGGAAAACGCTGACGGACTG
Organism: Pseudomonas sp. B1(2018); assembly: GCF_003097365.1. Classification (NCBI taxonomy): domain Bacteria; kingdom Pseudomonadati; phylum Pseudomonadota; class Gammaproteobacteria; order Pseudomonadales; family Pseudomonadaceae; genus Pseudomonas; species Pseudomonas sp. B1(2018). Next base: position 4,115 of record NZ_PYUK01000010.1, read on the forward strand.
ATTCCGGCAATCGGGCGTGGGCGCGCAGGGCCAGGGACAGATTCTTGCGCGGCTCCAGGGTGCCGACACAGAGGAAGTACTCCCGCGCCTCGACGCCATGAGCCTTGAGTACAGCGTCGATGGCCTCGGGGGGGCGAGGGTGGAAACGTCCGGCTACGCCCAGCGGCGCGACGACAAACTGCTCGGCCGGCAGCCCGAAATGTGCCTGGGCTTCGTCGGCAATGTACTGCGAGTCGGTCAGTATCAGGCTCGCCCGCTGCACGCCCTCGGTCACGCGCCGTTGGATTTCTCGCAAGCGCGCGGGCGGCTGCGTTTCGGGATAGTGCAGGTGCGTCAGGTCATGCAGGGTGATGACGGTCGGGCCGTCGAACGACAGCGGCCACAGGCTCGGCTCGTGGTAGAGGTCGATCGCTTGCGCGCGGCCTTGATCGAAGCGTTTCTGCTCCAGCCACCGTCGGGCCTGATAGGCCCCAGGAATCTGCCGCAGCAAAGGTGTCAGCCGGGAATAACCGGGCATGGCCGCCTCAGGCAGCACAGAGCTCCAGCCCCAGCCATGAAACAGCGCCAGCTCAACATCCGGTTCACCCGCCAGGGCGTTCGCCAATTCGGCGACGTAGTGGCCGATGCCGGTACGTGGCGCCTGGAGAATCCGCGCGTTAAGGGCAATTCGCATGTTGCCTCTCTTCCATGAGCGGCACGTCTACAAGATTGCGCAGGGTGCGTTCAGCCAGTTGCGCACTGGCCTCGCGCCAGCCGATCCAGCGCCAGTCCGCGACATCGCGAGTGGCCGGGAATTGACCGCTGCACTCGAAACGAACGACCAGATCAGCCAGGCTTTGTGGCTCGGCCAGATCGAAATACGCCATGAACTCGCCGCCGATTTCACGAAAGACCGCAATGTCGCTGCCCATGGCCGGCAGTCCACGCTGCATGGCTTCCACCAGCGGCAGACCGAAGCCTTCCACAAAAGACGGAAACACCAGTGAACTGGCGTGGGTGTAGGCATGTTCGAGGCTGGTGTCGCTCAGGTCATTGAACATGAACAGTCGTTGGTTCAGTTGCGGGTGATTGCGTACCCGGGCGAGCAGGGCGTCGCATTTCCAGCCGACCCGACCGGCGATACACAGCCGGGCCCTGGAGCCCGCTGCCCAGGCCAGCTCGAAAGCGTCCAGCAGGTAGTCGTGGTTTTTGCGCGGTTCGATGGTACTGACCATCAGGAATACGGGTTCCGGCGTCTCGAACAGCCGGGCAAGACGCGGTTCCACGGCGGCGGTGACTTCCCTCAGATCGAGTTCGGAGCCCAGGTGAAAATAATCGAACCACAACTCGGTGGCCCTGGCAGAGCCCAGGCGGCGCTGAATCTCCTCTCGCACCTGGTCACGCACCGTGGCGGAAATGGCCACGTAGCCATCGGCGGTCCGGGTGATCCAGTCGAACCACTCGTTGAATACCTGCACCAGCCGTGTGTCGTAGAACTGCGGGTGCGTCAGGGGAATCAGGTCGTAGATCACTGAAACGATGCCCACGCCTTCGCGTTTGAGCTGTTCGGCAAACGGGAAAAAGTCGGTGTGCCAGGACGAGTCCAGCAACACCAGTTGATCCCCCGGTTGATGCTGTAACGGTGCGCAACGTTTGGGCAGTTGATACTGATCGAGCTGGTCGATCACACGCAGCGGCACGCTGAAGCAGGTCAGTGCTGTCAGTCGATAAGTTACGTACACCAGGCGTCGGACGAACCGCGATGTCAGGCGTTGGTCGAGCCGCTGGTGCCATTGCCAGAAACGATGTGCCAGCCGGCCAAGTCTTGCGCCGAACACCATCACCTGATCGAAAAGCGGGATGTTCAGCGCGCCGAGTTTCAGTACCCGATAGAGTTTGCCCTTGAGCATCACTACCGGGATGCATTCAACACCGTCGAGGGATTCTGGTAGCTGGTTGACGACGTTGCGCACCACCCGCTGAATGCCCGAATTGACCTTGGGGTGTTGGAATACGTGGGTGCATTCGACCAGAAGACGGGTCATGGCGTACTCCCCGAGGTGACCGGCGCGCTCGAGCGCGTGACGGTGGTCTTCGCGGCCAGCCACGAGCAGCCGACAAAATCTTCCTGGCGGTTGTTGATCACATGGAACACCAACCCGTAATCGCGCCATTCGAAGTTGCGGTCCAGGTGCGAGTCCAGGCGTGACAAGCTCAACGCCACGGAATAGTTACCCTTGCCCAGCCCCATGACGAAAGCAAAGCGGTAGGTCACGCGCTCGCCAGCCTGCAGGTCGCTCAGCGCCTGATCCTGGCGATGGGTGTTGATGCCGTACATGGCCTGGCCCAGGCGATCCTTGATCATGAAGCCCAGCACCAGCCGCTCGATGTCCTGGCGAACTTCGACATTCACCTCCAGCACCACCGGCTGGCCGACTTCGGCGGCGTCGATGGACCGCTCATGTTTGTCGAGCAGGCGCACGTTCAGAATCCTGGCCTCACCCGTTCCCGAAATGGTACTGACCTGACCGCCAGAGAGCATTTCCTGGCGCACGGTCTGTCCTTCTCGCTCGGCGAGCAGGGCGTTGTAGTAATCCATGACGGCTTCGGGGGTGTCGTGCATGGCCATGTGGCCGTTTTCCAGGAGGATCGCCGAGTCGCAGATCGACTGAATCGCCGAGCGGTCATGGGAGACGATCAACAGCGTGGTGCCGGCTTTGCGAAAGCTGCGGATGCGATCGAAACTTTTGTGCTGGAAGTAGGCGTCGCCCACCGACAGTGCTTCGTCGACGATCAAAATGTCCGGGCGTCGCGCAGTAGCCACGCTGAACGCCAGACGCATTTGCATGCCGCTGGAATAAGTACGCACCGGGTGGTCGATGGCGTCGCCAATTTCCGCGAAACCTTCGATTTCCGGCATCAAGGCTTCTATTTCTTCGACCTGCATGCCCAGCAATTGCCCGGCCATGACGGCATTCTGCCGGCCGGTAAAGTCCGCATGAAAACCCATGCCCAGTTCCAGCAGGGCGGCGACGCGGCCTTCGAGCTCAATGGTGCCGCAGGTGGGTTGGGTGGTGCCGGTGATCATCTTCAACAAGGTGCTTTTGCCGGCGCCGTTGACCCCGACGATGCCCACCGATTCTCCGGGGGCAATCTGGAAAGTCACGTCTTGTAGCACCCAATGCTGGCGATGACGGATCGGCGAAAACGGGATCAGCCACTCGGCCAGTCGACTCCAGCGGGTAGGGTACTGTTTATAGGCCTTGCCCAGGCCGGTGACGCGTATGTGTCCCATCAGAGTTCATCCACCATTTCGCCGACCCGCTGTCGAAACAGGCGCAGTCCGATGACGAAGAACAAGACACTGGCGACCATGATCGGCAGCAGCGAACTCCAGACGGGCCATTGACCGTAGAGAAACAGGTTCTGGTAGCTGGACATCAGGTTGGTCAGGGGGTTGAGTTGCAGCAGGCGCTGCACCCAATCGGGCAGAATACTCATCGGGTACACGATAGGCGTCAGCCAGAACCAGAATTGCAGGCAAATGGCGAAAAATTGCCCGACATCGCGAAAGAACACATTCAGTACGCCAAGAATCATCCCCAACCCGGCACAAAACATCACCTGTAACGCGAGCAGAGGAATGAGCGCCAGCAGCGCCATGCCCGGCAGTCGCCCGGTGAGCAACAGAAAGCCGAGGAACAGGCCGATGATGATCGCGAAGTTGATGCCGGCGTTGAACAGCACGATGACCGGCAGGCAGATCCGCGGAAAGCTGATTTTTTTCAGCAGGTTGGCGTTGTCCAGAAACATGTTCTGACTGCGGACGGTGATTTCGGCGAACAAACCCCACGTCAGCAGTCCGGCACAGAGGTAGACGCTGTAAGCCAAGCCGTCATCCACCCCAGGCAAACGGGCGCGCATGATGTGGGAAAAGATCACGGTGTAGACGATGATCATGGACAGCGGGTTAAGCACGGTCCACAAGGCGCCGAACAGTGAATTGCGATAACGCGCCTGGAACTCTCGCTTGACGCTACCGAGGATGAAGCCCCGGTAGCTCCACAGCGAGCGGTACAAAGAAAGCAGCATTCAAACCGTCCTGCCGTATTGGTCTTCGAAGCGGACGATGTCGTCCTCTCCCAGGTATTCGCCGCTTTGCACTTCGATGATCACAAGGTCGATCACACCGGGATTCTCCAGGCGATGCTTATGACCGGCGGCAATGAAGGTCGATTCGTTCTTGGCCACCAGGTGCGTGCCGGTGCCGTTGTTGGTGACCTTGGCCATGCCTTCGACCACCACCCAGTGTTCATTGCGATGGTGGTGCATCTGTAATGAGAGCTTGGCGCCGGGCTTGACCACGATACGTTTGATCTTGAAGCGCGGGCCTTCCTCGAGCACGGTGTAGGTGCCCCATGGCCGGCTGACCGTACGGTGCAGGCGATAGGCCTCGTGCTCCTTGTCCTTGAGTTGCCTGGCCACCCGGCGCACATCCTGGGCGCGGTCGGCGTGGGCCACCAGCACCGCGTCGGCGGTGTCGACGATGATCAGGTCATCCACGCCCACGGTCGCGACCAGACGGTTGTCGCTCTGGACGAAGTTGTTGTGGCTGTCGATGAAAATCGCCTCGCCGACGGCGCGGTTGTTCTGTGCATCCGCCGGTACCAGCGCGGCCACCGCGCCCCAGGAGCCGATGTCGCTCCAGTCGAAACGGGCGGGCACGACGACCACTTTGTCGGAGCGCTCCATCAACGCGTAGTCGATGGAAATGTCCATGATTTCGCCAAACAGGGCCGGTGACAGTTCCTGTTGTACGCTCCCGGCGTTTTCCACCGCCGCGCTGGCGGCCATGCAGGTTTGCGTCTGCTCCAGCAAATCGGGAGCGTGGGTTTGCAGTTCGGCCAGCAGGGTGGCGACCGAGAAGCAGAACATCCCGGAGTTCCACAGGAAATTGCCGCTTTCCACGTAATGCGTCGCGGTTTGCAGGTCGGGCTTTTCGACGAAACGCCTTACGCTGGCAGCGCCTTTGTCGTCCAGCGGTGTGCCGGCCTCGATGTAGCCAAAACCGGTTTCCGGAGCGCTGGGCACCACACCGAAGGTCACCAGGTGACCGCACCTGGCCAATGTCACGGCATGCTCGACCGCGTCCTTCAGTGCGTCGACATTGACGATCAGATGGTCGGCCGGCATGACCAGCATGATCGCGTCGTCGCCATGCAGGGCCTGGAGGGAGAGGGCAGCGGCGGCAATCGCCGGCGCCGTATTGCGTCCCGTCGGCTCCAGCAGGAAGTGCCCGCGATGACGGCCAAGGTGCGCGTCCCGAAAGTGATCCTTGCTCTGGAAGTAGTATTCGCGGTTGGTCACCGTGACGATATCGCCCCAGCCGTCGAGCAGGTCGGCGGCACGCCGATAGGTCTTGCCCAGCAGCGACTGGCCGTCAGGCAAGGCCATGAACGGTTTGGGATGGCCTTCACGCGACACCGGCCACAACCTTGTCCCGGCACCGCCGGAGAGAATCACGGGAATCAGCATGGCCTACTCCTTGGCGACGCGTTTCATGTCCGCATCCATCATCATGCGGATCAAGGTATCCAGGTCGGTTTTTGGTTTCCAGCCCAGTACACGCTGGGCCTTGGCAGGGTTGCCGAGCAGCACTTCGACTTCGGCCGGGCGGAAGAACGCGGGGTCGATCTTCACGTAGTCGCGGTAGTTCAGGCCCACATGATCGAAGGCGATCCGACACATCTCGCGCACAGTGGTGGTCACGCCGGTGGCCACCACGAAGTCGTCGGGTTTGTCCTGTTGCAGCATCAGCCACATGGCTTCGACGTAGTCCCCGGCAAAACCCCAGTCGCGCTTGGCGTCGATGTTGCCCAGGCGCAGTTCCTGCTGTTTGCCCTGTTTGATCCGGGCGGCGGCGTCGGTGACCTTGCGAGTGACGAACTCGATGCCGCGCAGTGGTGATTCATGGTTGAACAGAATCCCGCTGCTGGCGTGCAGGTTGAAGCTTTCGCGGTAGTTCACGGTAATCCAGTGGCCATACAGTTTGGCCACGCCATAAGGGCTGCGCGGATAGAACGGCGTGTTCTCGTCCTGCTGCTCGGCCTGGATCAGGCCGAACATTTCGCTGGTGGACGCCTGATAGAAACGTGTGTGCGGACTGAACTGGCGGATCGCTTCGAGCAAGTGCGTAACGCCCAGGCCGTCGACGATGCCGGTGGTCACCGGCTGATCCCAGGAGGCCGCGACAAAGCTTTGCGCAGCGAGGTTGTAGACCTCGTCCGGCGCTGACTTGATCACCGCACGCTGCACTGAACAGGCATCGGCCATGTCGCCATCGAGGTAGACGATGTCCGCCTCGACCCCCATCTCGCGCAGGCGCCAGCGCGAGTCGCTGCTGCGACGCGCGACCAGGCCGTGGACTTTGTAACCCTTGTCGAGCAGCAGTTTGGCCAGATAGGCGCCATCCTGGCCGGTGATCCCCGTGATCAATGCACTTTTAGTCATACTTGTCGTACTCGCTTCTCCCAGTCGGACAGGATCGCCCGCAGGGATTGTTGTGTTGTGATTTCAGACTTCCATCCGGTGGTCTGGGCCAGCCTGTCAGAGCTGCCGCACACCCGACGCTGATCCGCGCGGCGAAGCCGCGCAGGGTCCTGGACCAGTTGCAGGTCGACCTGGGCAAGATCTGCCAGTTGTTCGATCAGACTGCGAATGCTCTGCTCGCGCCCCGAGCAAATGTTGTAGACCTGCCCCGGTGTGCCTTTTTCCAGCAATGCCAGGTAGGCCGAGACCACGTCCGCGACATCGAGGAAGTCACGCGTGACGTCGATGTCCCCGACCTCCAGTCGTGGCGCTTGCAGGCCTTGCTTGATCCGGCAGATCTGACGGGCGGCGCTGGCGATGACGAAACTGTCCTTCTGTCCGCCGCCGATGTGGTTGAACGGGCGGGCGACCAGCACGGGCCAACCTTCGCTCAGGCCCCATTGCAGACTCAGGAACTCGGCCGACAGTTTGCTCACGGCATAAGGATTGCGCGGGCAGGGGGGCTGCAATTCAGTGATGGGCAGATGCTCTTCAGCGACCTGGCCATAGACATCACCGGAGCTGACGTACAGAAACGTGCCGGTGAACCCGCGTGCCTTGAGGGCTTGCAGCAGGTTCAGGGTGCCCAGCAGATTGATGTTCAGGGTGCCGGCCGGATCACGAAAGGCCTGCGGGACGAACGTCTGGCCGGCCAGGTGAATCACCGCGTCGGGCATTTGCGGCCACAAGCCTTCAAGGCTGTCCGGCGCAGCAAGATCGTAGCGGCAAGGAACCGGCAGCAGCTCCCATTCCGAGGTATCAGCCTGCAAACGCGATTGGATGTGTTGTCCTACGAATCCACTCAGACCCGTGACAAACAGACGTTTTTTCAAACAGCGACCCCTTGGTCATGCATTTCATCCATTTTCCACGGGCTCCATGGAAAAACTTGCGAGCGACATGATCGCTCGAATGGTGGGTGAAATGTTTGTTGTAGTTGTTTGGTAGCCAATCTGTGCCATTTGCTCGGCAATTTCAACAAGTCCAATCGTGACTGATCGGTTCTCCTCAGCGTAGCCTGAATTATTCTCGCCAGGCGGTTCACGAACCCTCGATGGATGTGTTTAGAATGCCCCTCGTCACGATTACCCGGGGTTCGGCAGCGTCGCTTCGAAACTGCGAGAAACTGACTACTAAAACAAGAACGAAGACGGGCAGGAAGACGATGGACGAGCGCCAGCAAACACTGGCTCGAACCCTGTCCTCCCCGTCATAGCGTGAGGCTGCCGGGATGGCGGCGTCACGGTGGGATGCCATGAATTTCATTCTTTACTCGGACATCAACGACAGCTCCATCAGCCAGAGCCTCGGTCGTCCCGAATACAGTTACTACTTCGTGCTCAAGGCATATCGCCCTGTGCTCGAAAGCCTTGGGCGAGTGCATGTGGTGTCCTCCACCGCCGAGGTCGATCCGCTCTACAAAAAATTATTGGCCGCCGGCGAAGACAGTCTGTTCCTGTCGTTTACGCCACCGCAGAAAACCCCGAACGACCTTGAGTGCCCGACGATCTGCGTGGTGGCCTGGGAGTTTGATTCGATTCCCGATGAGCAATGGGATAACGACCCGCGCCAGGACTGGACACAAATGCTCGCGCGCCAGGGCCGGGTGATCACGCTTTCCAGTCATACCGCCCGGGCGATTCGTCGGGCCATGGGCGAAGATTTCCCGGTGCTGGTGCTGCCGACGCCGTTGTGGGAAAACTTCGCCGACATTCGTAGTCGCCACACCAGCGTCCCGATCAGCGCCGGCTCGACCCTGGACATCAAGGGGTGCATCTTCGATACACGCACACTCGGGCTGAGTGCCGATGCACTGATTCCCGTCGTGCCGACCGCCGAAGAACGGGCGGCGCTCGAGGCTGAGCTTGAGGCATTGAAACCACCGCCGCTGACGCTCAAGCGGCGCTTTGTGATTGCTCGTCATTACCTGCATATGTGGCGCCTGGACAAAGGCAAATCGCTGCCGGTCCCGGTGCATCGCACTCATTTTCTAAGCCAGTGGTATTGGGAAGGGATTCGCGACTTGTTGTCGCAAACCGCCCATGAGCGTCTCGCGGACTGGTTGCCGGCCATCGCCGGCCCGCAGACGATGGCAGTACCCGAGCCAGAACCGCGACAGTGGCCGGACACCACCGCCCAGGTTGAAACACAGGTTGACGGTGTGGTGTACGTCACCGTGTTCAACCCGCGTGACGGGCGCAAGAACTGGCATCAACTGATCACCGCATTCTGCTGGGCGTTCCGCGAAACGTCTGACGCGACGCTGGTGCTGAAGATTACCCAAAGTGATCTGTCGTCCTACCACGACGAACTGATGACGTTGCTCGCCCAGCTTTCGCCGTTCGCCTGTCGGGTGGTGGTCATGCACGGCTACCTGGACGACCCGCAATACGCCCGGCTGTACGAAGCCGCCAGTTACTATGTCAATGCCTCGCGCTGCGAAGGGCTGTGCCTGCCGCTGATGGAGTTCATGGCCAGCGGCAAACCGGTGATTGCCCCGGATCACACGGCCATGGAGGACTACATCGATGAGCGTGTGGCGTTTGTGGTCAGGTCCAGCGAAGAACTGACCATCTGGCCGCAGGACACTCGCATCATCTACCGCACCCTGCGTTACCGGCCGGATTGGGGGTCGCTGAAAAGCGCTTACGAAAACAGTTACCGTCTGGCCAAGGAACAACCGCTGGAGTATCAGCGCATGTCCCTCGCCGCCGTCGAGCGCATGCACGATTACTGCGCTTTCGCCCCGGTGCAGAAACGCATGGCGGATTTCTTCGGGCTGGTACCGCAGGCTTTGCCGACAGCCACCGTGACGGATAACGCCCCATGCTGATCATCATTCATTCGGAAACCAACCAGCACACCATTGCCCGGAACCTTGGCCGTTCGGAGTACAGCTATTACTTCGTGCTCAAGGAGTACCGACCTGTGCTGGAGCGGCTGGGGCGAGTGGTAGAAGTCAGCGACCCGCAGACCGAAGTCGATGCCTTGTATAGGGACGCCTTGTCCCGTGGTGAAGCGTGCGTGTTCCTGTCGTTCTCACCGCCTCATCGTACGCCGGTCAATTTCACCTGCCCGACGCTGCCGGTGTTCGCGTGGGAATTCAGCACCATCCCCAACGAACCCTTTGCCGGTGACCCGCTCAATGACTGGCGCACGGTGTTGCGCGCAGCGGGTGCGGCGATTACACATTCCAGCTACACCGTGAATGCGGTGCGCGAGGCGATGGGCGCCGACTATCCGATCATCGCGGTACCGGCCCCGGTATGGGACCGGTTTTCCGAGCGTGGCGCCCATTTGAAGTGTCAGCCCTTGGCCAGTCAGGTGCGGTTGACGCTCAAGGGGTTGCTCGCAGACAGCCGCGAACTCGACTTGCGAGCCTTCGGCCCCGTGGCCACTCGCGAAGGCGTGGGTATTGATTTCAAGGCCCCGCCGAGTGAACACGAATTGGTCCTCGACGGCGTGATTTACACCTCGGTGTTCAACCCCGGTGACGGGCGCAAGAATTGGGAAGACATGCTCAGTGCCTTTTGCGTGACGTTTCGCGAGGTGGACGATGCAACGCTGGTGCTCAAATTGACGCACCACGATGCCGAAGAAGCACTGACTGACATCCTTCACCACTTGTACAAAAACCAGTCTTACCGCTGCCGGGTCGTGCTGATTTACGGCTATCTGGCTGACGCGGATTATGAGCAGCTGGTGCAAGCCACGAGTTACGTGGTCAACACGTCCTACGGCGAAGGCCAATGTCTTCCGCTGATGGAGTTCATGTCCTGTGGTAAACCGGCGGTGGCACCACGGACCACGGCGATGATCGATTATCTGGATGCCGAAAATGCATTCCTGATTGACTCCACCGATGAACTGACAGCCTGGCCACATGACCCGCGCAGGGCGTTTCGTACCTTGCGCTATGTCACCAATTGGGCGTCGTTGTGCAGGGCTTACCAATCAAGCTATGACGTGGCCAAGGATGATCCCGAGCGTTATGCACAGATGTCCGTGCACGCAGTGGCCAGCCTCAGGAAATTCTGCAGCCAGGCCACTGCCGAACAACGGCTTGAGGCATTTTTCGAGCACCTGTTCGAGAACCGTGCCGTGGAAACCCCTGAGGCATGATTCGCGCATTGGTCAGACGTTTCTTTCCAGAGACGAAACCCGAGCCCCGGCCTGCGCCATTGCCGGTCGAGCAATCCCGCGTGTCGCCAAGAGAGGTGGGCTTGCACGATGCCATGCATGACGGCTGGTTTTCGGGCGACAGCGGCGAACTGCTCAAAGGGTTTGCCATCACCGCCGACGACACCTTGCTGGATGTCGGCTGTGGCGAAGGGGTCGCGACCTTGTTTGCGGTGCGTCAAGGCGCTTCGGTGATCTTTACCGACAGTGAACACGACAAGGTCCGCGACCTGGCGCTGCAAGTGCAAGCGCAGTCGGATAAAGCGAATCTCGGTCTGGTCAGCAACAGCCTGCCGCTGCCATTGGCCGATGGTTGCGCGAGCAAAGTCGTGTGCATGGAAGTGCTCGAGCATATCGACCAGCCGGAACCCTTCATGGCCGAGCTGGTGCGTATGGGCCGCCCCGGCGCGCAGTACCTGCTGAGCGTACCGTCGCCGGTGGGCGAGCATTTGCAGAAAGGCATCGCCCCGGCCAGCTACTTTCAATCGCCCAATCATGTGCAGATATTCACCCCCGAGCGGTTCGCCGCGCTGGTGGAGGACGCAGGCCTGGTCATCGAACATCGCCAGGCCACCGGGTTTTTCTGGGTCATGGGCATGATTTTTTTCTGGGCCAGTGAACGGGCCGCCGGGCGCGACCTGGGGGGTGCGGTTCGCGACCGGATCCAGGCGCCGTACCCGCCGCTGATGGAGAGCTGGGCAAAAACCTGGCAGGACTTGCTGGCACAGCCCGACGGGTTGGCGATCAAGCAGATGCTGGACCGGTTCATGCCCAAGAGCCAGGTGATCATTGCTCGAAAACCTCATGTCCGGGAGGGCGCATGAGCAACGAAAAACGGATCATGGACATCGAGCTGTTGCGCGGCATCGCGGTGCTTGGCGTGCTGTTTCATCATTTGCAGGACAGCCTGTTCGCGGCGGCTGTGCCCTTGCTGCAGGCCATCACGCTGTACTGCCAGCCGTGGTGGGGCGTGGATCTGTTTTTCGCGATCTCGGGCTTTGTCATTGCCCGCAGCCTGATCCCGGCCATGCGCCGCTGCACAACGCGCCGGGAGTATTGGCAACAGACGCGCAATTTCTGGTTGCGCCGGGCCTTTCGATTGCTGCCGTCAGCCTGGTTGTGGCTGGCGCTGATGTTGCTGGCGTGCCTTTTTCTCAACCGCTCCGGCGCCTTCGGCACCCTGCACGCGAACCTTCAGGCGACCCTGGCCGGCGTCGCGCAGTACGCCAATTTCCGCTTTGCCGACAGTTTCTATCGCTACGAGTACGGCACCAGTTTCGTGTACTGGAGCCTGTCGCTGGAAGAACAGTTCTATCTGCTGTTCCCGCTGATGATCGTGCTGTTTCGCAAACACCTAGTGTGGCTTTTGCTGGCGCTGGTTGCGGTGCAGTTGTTCACCTTGCGCACGCCGATCCTGATGGTGGTGCGCACCGACGCGCTGGCCCTTGGCGTGCTGTTGGCGATGTGGAGTACGCAACCGTCGTACCTGCGCTGGGAGCCCACATTCCTGCGTCGTCCATGGGCGGGTGTTGCCGCACTGATCACGGTGTCGCTGCTGCTCAGCTACATGGCCACGGATCGCTTTACCTTTACCCATTACCGGATCGGTGTGATCGCGGTGCTGTGCGCAGTGCTGGTCTGGATCGCTTCCTACAACCGCGATTACCTGTTGCCGCGCGGCGTGTTCAAGCACCTGATGACGTGGGTCGGCAGCCGTTCCTACGGGATCTACCTGATCCATATCCCGGCCTACTTGCTGGTGCGTGAATTCATTTTCCGTTTGCAGGCTGCCGGGCTGCCCAGCCCGGCTGGCCATCCGATACTGATGTTGCTGATGGCAGGCGGCCTGATCGTGCTGCTGAGCGAACTCAACTATCGCTACATCGAAATGCCCATGCGCAACCGCGGCGCCTCGCTGGTCAAACGCCTGGGCACCTCCCGAACAGCCGTCTCATCCTCTGGAGCCACCTCATGCTGAGCCTTTTGAAGAAACTCACGGCGGGCACGCCCGCGCCTGTGCAGCCAGAGATTGCGCCTGCCCCACCCCTGGCGGAGAAGGTCGACCCCTATATGCTCGGCCTGCACGACGCCATGCTCAGCGGCTGGTTCAATCAGCAGACCGGCGAACTGTTCAGGGGCTTCCCCGTGACTCCCGAGGACACACTGCTGGATGTGGGCTGTGGCGACGGCGGCAACGTGCATTTCTGCGGGATGCGCGGAGCGAAGATCATCATCGCCGATATCGACGCGGCCAAGGTCGAAGCGACCCGCCAGCGCTTGGGCGATACATCGGCCCGCGACGTCGAATGCCACGTCACCGATTGCAACCCGCTGCCGATTGCGGATGCGACCGCCACTCGGGTGGTATCGACCGAGGTCATCGAGCATGTGGACGATCCGGCCCAGTTCCTCGCTGAACTGGTGCGAGTGGGTAAACCGGGAGCGTTGTATCTGCTGAGCGTCCCGCACCCCAGCTCCGAAGACCTGCAGAAAGACATCGCGGCGGCCGAGTACTTCCAGAAGCCCAACCACATCCGCATCATCAGCGAAGCGCAGTTCAAGGCCATGGTCAGCGATGCCGGCCTGGAAGTGATCAGCCACAGCCAGTATGGATTCTACTGGTCGATGTGGATGCTGCTGTTCTGGGAAGCCAAGGTCGACTTCAGCAACCCCGACCATCCATTGCTCAACCACTGGGCGGACACCTGGCAGGCGATCCTGGCTTCGCCACGGGGTACACAGATCAAGCAGGCGCTGGATGCGGTGGTAGCCAAGAGCCAGGTGATCATTGCGCGTAAACCCTGATTGGCCAACGGTGGGGGTGACGGTCTGCAACAGGCCGTCAGGTACAGCCATGGATGCCGTCCCGTAGCATCGCATCAAGCCGGATCAGCAAAGTCCGCCAGGCTGCGGGGGCAGGCAGCCCCTGGCAAAAGCGGCCGGTGCAACAGGGCCGCCCCTCTCTCCATAAATGGGGCATTACACCCACCCAACTGGGCGGTTACCACCAAAGTTGAGGAATATTCCCCCCTCACGCTTCCTCTCGCTTGAAACATTCTGAAACAGCCTGTTCATTAATCTGTGCTTTTTCTTCGCCCTGGGTAATGGCTCATTTGTTGCACCACCTCAGGCACCCGAAACAGCCGTCGTCCCGGACATCATGGAGACGCCAGGGCTTGCCGGATTCAGCCGGACGCGAGGGGTGAAAAATGAAATCTACGACATCAACCTTGAGCTCCATCGCCTCTCATGAGGAGCTTCTTATGAGTCCCACGATCAAGATTGGCATTGTTGACGATCACCCACTGTTAAGGGATGGGGTCACAATGGCGCTGAAGAAAATAGCTGACTTTCAGGTGGTCGAGCAGGGCGGGTCTGCCGATGATGCCATGGAAATAGCCGCTCGTTTTGCTCCGGATGTCTTGCTGATGGATGTCAATATGCCGGGCGACAGCTTTGCTGCCGTGCGAGCGATCTCGGCGTCTTCACCGGCCGTTAGAGTATTGATGCTGACGGTATCCGAGTCCATCGAGGACGCCTATTCCGCTCTCGAAGCGGGCGCGCAGGGATATGCGTTGAAAGGCATCAGCGGTCTTGAGCTTGTGCAAGCCATCAGAAATGTTGCCGGAGGTGAAACCTTCATTACCCCTAAACTTGCCGGCAGGCTGTTGAGCAATATCAGAAAGAATGCGGGTGACAAGCCAAAGGTCGAGCTGACCCATCGCGAAGAACAGGTTATCCGAGAGGTATCGAAGGGCCTGACCAACCGCGAGGTGGCTATCAAGCTTGAGCTCTGCGAGAAGACCATCAAACACTACATGACGAATGTCATGTACAAGCTGCGCGTTCGTAACCGGACGCAGGCGGTGGCTGCAGTGATACGGCATTGGGAGAGTGACCATATATCCAGCCTGTGTGGTGCTCTTCAACGGCGCGACTGGAATGACAACAGGAAGTCGAATAACGAGCCATAAGCGCTTGCGGTGACTTGGGCGCAATGATCAATCTGGTACGGGTTATCAGATTTTGAACTGCGCCCTGGCTTTGGTTCCGGCATTGGGAGCCGATTCAATGCTGAATACGCCGCCGAGGGATTCGACGCGATAGCGCATGCCGACAAGACCCAGACGAGTTCTACCTCGACCTGGCACACTCGGTTTCTCGGTTGAAATACCCATCCCCGCATCCTCGACTTGCACTTCCAGCAATCCTTCAGAGTGCGAGGCGCTGAGTTTTTGGCCTTTTCCCCCGGCGTGAACATAGGCATTGTTCAACGCTTCCTGGGCGAAGCGGTAAATACCAATTTTAAGCGCTATCGGTACATCCTCCGCGAGCGTACCAAGGTGCAGCTCGACTCGCGTCTCGGTTCGCTCTTCGTGCCGCTCGGCCAGCAATACCAGGGCATCGTGCAGGGTCAGGTCATTGACTTCCGGAAGTGCCAGGCCAAGTGATATTTCCCGCACTTCGTTTAAAGCATCCTCGCCGGCACGCCTGATCATTTCCAGGGCTTCTACATCCGAGGCGCCTTCCGAAGATTCGAGCTCTTCAAGGCGAAGGAGAATAAGTGCCAACAGTTGGGCAGGACCATCATGCAGATCTGCTCCGATCCGCCGCAGAGTAAGTTCATTGATTCTGGAGAACTCGCGATTGGCTTTAGTGACTTTGCGCTGAAGGGCGGCATTGTTTGAGTGCAATCTGGTTTGCTCATCCATTCGCCATTTAAGTGCTGTTTCATGCAGTTTTATTATCTTGTCACCACGCCGAACGATAAAAAACAACAGTAAAATCATGGCTGTCGTTGCTGCCCCGACAATCGCCCACACTTTCTTGCGAACGTTATTGATTTCGCGCTGTAACGCCTCCGCGGTTTCGTAGAACTCACCCACCGCAATAATCTTTCCAGTACCCGCTTCGCGCAGTGGAGCAAATATTTCATAGAACGGAATATTCAGGCTTCGCTCAAAGGCATCTTCAATATCGTCCACCGCATAACTTCCAGGATCATTGTCGAACTCTGTATAGATCTTGCCGGTCAGCGCCTGTGAGATCTCCTCTGTCGGAAAGGTTTTCTGCACCGTGGATTTGTCGGTGCTGTAGACAATCGTGCCGTCCGGCAACCAGATCTTCACCGAGACAACATGCGTACTGAGTGAGGTGCTGGACAGCAGGTGGTCAATGGTCTGAATGGTTTCATCGGGGAGTTCCTTTGCCGTGGTCAATTCCTGGACGAAAGGTTCGAGAAAGTTCTGCATGTAACGCGCGCCCGTCTCTGCCGCCGTTTGAACCGCTGCATCTTCGATGCTCTGGCTTACGAGATTGCCAACGAACGTCATGGTCAAGCCCAGAATGATTGTGGCGCAGATCACGAACTGGGTTGAGCGGCTCAAATGGCGCAGTTTCGCACCGGTGCCCGGTCTCCCGGGCCCTGTTCCATGGGACTTTAGGCCAGGGTCCGATTCGACCAAGGTCTGATCCGATTCGTTGACCAAGGTCTCGGAATTTGGCTGGGCTTTCGTCTCTGTACACATCCGGGTAGCCCTTCAATACTCATTTTCAATGGAGTGTAAAACTGGTGTTTGAGGTTGAGGGCGGGAGGCGCGATGAGTATTTTAAAAAGATTCTCAAACAGACTGGGTAATCGTTACTTCCGGCCAAAACAGCCTGGGGTTATGACCCATAGTGCTCAGCTCAATCAAAACCAAACCAATGGTTTGAATGATTTCCTGACGCCTCCAGCAGGCGTGAGCAACCACTCTCCCATACATACTAGTCAATTCGTAGTCGATGCCAGTTTTCTCATGGATAAAAGGCTTGTTGACGAAGCCGCATGGACGCAGAACCGTGCCATCACCCCTCAGGAAGTCCCGGACTCTGATCGCTGGATGTGTGGCATCTGTGACAAGCCCCCCATGCCTGAGAGTGCTCCATGGACAGATGCATAAAGCCCCGATACGTGACGGGGCCATTAGCAAGTCACACCTTCTATTCGACCTGCGTTCATGGGCCGTCGCCTCCTTGAGACGCAATACCCGCCTGTAGATACGGTTGTCACGGGGAATCAATCCTCGGTCGAGCACTGCTGATTGCACGCAATCGGGCAAGGGTTCGGTGCGGCCGTGGTACCAGGTCCCGTCGTGCAATTTTCGATTTTCTGTTTATGGGGTTCAGCACTAAACCACGCGTTTGCAGCGGTGTTTTATGCGTGTGGTTTCCTGATTGCCAAGCATCGAGGAAACAGCCATGGCCAGCTTCATCAAGTCCGATCTAGAGTTCATTCTCGAACAAATCTTCATCTCCGAACGGCATGCGGCAGGCGAGAGTCTGATAGACATGCTGCCGAACGTAGAAGTCCCCTTCGGCCTGCGCACCGTAACCGGCATCTACAACAACCTGGCCAATCCACAGTTCGGTGCCGCCGACAATTTCTTCCCGCGCATGACGACGCCAGTGTTCAATACCGCGCAGGTCCAGCCGGTCGGCTTCTTCGGGCCCGCCGACCCTGGCGGAACCACGCCGACCTCCTACCTGCAGACCAGCGGTGCCGTCTTCGACTCGCAGCCGCGCACCATCAGCAACCTGATCGTGGACCAGACCGCCAACAACCCGGCGGCGGTCGCGGCCGCAGCGGCTAATCCGGATTCGCAGGTCGTCACCAGCCCAGGCCTGGATGGTCTGTTCGGCACCGCCGACGACGTTTCCGTCTTCCAGATCCCCAACATTACGCCGGACGCGGGCCTGACCGCGCCGTTCAACCAGTGGATGACGTTCTTTGGCCAGTTCTTCGACCATGGCCTTGACCTCGTGACCAAGGGCGGCAGCGGCACCGTGTTCATTCCGTTGCAGCCGGATGACCCGCTTTTCGTGCCGGGCAGCCCGACCAACTTCATGGTGCTGACGCGCGCCACCAATCTGCCTGGCCCCGACGGCATCCTGGGCACCGCCGATGACATCCACGAGCAGAGCAACACCACCTCGCCATTTGTCGACCAGAACCAGACCTACAGCTCGCATCCGTCGCACCAGGTGTTCCTGCGCGCCTATGAGCTCAACGCCGCCGGCGATCCGGTGGCCACCGGCAAGCTGATCACCAATCGTGACCTGGGCGTCGATGGGCATTTCGGCACTGCCGATGACGTCGAAATCGGCGGCATGGCCACCTGGGCGGTCGTCAAGGCCCAGGCCCGTGATCTGCTCGGCATCAACTTGACCGATGCAGACGTGTTCGACGTACCGTTGCTGGCGACCGATGCCTACGGCAACTTCATCAAGGGGCCCAACGGTCTCCCCCAAGTCGTGATGAAGGGCGTGGACGGCATCGCCGGCACCGCCGATGACGTGCTGGTCGAGGGTAACCGGGCCGCGCCGATCAGCCTGACGAACGCTGTTCGCACCGGCCACCAGTTCCTCATCGACATTGCCCACAGCGCCGACCCCACCGGCGGCCTGACGGCTGACGCGGACACCGTCATTGGCGGTCCGCAAGCCCCCGGCACCTACGACAACGAACTGCTCGACAAGCACTACATCGCCGGTGATGGCCGCGTTAACGAGAACATCGGCCTGACCACGGTGCATGAGATCTTCCACAGTGAGCACAACCGGCTGATTGACCAGACCAAGGAGACAGTGCTGGCCTCCGCCGACCTCGACTTCCTGAACAAGTGGCTGATGCCCGACGCCCAAGTGACCGCGCTGCCCGTGACGCCGGCCGACATCGCAGGCCTGCACTGGAACGGCGAGCGGTTGTTCCAGGCCGCCAAGTTCGGCACCGAGATGCAGTACCAGCACCTGGTGTTCGAGGAGTTCGCGCGCACCATCCAGCCGCAAGTGGACGTGTTCCTGGCGCCTATGGGCAACGACACCACCGTCAATCCGGCGATCGTCGCCGAGTTCGCGCACACGGTCTTTCGCTTCGGCCATTCGATGCTGCTGGAGACGGTCGATCGTTTCGACCCCAACTTCAATGTCGTCGGTGACGGCAATCCGGTTGACCCGGGCAATCAACAGACCGGCCTGATCGCGGCCTTCCTCAACCCTCTTGCGTTTGCTGCAAGCGGCCCCACGCCGGAGGAGGCGGCTGGCGCCATCGTGCGCGGTGTCACACGGCAGGTCGGCAACGAGATCGACGAGTTTGTCACTGACGCTCTGCGCAACAACCTGGTCGGCCTGCCGCTCGACCTTGCCGCGCTCAACCTGGCACGCGGCCGCGAAACCGGCATCCCGTCGCTGAACGCGGCGCGGCGTGAGTTCTACCACATGACCGGCGACAGCCAGTTGACCCCCTACACGAGCTGGGCCGATTTCGTGCAGCACATGAAACACCCGGAATCGCTGATCAACTTCATCGCCGCCTACGGTACGCATTCAACCATCACTGGCGCTACGACGCTGGCGGACAAGCGCGCCGCGGCGGCGGATCTGGTGCTCGGCAGCGCCACGGCCCCGGCCGATCGCCTGGACTTCCTGAACAGTACCGGTGTCTGGGCCAGCAACGCCGGTGCGGACGGCATTCTGCACACCGCAGACGACGTGACCACCACCGGCCTGGACTCCATCGACTTCTGGATCGGTGGCCTGGCCGAAGAGAAAATGCCCTTTGGCGGCCTGCTGGGTTCGAGCTTCAACTTCGTCTTCGAAACCCAGTTGGAAAACCTGCAGAACGGCGACCGCCTGTACTATCTGGCCCGCACCGCAGGCCTCAACTTCGGCACTGAGCTGGAGAACAATTCGTTCTCCAATCTGGTGATGCTCAACAGCAACGCCACACACCTGGCGGCCAACATATTCCAGACACCGGCCTTCACCCTGGAGGTCGACCAGACGCAGCAGTTCAACCCGAGTGTGGTGGCCGGTCCGGACGGCATCGTCGGCACGGCCGACGATCTGCCCGCCAACGCCGACCCGTTTGGCCCGTCGGACCACCCGATCGGCTCACCAAGGATTGACCATATCACGCCGCTGGTGATCCGCGACAACCCCGACACAGTGGGCCCGGACACCAACTACCTGCACTACACCGGCGGCGACACGGTCGTGTTGGGCGGTACGGCCGGCAACGATATCCTCATTGCCGGTGACTCGGACGACGACACCGTCTATGGCGATGCCGGCAACGATCGGCTCGACGGTGGCTACGGCAACGACAACGTCTTTGGCGGTGCCGGCGACGACATCATCACCGACATCGGCGGCAGCGACACCCTGCGCGGCGAAGACGGCAACGACGTCATCCAGGCCGGCAACTCGACCCTCGGTCTCAACAACCTGGTGTTCGGCGGCGCGGGCAAAGACTTCATCATCACCACCGAAGACATCACGATGACCTTCGCCGGCGCGGGCGACGACTTCATTCTCGGCGCCAAGGTCAACCTCGCGCCGACCGGCAACGAAGGTGACGACTGGATCGAAGGCGGCACCCAGGACGGTGCGCCCGGCGATAACATGAGCCCGACTCTGACCGACGATGTGCCCGGCAACGACATCTTCATCGGCACCGGCGGATTCGATGAAATGATCGGTGAAGGTGGCGACGATGTCTTCGTCGCCAGCGATGCCCAGGACAAGATGGACGGCATGTCCGGGTTCGACTGGACCACCTACAAGAATGACAAGTACGGCGTGACCGTCGACATGGTCGTTCCCTTCTTCAGCCCCTATCACGCGGTGCCCAATGCGGCGGGCGATATCGTGGGTGCAGTGGGGCAATCGCCCGATGCGGTCTATGACCGGTTCGCGGAAGTGGAGGGCCTGTCGGGGTCGGCCTTCTCCGACTTCCTGCGCGGCGATGAACAAAACGCGGCCATCATCGCCAACATCACGGCCAGGGGCAGCATCCTCACCAACTTCGATCTCGTCAGCGGCCTGCGGGACTTTGTCGGCAGCGCCGGTTTCGGAGCCGACGGTATCGGGGGCACGGCCGACGATCAGTTCGGCGCGGGCAACATCATCCTCGGCGGCGATGGCAGCGACATCATCGAAGGCCGTGGCGGCAGCGACCTCATCGACGGCGACAAGTGGCTCAACGTGCGCATCAGCGTGCATCAGAATCTGGATGGCACCGGGCCGGAGATCGCCAGCTTCGACAGCATGACGCAGATGATCCCGCTGATGTTGAACGGCACCTACAATCCGGGCCAGCTCGTCGCCGTGCGGGAGATCCTGCCGGGCGTGGGTGGCTTCGACACCGTCAACTTCCTGGGCCCACTGGCGAACTACACCGTCTCCGTCAACGATAACGGCACGGCGCTCGACTTTAGCGACGACATCGTCAGCGTGACCGACAATGTCGGCAAGGAAGAAACCGACCGTCTCACCCACATCGAACGGCTGCAGTTCTCCGATCAGTCGATGGTCCTAGTGCCCGGGCTCAACGCTGAGCCGGTGGGTGCGCTGACGGTGGATAACACCGCGCCGACCGTTGGCCAGACGCTGACCGTGTCGGCGGCAGGCCTCAGCGATGCCGACAACGCGGGCGGGGCGATCCACAACTCGATCAGTTACATATGGCAGTTTGAAGCGACACCGGGTTCGGGCGTGTTCGAGGACATCATCCTCGGGCCAGGCCGCATCGGTATCGGATTTACCCGAGCTGACGCGCCCACGCTCACGGTGACCCCGGATCTTGCCGGCCTGGCCGTGCGCGTCAAAGGCATTTATGCGGACGATCATGGCGTGACCGAGCAGGTATTCTCGGCACCGACCACGGCAATAGTGGCCGCGGCGCCAGCCCCCGCACCAGCGCCTTCGCTGATCGATCCGCAGACCAGTGCCCCGAGCAACGGTGTGCGTTACACGCAATCGGACCTGGCGTTCATCCTTGACCAGATCAAGATAGCCGAACACCACGCGGCCGGTGAGAACCTGGTTTCTCTGCTGCCGAACATACGCGTGCCCTACGGTTTGCGCACGGTCGAAGGGACGGAAAACAACCTGCTTCATCCCGAGTTCGGTGCCGCCGATAATGTATTCCCGCGCCTGACCACGCCGGACTTCCGCCCGGCCGACGCCGGCACGAGTTACACCCAGACCAGCGGCCTGGTGATCGACTCGCAACCGCGCACCATCAGCAACCTGATCGTCGACCAGACCGCCAACAACCCGGCAGCGGTCGCGGCCACCTTC
Organism: Pseudomonas sp. B1(2018); assembly: GCF_003097365.1. NCBI lineage: Bacteria > Pseudomonadati > Pseudomonadota > Gammaproteobacteria > Pseudomonadales > Pseudomonadaceae > Pseudomonas > Pseudomonas sp. B1(2018). The sequence continues at coordinate 25,982 of NZ_PYUK01000010.1, forward strand.
GACCCCGGCCTGGATGGCATCCTCGGCACGGTTGACGATGTCCTCAAGGCCGGCGCGCAGGTGGTGACCGGAACCCGCACCGACGGCAGCACGTTCCAGACCTTCTTCGACCCGAACGTGAGTCCCGACGCGGCCCTGACCGCGCCCTTCAACCAATGGATGACCTTCTTCGGCCAGTTCTTCGACCATGGCCTGGATCTCGTCACCAAGGGCGGTTCGGGCACCGTGTTCATTCCGCTGCAGCCGGATGACCCACTGTTCGTGCCCGGCAGCCCGACCAACTTCATGGTGCTGACGCGCGCCACCAATCAGCCCGGCCCCGATGGCATCCTGGGCACGGCCGACGACATCCACGAGAACACCAACACCACCTCGCCGTTTGTCGACCAGAACCAGACCTACAGCTCGCATCCTTCGCACCAGGTGTTCCTGCGTGCCTATGAGCTCAACGCAGCGGGCGATCCGGTGGCCACCGGCAAATTGATCGAAAATCGTGATCTGGGCGCCGATGGCGTGTTCGGCTCTGCCGACGACGTCCAGATCGGCGGCATGGCCACCTGGAAGGTGGTCAAGGCGCAAGCCCATGATCTGCTCGGGATCAATCTCACCGATGCCGATTTCGATAACGTGCCGCTGCTGGCGACCGACGCCTACGGCAATTTCATCAAGGGGCCGAACGGCTTCCCTCAGGTGGTGATGTTGGGCCCGGACGGCATTGCCGGCACGGCCGACGATGTGCTCGTTGAAGGCAATCCTGCGGCGCCCATCAGCCTGGCCAACGCCGCGCGCACTGGCCATGCCTTCCTCAACGACATTGCGCACACCGCCGTTCCGGTGGACGACCAGACCGGCGCGGCACTCCTGCCCGATGCCGACAATGTCGTTGGCGGTACGCCTGCGCCGGGCTTCTACGACAACGAACTGCTGGACGCGCACTACATCGCCGGCGACGGCCGGGTCAACGAGAACATCGGCCTGACCACCGTCCACTCGATCTTCCACCATGAGCACAACCGCCTGGTCGATCACACCAAGGAGGTGGTCCTGGCGACAGCGGCAAGCGGCGATGTGTCGTTCCTCAACGAGTGGCTGCTGACGCCCGTCACTGCCGTTCCCGCCGACACCTCGACCCTGGACTGGAACGGCGAGCGCCTGTTCCAGACGGCGAAGTTCGGTACCGAGATGCAGTACCAGCACCTGGTGTTCGAGGAGTTCGCGCGGACCATCCAGCCGATGGTCGATCCCTTCTTCGCCCCGGGCCAGGTGTACGACACCGCGATCGATCCGAGCATCGTTGCCGAGTTCGCACACACCGTCTATCGCTTCGGGCACTCGATGCTGCTGGAGCAGGTCGACCGGCTCGATCCGAACTTTGCCTCGAGCGATATCGGGCTGATCCAGGCCTTCCTCAACCCGCTCGAGTTCGCGGGCAGCGGCCCCACTCCGGAAGAGGCGGCCGGTGCCATCGTGCGTGGCGTGACCCGCCAGGTCGGCAACGAGATCGATGAGTTCGTCACCGAAGCCCTGCGCAACAACCTGCTGGGCCTGCCGCTCGATCTGCCCGCCATCAACCTGGCGCGTGGCCGCGATACCGGCGTTCCGTCCCTGAACGCGGCGCGGCGGGAGTTCTATGGGCCCACCGGCGACGCAGAGCTCAAGCCCTACACGAGCTGGGCTGATTTCGTGCAGCACATAAAACACCCGGAATCGCTGATCAACTTCATCGCCGCCTACGGCACGCATTCGAGCATCACTGATGCCATCACGTTGGCGGACAAGCGCGCAGCGGCTTCGCTGCTGGTGCTCGGCGGTGCGGGGGCGCCGGCCGATCGCATCGACTTCCTCAACAGCACTGGCGCCTGGACCAGCACCGCGGGTACGGACGGCGTTTTGCACACGGCAGACGATGTGACCATCACCGGCCTGGATGCGGTCGACTTCTGGGTTGGCGGGCTGGCCGAGGAGAAGATGCCCTTTGGCGGCATGCTCGGCTCGACCTTCAACTTCGTCTTCGAGAACCAGATGGAGAAACTCCAGGACGGTGACCGCTTCTACTATCTGGAGCGCACCGCCTCGATGGACTTTGGCGCCGAACTGGAGAACAACACGTTCGCCTCGCTGGTAATGGCCAATACCGATGCCACACACCTTTCGGCCAGAGTCTTCCTGACGCCGGCCTACACGTTGGAGGTCAACCAGGCGAACCAGTACAACCCCAGTGTGATTGCCGGACCCGACGGCATTGTCGGCACCGCCGACGATCTGCCGGCCAATGCCGATCCGTTTGGTCCGTCGGACCACCCGATTGGCTCACCGCGCACTGACTTCCTCACGCCACTGGTGATCCGCGACAACCCCAACACAACGGGCCCGGATACCAACTACCTGCACTACACCGGTGCCGATACGGTCGTGTTGGGCGGTACGGCCGGCAACGACATCCTCATAGCCGGTGACTCGGACGACGACACGGTCTACGGCGATGGCGGTAACGACCGGATCGATGGCGGATACGGCAACGACCAACTCCTTGGCGGTACCGGTGACGACATCATCACCGACATGGGGGGCGACGATGTCATCCACGGTGAGGACGGCAACGACGTCATCCAGGGCGGCAACGGCCTCAACCTGATCCTCGGCCAGGCCGGCCAGGACTTCATCATCACCGGTGAAGACGCGGCTGACTCCAGCGGTGGCCTGGGTAACGACTTCATCCTCGGCAGCAAGGCGAACGAATTCGCGCGCGGTGGCGAAGGCGATGACTGGATCCAGGGCGGATCCGCCGATGGCGTTGCCGGTGACAACTTCGACCCCTTCGGCAACGATCCGATCAATGGCAACGACGTCTTCATGGGCGATGGCGGACCGGACAACTTCGACGGGGAGGGCGGCGATGACATCATGGTCGGCAGTCCCAGCGAGGCGGACCGTTTCATCGGGTTCTCCGGGTACGACTGGGCGACCTACAAGGATGATCCGAGCGGCGTGACCATGGACCTCAACTCCAGGCTGCGCTTCTTCGATCAACCGGCGGTGCCTGGTTCCAACGCGTCGATCCTTGCCCGGCTGGACCTGGTGGAAGGGCTGTCGGGATCGGCCCATGCCGACTTCCTCAGCGGCGATGACTCCACTGCCGACTTGCTCGCCGTCGCTGGCGCCAAGGGCAGCGTGCTCACCAACTTCGACCTGATCAGCGGTCTGCGGGACCTGGTCGGTAGCGCCGGTAACGGCGCGGATGGCATCGCCGGCACGGCCGACGACAAGTTCGACGGGGGCAACATCCTCCTGGGTGGCGCCGGCAGCGACATCATCCAGGGCCGCGGCGGCGACGACCTGATTGACGGCGACAAGTGGCTCAACGTGCGCATCAGCGTGCGGCAGAACATCGATGGCACCGGTCCGGAAATCGCTACCTTCGACAGCATGACGCCCCTGGTCCCGCTCATGTTGAACGGCACCTATAACCCCGGCCAACTCCAGATCGTGCGCGAAATCCTGACGGCGACCGGTCCTGACTTCGACACGGCGTTGTTCTCCGGCAATCTGGCGGATTACACCGTGGTGGAGAACGTCAACGGCACCTTTACGGTTACCGACAGTGTCGCCGGCAGGGACGGGACCGACACCCTCAGCCATATCGAGCGGTTGCAGTTCTCCGATCAGGCGCTCGTGCTCGGCGGTTTGAACGCGGAGCCAGTCGGTTCGCTGAGGATCGACGATCCAACGCCCTCCGTCGGCCAGCGGCTGACGGTATCGGCGGCTGACATTACCGATGCCAACAATACCGCTACCGGTGGCGCGATCACCGGGCCGATCAGTTACTTCTGGCAGTTCGAAGCGCGCCCGGGCTCGGGTGTCTTCGAAGACATTACCTTCTTTGCCGCCGGCGAGGTCGCGCGCGCAGAGGGCACGACTGTCACGGTGGGCTCGGAACTCAGGGTCCCACCACCGGCGACCCTCATCGGCGCCGTACCGGCTATCCCGGAACTCGTCGTGGCAGCGGGTCTGGCCCTGCGCGTCAGGGCAGTCTACAGGGACGCCAATGGCGTGCTGGAAGAGGTGTTCTCGGCGCCGACCGCACCGATCGCGGCGGCCGGTACCGGCACCGTCAATGTCCTGCCGGTCGGAACGGTGCTGATCAGCGATACGACCCCGGCGAAAGGCTCGGTACTCACCGCTACGGATGCGTTCACCGACGCCAACGGGACCACGACCTCGGTGATTGCCCATCAGTGGCAGGTGGGGAGCGGCGCGATCTTTACCGACATCGCCGGCGCGACGGGCGCAACCTTCACGCCCGACCAGGCACAGGTCGGCCAGCAACTGCGTGTCGTCGCCAGCTACACCGATGACCTCGGCACACTGGAGCGAGTCACCTCGGCTGCAACGACAGTGGTCAGTGATGTGTTTGTCGGTACCGCCGGTGTCGACGTATGGACCGGCACGGCGGGCGACGACGTGGCCAGCGGAGGTGCTGGCAACGACATCCTGAACGCCTTGGGCGGCAACGACATCCTCAATGGCGACGCGGGCAACGACTTCCTCAATGGCGGTACGGGCAATGACCAGATGGCGGGTGGAACCGGCAACGACACCTACCGCGTCGATTCAGTCGGGGACGTAGTGACCGAGTTGACGGGCGAGGGTCAGGATTCGGTACAGACCACGCTGGGCAGTTACACACTGGGTGCCAATGTCGAGCACCTGCTCTACCTCGGAGCCGGCAACTTCACCGGCAACGGCAACGCGCTGAACAATGTCATCACCGGTGGGGTGGGTAATGACATTCTCAACGGCGGTGACGGCAACGACACATTGGTCGGTGGTGCCGGTAACGACGTCATCACTGGCGGTGCGGGTAATGACGCAATGGTCGGCGGAGCCGGCAACGATACCTTCCGCGTCGACTCGGCCGGGGACCTGGTGACCGAGGCGGCGGGTGGGGGAGCGGACTCCGTACAGACGACCCTGACCAGTTACACACTGGGCGCCAATGTCGAGCACCTGCTCTACCTCGGAGCCGGCAACTTCACCGGTACCGGCAACGCGTTGAATAACGTCATGACCGGTGGGGTGGGCAATGACACCCTCAACGGCGGTGACGGCAACGACACATTGATGGGTGGTGCCGGCAACGACGTTCTCACGGGCGGTGCGGGTAATGATGCGATGGTCGGCGCAGCCGGCAACGATACCTTCCGCGTCGATTCAGCCGGGGACCTGGTGGTCGAGGTGACGGGCGAGGGGGCCGATTCCGTACAGACGACGCTGACCAGCTACACGCTGGGCGCCAATGTCGAGCACATGCTCTACCTCGGAGCCGGCAACTTCGTCGGCACCGGCAACGCGTTGAACAACATCATCACCGGTGGGCTGGGTAATGACAGCCTCAACGGCGGTGACGGCAACGACACATTGCTGGGTGGCCTCGGCAACGACGTCATCGATGGCGGTGCGGGGGCCGACCGCTTGGAAGGCGGACTCGGCAATGACACCTACCGCGTCGACTCAGCCGCGGACGGGGTGATCGAAGTGGCGGGTAGCGGTGAGGACTCCATACAGACCTCGCTGTCCAGTTACACGCTGGGCGCCAACACCGAGCACCTGCTGTACACCGGCGTCGGCAACTTTGTCGGCACCGGCAACGCGTCGAACAACGTCATCACCGGTGGGGTGGGTAATGACATTTTCAACGGCGCCGACGGCAACGACACATTGCTCGGTGGCGCCGGCAACGACGTCATCGATGGCGGTGCCGGCAACGACAGTATTGTGGGTGGTGCCGGTAACGACACGATGTTTGCCAGCACTGGCAACGATGTCTTCGTGTTCGCAGCGGCCTTCGGCAATGACCGGATCATCGGCTTCGATACCGACGCGGCGGGCGGCCAGGATCTGCTCAATATCGCCTCGTTGAACATCACGGCAGCGACCTTTGGCAGTAGCGTCAACGTCGTCGATCTCGGTGCGGATACGTTGGTCAACTTCGGCGCTGACTCCATCACCCTGGTAGGTGTGGCCGACGCAACAACCGTTACTGCCTCGGACTTCATCCTGGCTTCTTGAGGTCCTGACAAGTCCTGTCGCAGGGAGTGTGGAAGACGGAGGGGAGGGCACTGGATGCCCTCCCTTTCTCATTCCGTTCAATTGCCCAATGGGCATAGGGGGGCAGCAGCGTACTGGAGCTCACTAAAGCAGGTTGGAATCGAACTCCTGGTTGGGCCCGCGCATTGTTGCGGGACGGCACCGAATGACGGTGACGAGCGGCAGGGGAAAGACGGTTGCTCCCACCGTGTCCGAGTAAAACCGCAGATTTGCGGACGGCACTGAACCTGTGGGAGCGGGCTTGCCCGCGAAGAACGATAATGCGGCCCACCTGACGGAACACAAACGCCCTACGGCACTTGCCATAGCCCTTACGTTAACGTAAAGATTGCGGCAGGGCGCCGACGTATGAAGGCGCAAGGGCGGACGACCCGGAGCGCTTGATGACGCTGATAAAAACAAACTCCCCCAAACTGCATCGCGAAGCCCGGCTGGCCCGGGAAAAGCTGCACCTGGAAGGCGAAGTGCCGGATGGCGTCCTGCGTGCGGAAATCGATGCCTCGTGGCGACGCAGCCTGAGCCATGGCGTGCATTTCAATGCCAAGCACGAGCTGGCGCTGGAATCGAGCGCCAGCCTGGACCTGTTGCTGGCCAGCAATCGCCTGCTGATCGACGCCGCGTTGCCGGCCATCGATTACCTGGCCGAGCGTCAGGGCAAGGAAGGGCTGATCATCCTCGCCAACTCCGACGCCACCATCCTCGCCGTCGAAGGCCGCGCCGATCGCCTCAAGGGCAGTGGCCTGCAGGACATCACCCTCGGCGCCTGCTGGAGCGAAGCGGTCCGCGGCACCAACGCCCTCGGCACGGCACTGGTGGAAGCCCGGCCGACCCTGATCGATTGCGGCGAACATTATCTGGATCGCCTCAGTGATTTTTCCTGCACTTCGGTGCCGATCCATTGCCCTCAGGGCGACATCCTCGGCGTTCTCGACCTGACCCGCGAAGGCCCGCTCGGCCGCGCCCACGACAGCACCGCGCTGCTGGCCATGGCCGTCAGCCAGATCGAAAGCCGGGTGTTCAACGCCAGTTACCCGGACGAAATCGTCCTCGCCTTCCACAGCCGTCGCCAATACCTCGAATCCCCGTGGCAAGGCCTGCTGGCGGTCAGCCTTGGCGGGCAGATCCTCGCGGTCAGCGCCCAGGCTTGTCAGTTGCTCCACGCCGAGCGCTCGGCCCTGGTCGGTCGGCGCTGCGAGGAGTTTCTCGGCGTCGACGGTCTGCAATTGTTGGCGCGCCTGCATCAGGGCGGCACCGGCAGCCTGCAGACCGCCAAGGGTGAATTCTTCTATAAAACCCTGCGCGCGCCGCAACGCTCGATCAACGTCGGCAGCCCGCCGCGCACTGTGGCGAAACCGGCCAAGGCGCAACCGGATCTGGAAGCGCTGGCTGGCAGCAATACGCGCTACGCCCGTGCCTTGCGCATGGCCCGTCAAGGGTTGGCCAACGAACTGCCGGTGTTGTTATTGGGCGAAACCGGCACCGGCAAAGAGGTGATCGCCCGCGCCCTGCACATGGCTGGAGCGCGCTGCGACAAACCCTTCGTGGCGGTGAACTGCGCGGCCATTCCCGAGGGCCTTATCGAGTCCGAACTGTTCGGCTACCGCGAAGGCGCGTTCACCGGTTCACGCCGGGGCGGTATGGTCGGCCGCCTGCAACAGGCCCATGGCGGCACCCTGTTCCTCGATGAAATCGGCGACATGCCTTTGGCTTTGCAGGCCCGACTGTTGCGGGTGTTGCAGGATCGCAAGGTCGCGCCCCTGGGCGCCGGCGAAGAGCAGGACATCGACGTCGCACTGATTTGCGCTACCCACCGTGACCTCAAGCGTCTGGTGGAAGATAAACACTTTCGCGAGGACCTGTTCTACCGGGTCAACGGCATCAGCGTGATGCTCCCGGCCCTGCGCGAACGCGAAGATTTCGCCGCGCTGGTCAGCCGCCTGCTGGTGACACTGGGCGCACCCGCCGTGGTCCTGCACGATGATCTCGATCGCTTGCTCAGCGGTTATCACTGGCCGGGCAACATCCGCCAGCTGGAGATGGTCCTGCGCACCGCGCTGGCCATGCGCGAACCGGGTGAAACCGTGCTGACCCTCGACCACCTGCCCGACAGCATGCTCGACGAATTGACCGCCAGCGAACGCCCCCAGGCCGGCAGCATCCGGGAAAACGAACTGGAGCTGATCCGCCAGTCCCTGGACGCGCATCAGGGCAACGTCTCGGCCGCCGCCGACGCCCTGGGCATCAGCCGCGCGACCCTGTATCGCAAGCTCAAACAGTTGCGCTCCTGATGCAACGCCTGATCGTCCGGCTGATCGACAGCCAGAACCCCGAGGCCTTGCAGGCGTCGCTGCGCTGGCTGTACAGCTTCGTGCGCCCCCATCGCCTGGCGATTGCCGGGCTGCTGGGCCTGTCGGTCTGCGCTTCGGCGTTGGTGCTGGTGCAGCCGTGGCTGACCAAACTGTTGATCGACGACGGCCTGCTGGCGCGCAACTTCCCGATGCTGGTGCTGATCGCCGGGCTGATGATCGTTGCCGGGTTATTGGGCACGGTGCTTTCGGGCATCAACCGCTACCTGCACACGCGACTGTCCGGGCGCATGCTGTTTGCCCTGCGCGATGACCTGTACCGGCATCTGCAAACCCTGTCGCCGAGCTTTTACGGTCAGCGGCGCATCGGCGACCTGATGTCGCGCCTCGATGGCGACGTCGCGGAGATTCAGCGGTTCGCCGTGGACTCGCTGTTCTCGGCGGTGTCGAGCGTGATTGGCCTGGTGGTTGCCATCGCGATGCTGGTGACGCTGTCCTGGAAACTGTCGCTGCTGGCCCTGGTACTGATCCCCCTCGATGTCCTCTGGTTGCGCTGGATGCGGCGCAAGGTCGAGCGTGATGTGCGGCAGCTACGCGAGCGTTCGGCGGACATGTCGTCGTTCATGGTCGAGACCTTGCCGGTGATGAAGTTCATCCAGTCCGCCGGCCAGCAACAGCGCGAAGCACGGCGCCTCGAAACGCTGGGGCAGGGCTACATGAGCCAGTTGCTGCGCCTGCAAGTCACCGAGTTTTTCACCCAGGCCGTGCCCGGCACGCTGACCTCGCTGTCCCGGGCCTGCGCCTTCCTGATCGGCGGATACTGGGTGGTGCAGGGCACCTGGCAGCTCGGTGCGCTGATTGCGTTTTCCACCTACCTGGGGATGGCCGTGGGGCCGGTACAGAGCCTGCTCGGGCTCTACGTGGCGATTCAGCGGATGACCGTCAGCCTCGGCCGGGTCATGGAGTTGCGCGGCGAACAGCCGACCGTGTCGACGCCTGCCAGACCACGGCCGATGCCCGATGGCGGCGATCTCTGGTTCGACAACGTGCACTTCGCCCACCCCGGTCGCCAATCGACCCTGCGCGGTATCGAAGCGCGGATTCCCTACGGTTTGAAAGTGGCCCTCAGCGGCGGTTCGGGCGTGGGTAAATCCACCCTGATCGACCTGCTGCAACGGCATCACGATCCGCAATCGGGACGGGTGCTGCTGGGCGACGTCGATGTGCGCGAGCTGGACCTGTTCCAGTTGCGTCGACGCATTGCCATCGTCAGCCAGGACATCGTGCTGTTTCGCGGCAGCCTCGCCGACAACCTGGCTTACGCGGTGCCGGACGCCAGCCGCCAGGCGATTACCGAAGTGGCGCGCCTGGCGCAACTCGACAGCCTGATCGAGTCCTTGCCCGAGGGCCTCGACAGTCCGCTGGGTGAGCGCGGCCAGCAGTTGTCCGGTGGACAGAAGCAGCGCATCGCGATTGCCCGGGCGCTGTTGCAGGACCCTTTGATTCTGGTGCTCGATGAAGCGACCTCAGCGGTGGACGAAGCCACCGAGCGCGAAGTCATCGACGCCATCGACCGCTTGTTTGCCGCACGCACGCGCATCCTGATCAGCCATCGCCCTTCAACCCTGGCCGATGCCGATCTGCGGTTCGAATTGCTCGACGGCGTGCTGACCTCGAAAACGGTGCTGCATGAAACCTGAGTTGCGTGTGGGTGTGGTGGACAGCGGCCATTCGGCGGCGCAACGGGTGCAAGTGATCGCCGGTCGACGCTTTTCATTGCTCGAAGACGGCCTGGCCGAGGGCGACTTGCGCGAGGATCCGCTGGGGCATGGCAGTGCGGTGATCGAGGCGATTGGCCGGCGTGCACCCTCGGCGCTGTTCTGCGTGGCCCAGGTGTTCGACCAGCGCGGTGTCACCAGCGCCTTGCAGATCGCCACCGCGATTGACTGGCTGGTGGCGCAGAACGTGCGACTGATCAATCTGAGCCTCGGCCTGCGCCAGGATCGCAGCCTGTTGCGCGCGGCCTGCGCGGCAGCGGTGGCCCGGGGCGTGCTGTTGTGTGCGTCGAGTCCGGCCCAGGGCGAAGGGGTGTTTCCGGCCAACTATCCGCAGGTGCTGCGGGTGACCGGCGATGCGCGCTGCGCCGAGCAGGAGTGGTCGTGGCTCAACAGCGCCCAGGCGGATTTCGCCGCCTGTGTGCATGGCACGTACCCGGGGCAATCCGGGGCGAGCCTCGGTTGCGCCGCGTTGAGCGGGCACATCGCCGGGTTCCTCGTCGAGCAGCCTGATGCCTGCAACGAGCAGATCATCGAGTTTCTGCGACAGAACGCACGTTATCGTGGCCCCGAACGGCGTTTCGGGCCATGACAGCGATTGTGATTCTGGGTGCGGGGCCGGCGGGCGCGGCGGTGGCCTTGGGGCTGCGGCGAATGGGTTACGCCGTGACACTGGTCAGCGAGTGGCGCCGCTTTGCTGCGCTGGAAGGCGTGTCCGTGCGGGTGTTGGAAGCGTTACGCGGCGCGGGCCTGCAACAGGCGTTAGCGCAAGCGGCGTTGCCTTCGCAGCGACAGGTGAACTGGAACGGCCAGCAGCATGCGCAGAACGTTGAATACCTGCTTGATCGCCCGACCTTTGATCGCGGCTTGCGCGAGGATTTGCGCTTGGCTGGAGTTGATCTTGTTGAAGGTCGAGTGCTGTCGGTACAGACCTGCGCAACCGGACATCAAATTGAAATCGACGGCCACGAGTCGCTGGTAGCGGACTTTCTGGTGGAGGCCCGCGGACGCCAGGCGCCGACCCTCGGTAAAGGCTTGCGCGGACCGGAGACCGTCAGCCTGCTCAATCGCTGGCAGGGCACGCCGGGCAGCACCGCCAGCGCCGTGGAAAGCCTTGCCGACGGCTGGGCGTGGATGGCGCGCCGCGCCGACGGCCAGTGTTACTGGCAATGGACGGTGGACGTGGCCAGTGCCGGGTTGCCGGGCAAGGCCATGTTGCTCGATTACTGCCGGCAAAAACGTGGGGAGTCGGCAGTGGCCCGTGTTTTTTTCGGCGGCGAACCTGAACTGGATTTGCAGCTGCATGCCCGCAGCAGCACGGCGATTCTCCACCCGCAGGTGTGCGGCGATAACTGGATTCGGGTCGGCGATGCGGCGATGGCCGTGGACCCGTTGTCGGGCAATGGCATCTTTCAATCGCTCTCCTCGGCGTTGCAGGCGCCGACGGTGATCAACACGCTGTTGTGCAAACCCGAACGAACGGCTCTGGCCCGGCGCTTCCACCAGCAGCGGGTGGAACAGCTGTTCCTGCGGTTCGCGCGGATCGGCCGGGATTTCTATGCCGATGAGCAGCGTTGGCTGGATCAGCCATTCTGGCAGGCCCGGCGGCAATGGCCGGATGCTGAAATCGCCCATGCCGAGGCCGATTTCAATGCGCTGAGAATCGAACGCGCACCGGTGTTGCGCGATGGTTTTGTCGACGAGGCCGAGGTGGTGATCACGGTGGATCAGCCGCTGGGGATCTGGCATGTGCAGGGGGTGGAGGTGGCGCCGCTGGTGCGGCGGTTGCGCAGTGAACCGGCTGAGCAGGTGTTGGCTGGGTTAACCACAGAACAGGGAAGGATGGTCAGGAGTTGGTTGTTGGCTCAGGGATTCAAACCCTGATATTTGAGCCGTCTCGACCGGCCTCATCGCGAGCAAGCTCGCTCCCACAGTGGACTTGTGTTGAGCCATGATCCTGAGATCGACGCAAAACCCTGTGGGAGCGGGCTTGCCCGCGAAGGCGGCCTAAAGGACGCTACAAATCACAATTTGATCAACACCGACTTCAACTCGGTGTAATGCTCGATCGCCGCATACCCCATCTCACGCCCGACCCCGGACATCTTGTAGCCGCCGAACGGCAACGCCGGGTCCAGCGCGCTGTGGCAGTTGACCCACACCGATCCCGACTTGATGCGCGGAATCATCCGGTGCACCGCCGCCAGATCATTCGACCAGATACTCGCCCCCAGGCCGTAGGGACTGTCATTGGCCATGCGCAGGGCATCGGCTTCGTCGTCGAACGGAATCGCCACCAGCACCGGGCCGAAGATTTCTTCCTGCACCAGTGAGTGCTTCTGATCGACATCGACAATCACCGTCGGCTTGACGAAGAACCCCGGGCCGAACTGCTCACCACCGCAGGCGATGGTCGCGCCGCTTTCCCGGCCCTTTTCGATGTACCCGTACACGCGCTCCTGCTGGCGCGCCGAGATCAACGGGCCCATGTCGACGCTCGGGTCCAGGCCGTTGCCGAGTTTCATCGCGTTGGCGATGTCGCTGATGTCCGCCACCACATTGTCGAAGTGCTTGCGCTGCACATACAGCCGCGAACCTGCGCAGCAGACCTGGCCCTGATTGAAGAAAATCGCGCTGGCGGCCCCGGCCGCCGCGGTTTTCAGGTCGGCGTCGGCCATGACGATGGTCGGCGACTTGCCGCCCAGTTCCAGGGTGACCCGGGTCATGGAGTCCATGGCGATCTTGCCGATCTGCTTGCCCACCGCGGTGGAGCCGGTGAAGGTCAGCTTGTCCACCAGCGGATTGTGGGTCAGGGCGGAACCTGCGGTGATGCCGGTGCCGGTGACCACGTTGAACACGCCTTCGGGATAACCGGCCTCCAGCACCAGCTCGGCGAGTTTCAGTGCGGTCAGCGGGGTTTCATCGGCCGGTTTGAGTACAACCGTGCAACCGGTGGCCAGGGCCGGGCCGAGTTTCCAGCAGGCCAGCAGCAGCGGGAAGTTCCAGGCAACGATGGCACCGACCACGCCCACCGCTTCACGACGGATGAAGCTGTGGAACTGATCGTTGGGCATCAGCGGTGCCGACACGTCAACCGTCGAGCCTTCGATCTTGGTCGCCCAGCCGGCCATGTAGCGCAGGAAGTCGATGGCCAGTTGCACGTCCATCACCTGGGCCACGGCCGCGCTTTTACCGTTGTTCAGGCATTCCAGTTGCGCCAGCAGCTCGGCGTCGCGCTGCATCAGGTCGGCGAGTTTCCACAACAGGTTCTGCCGCTCCCGGGGGCGGGTGCGGGTCCAGGAGGAATCGTCGAACGCCTGGCGGGCGGCGAGTACAGCGCGGTCGACATCCTCCGGCGTTGCCCGTGGCACCACGCACAGCACTTCACCGGTGGCCGGGTTGTGCAGGGGCATGGTCTGGCCGTCGGCGGCCTCGACCCAGTCGCCGCCGATGAGCATGCGCGGGGCGCGCTGGATGAACGCCGAAGTGGCGGGAAGCAGGTGTGGGAGCGACATGATGAAACCTCGTCTTGTTCGTGTGGCGAGGTCTTTCGCAATGGCTGTGCCAGTTGTGCTTGTTTGATTGGAACCCTGATCGGATGGGCCTCTTGGGCTATTTGCCGATGACAGGGGAACAAGTGAGCGTCGCAAATTGCGACAGTGAGGATCAAAAGATCGCAGCCTGCGGCAGCTCCTACACGAAAATCGCCGCACACCTGTAGGAGCTGCCGCAGGCTGCGATCTTTTGATCTTGATCCTATGCTTGTCTCAGAGTGAAACAACTGTCGCGAAATTGGACGCCTGTCGTCTGCTTCAGAAGGCGCCAATAGCCCTGTATTTCAACTAAATGATTGATAAAGAACACTATTCATAAGCTGGCACGCTCCGTGTATTGCTCATCGCAGACGTTTCTCTTGCCTCCGTCAGCGGTTCACCGCCGGCGGCAGAAACCATAAAAACGCTAAGTCACAACAATAAGAACGCACCGTGCGAGGTTCGACGTTGATGAAGAGAAAACTCCGATCAGGCATGAGCGCCAGCCTGCTGGCCGTAGCGGCTTGCGTAGCGCTGCATTCGCCCTATAGCCTGGCAGCCCGCGACGCCCAGACCATCCTCAAGGAAACCTGTCAGGGCTGTCATACCCCCGAAGCCGATAACGGCCTGAGCCGCATCAGCCACCAGCGCAAGACGCCGGAAGGCTGGCTGATGAGCATTGCCCGCATGCAGACCATGCACGGGTTGCAGATCAGCGACGACGACCGTCGCACGCTGGTCAAATACCTGGCCGATACCCAGGGCCTGGCGCCGAGCGAAACCGACGGCGTGCGTTATGCGCTGGAGCGCCGGCTCAATACCGTCGAACAATTCGATGAGCAGACCAGCCAGATGTGCGGCCGCTGCCACTCCGGTGCGCGGGTGGCCCTGCAACGGCGGCCGGCCCAGGAGTGGGAGCGCCTGGTGAACTTCCACCTCGGTCAATGGCCGTCACTCGAATACCAGGCCCTGTCCCGCGACCGCGACTGGTTCGATCTGGCCCGCAAAGAGATGGTGCCGCTGCTGGCCAAGCGTTATCCGCTGGACAACCCGGCCTGGAAAAAATGGCAGAGCGCCGCACCGAAAAGCGAGGCGCTGGCGGGGGACTGGAGCTTCAGCGGTCACTTGCCGGGCAAAGGCGAGCTGGCCGGTGTCATGAGCGTAACCGCCGACGGCAGCGACACCTTCAAGGTCAGCGTCAAAGGCCAGTATGCCGACGGCACGCCATTCAACGGCGACGGCAGCGCGATTCTCTACACCGGCTATGAATGGCGCGGCAACGTGACCATCGATGGCGTGACCATGCGCCAGGTGTTCGCCGCGCAAGGCAATGCCATGCAGGGCCGGATGTTCGAGGCCGAACACGACGAGCGCGGCCTGGACTTCGTCGCCGCCAAACAGGGCTCCCAACGTTTGCTGGCGGTGCAACCGGGCTACGTGAAGGCCGGCAGCGAGACCGAAGTGACCCTGATCGGCAGCGGACTTTCCGGCAAGCCGAACTTCGGCAAAGGCGTGGAAGTGGTCGAAGTCGTCTCGCAGAGCCCGGAGCAGATCAAGGTCAAGCTCAAGGCCGCCGCCAATGCCCAGCCGGGCGCGCGTGCAGTCACCGTCGGCACGCTGAAAGGCCCGAGCCTGTCGGTGTACAGCAAGATCGACGCAGTCAAGGTCGTGCCTGAGTTCTCGGTGGCACGGATCGGCGAGGGTGGCGGTTCGACGCCGAAAGTCCAGGGCCGTTTCGATGCCGAGGCCTGGGGCAAGGGCGCCGATGGCAAGCCGTACCGCATCGGCGTTTTCCCGGCGCAGTGGAAGGTCGAAGCCTTCGACGACCGTGCCAAGGAAGACGAAGACGTCAAGTTCGCCGGCACCATGCAGGCCGACGCGGGCGTGTTCACACCGGGCGATGCCGGGCCGAACCCGGCGCGCAAGATGTCCACCAACAATGCCGGCAACCTCAAGGTGATCGCCGCCGTCGACGACGCAGGGAAGTCCCTGACCGGCGAAGGCCACATGATCGTGACCGTGCAACGCTGGAACAATCCACCCATTCCATGAGTTGACTGATCTCTCACGGTTTCAGACATCTTTTCGGAATGATCGCAGGCCCCGCCAAGCGGGGTTTGCACAGGAGGTTTGCAATGGGCGCTATCTTGAATCTGGTCGAACGCAATCTGCACGAAGTGCAGGTCGATGCCGACCGCATGCTGTTTCACATCCCCAGCAGTTCGCTGTTCGCCAGCGATGAACTGACGGGCACCATCATCGATACCCTGCGCGGCCCCGGCTGCTCCTCGGACGACCTGATCCAGCGCCTGGCCGCGCGCTTCAACGGCGAGGAAATCACCGAGACGCTGCGCGAGCTGATGGCCCTGGAGCTGGTCAGCGACGGCTCGCCGCTGACCCCGGACATCGCCACCAAACGGGTCGAGCGCACGGCGATCAACACCGTGGTGCTGAACGTCAATACCGGCTGCAACCTGAGCTGCACCTACTGCTACAAGGAAGACCTCGACAAGCCGTCGGCCGGCAAGAAGATGGACGTCGAAACGGCCATCGCCTCGGTGGAAATGCTGCTGCGCGAATCGCCGGACGAAGAGCGTTTCACCGTGGTGTTCTTCGGCGGCGAACCGCTGAGCAACCGCAAGCTGATCGAGTACATGGTCGATTACTGTGAGAAGCGTTTTCGCGAAGCCGGCAAGTTCGTCGAATTCGTCATGACCACCAACGCCACGTTGCTCACCGAAGAGACCGTGGACTATCTCAACGCCCACCGCTTTGGCTTGTCAGTGAGCATCGACGGGCCGAAGACCGTGCACGACCGCAACCGCATCACCGTGGGCGGGCAGGGCACCTATGACGTGGTGCGGCGCAAGGCCGAGATGCTGCTGTCGCGCTACAACAGCCGTCCGGTGGGCGCGCGGGTGACCCTGACCACCGGCGTCACCGATGTCGAGACCATCTGGGATCATTTGTTCAACGAGCTGGGTTTTGCTGAAGTCGGCTTTGCTCCGGTGACTTCCGGCGATATCAGCAGCTTCAACCTGACCAGTGATGAGCTGATCGAAGTCTTCGCTAGCATGAAACGCCTCGGTCGGCGCTATCTGGAAGCGGCGCTGGAGCACCGCAACATCGGTTTCTCCAACCTGCACCAGCTGATCACCGACATCCACGAAGGCCACAAAAAGGCCCTGCCGTGCGGTGCGGGCCTGAAGATGCTGGCGGTCGATCACAAGGGTGAGCTGAACTTGTGCCACCGCTTTACCGGTTCGAGCCTGCCGACCTTCGGCAACGTCCACAGCGGCGTCAAGCAGGTGGAGTTGAACGACTTCCTGTCCCAGCGCCTGGACCGCACCAACACCGGTTGCGAAGACTGTCAGATCCGCAACCTGTGCTCCGGCGGTTGCTACCACGAGAGCTACGCCCGCTACGGCGACCCGACGCACCCGACCTATCACTACTGCGAACTGATGCGTGACTGGGTCGACTTCGGCATTGAGGTCTACACCCGGATCATGGCCCATAACCCTGCGTTCATCAGCAGTTACATCACTCCGCGCAAGGCTCACTGATATGAAACATCTCAAGGCAATCAATAACAAGGCGTTGAAGCTGGATCAGGCCGCGGACGAGAACCGCATTGAGGAAGTGGTGGCCATGAGCTCCGTGGCGGGCTGTGCCTCGACCACCGACCCGGGCTGGGAAATCGATGCGTTCGGCGGTGTGTCGTCACTGTGCCAGCCGATGGAGGCCGACCTCTACGGGTGCTCCGACCCTTGCTGGTGGCCGGCCCAGGTGCCCGACATGATGAGCACCTACCCGGACTGGAACAAGGATGCCCAGGCGTCCAACGAAAACTGGCGCAACCTCGGCACTGTCTTCCCCAAGGACAAGTGATGCCCTTGAAAGCAGCGTATAACAAGAAGGATTCCAGCATGCACAGCATCAAAGCCTGCGGCCTGGCCGCGTTTGCCGTCCTGAGCAGTTGTTCGGTCAGTGTCCTGGCCGATGAAAACACCGCGCTGCAGGACGGTCACGAATACATGTTGACCACCAACTACCCCAACAACCTGCACGTGATCGACCTGGCCACCGACACCTTGTACAAGACCTGCAAGATGCCCGATGCCTTCGGCCCCGGCACCGTGCAACTGTCGCCGGACCGCAAGACCGCGTACGTGCTGAACAACCACTACGCGGATGTCTACGGCGTCGAACTGGACAGTTGCAAACAGGTGTTCCACGCCAGCATCACCCAGAAGCCGGGGGAGAAAGCCAGGTCGATGTTCGCCTTCACCCTCAGCCATGACGGCAAGGAACTGTTCACCATCGCCAACCCGACGCTGATGATGAACGACCGCTACGAAGTGCAGCAGCCTCGGCTCGACGTGTACAAGACCGACGCCGGGATGGATGCCAAACCGGTGCGCAGCTTCCCGGCGCCAAGGCAACT
Organism: Pseudomonas sp. B1(2018); assembly: GCF_003097365.1. Taxonomy (NCBI): domain Bacteria; kingdom Pseudomonadati; phylum Pseudomonadota; class Gammaproteobacteria; order Pseudomonadales; family Pseudomonadaceae; genus Pseudomonas; species Pseudomonas sp. B1(2018). The sequence continues at coordinate 44,151 of NZ_PYUK01000010.1, forward strand.
GACCATCATGCAGAGTGGCGACGACGGCACCCTGTATGTGGCGGGGGCGGACGTCTACAAGGTCAACGTGCAGACCGGCAAGTTCGACGTGCTGATCCCCAGCCGTCACTGGAAACGCCCGAACTACAGCGCGCCGGACGTGCTCTACGTGTGGAACCAGCAGACGTATCGGCACGACTTCTCGCTGCTCTACACCGCCGCGAAATTCAAGGACAAGAAGCAGGACCCGGCCACCGCCGAATACCTGTACGGCCTGTTCAGCGTCGACCTGAAAACCGGCAAGACCGAAACCACCGACTTCGGGCCGCTGACGGAAATCTATTTCAGCGGCATGCGCTCGCCCAAGGACCCGAACCTGATGTTCGGCGTGCTCAATCGCTTGGCCAAGTACGACATCAAGGAGAAGAAAATGCTCCAGGCGGCAACGCTTGATCACTCCTACTACTGCATTTCCTTCAACAAGGACGGCAGCAAGATCTACCTGGCCGGGACGTTCAACGACGTGGCGATCTTCGATGCCGACAGCCTGAAACAGACCGGCAGCATCAAATTGCCGGGCGGGGACATGGCGATTACCACGGCGCAGATTTTCGTCCGGTAATCGCGGCGACTGAACTGACGCCTTCGCGGGCAAGCCCGCTCCCTCAGTGGGGTTGTGGTGTGGTCACTCTTGTGTGAACACCACTGAACCCTGTGGGAGCGGGCTTGCCCGCGAAGAGGCCCGCAAAAACACTGAAAATCTTAAACCCCCGGCACCGGGCAACTCATATCCCCCTCCTGGCACTTCAGGTAGTTCTTGAACGTCTGAACCCGTGCCTTCGTCAGTTCCGTGGTGCAGTTGCTGTAGATCAGCGGATACACACTCCCGCCTTCCACCCCGGAGGCCGAGAACTTGCACTCGGCATCGCGGAACGCAACCCACGCCCGCTGCGCACCCACCAGCAGCTTCTTGTTGTCCGGGTTGCCCTTGAATCGCGAAGTGATCTGCTGGTACAGCGCATTCAACTCCTTGTCGGCGGCCGCATTCTGTTGCGCCGCGCACTGGTTCATCGTCGCCTGGTCGCTGGCGTTGTCGCAGTCCACGGCGACCGCCATGGAGGTGAACAGCAGAGGCGTCAATGCCAATAGTAAGCGTGGGTTCATGCCGGATTACTCGCTGTGACCGAATGTTGAGGTGCAGTGTAGCCGTGTGACGGATTCAGTCCGCTACGCTTGCCACTGCGCATGCTTTTCCACCAATGGGTATTCAAGCCAAGGCACATCATGAGACGTCCAGATATGCGCTTGGGGGGTCATTTTCGGGTCATCATCCAGTGTCGCCACACGAACAATCACGTGAGGCTGGGCCGGCCGCTCGGCCATCAGGTGTGAACCGCAGACCGAACAGAAATATCGAAACTTGCCCGGCGACGATTCGTAGCGGCTCAGGCGATCCTGGCCTTTGATCCAGCGAAAGTGCTCGCGCATGACCCCGGCGGTCGATGCAAACGCTGCCGCGTGAGCCTTGCGGCAGGTTTGGCAATGGCAGTGGCTGATGGGCATGTCGAGGCTATCGAGTTGGTATTCGATGGTTTTACACAGGCAACTGCCGCGCAGGTTTTTCATGGACGACTCCTTTCGTGGGGCGATCTGGAGGGAGAACGTTAGCAGTTTCCAGGCTCTGACTTTTCTCCGGCCCCAGAACTTATCCGCGCAAATGCAACCGAATATCTCAGGCATGGTTGATTGCCCATCCCGATTGGTACAACTTTAGGGTTGGTCTTGTGGTCTTACTGACCTACTGTTCAAGTACAGGAGGTGACTTATGAACCCAGCATCTGATCGCATCGAAAGGAAAATCCTGCTCAAGGCCAAGCGTTCGCAGGTCTGGCGCATGCTGGCCAATGCCGAAGAGTTCGGACAGTGGTTTGGCGTGGCGCTGAAAGGCAAGCGTTTTGTGGCAGGCGAGTGGACCCAGGGGCAGATTACCTACCCCGGTTATGAGCATTTGCGCTGGAATGTACTGGTGGAGCGGGTCGAGCCGGAACGGCTGTTTTCGTTTCGCTGGCACCCTTATGCGATAGAGCCGGAGTTCGATTACTCCCAGGAACCCACCACCCTGGTGAAATTCGAGCTTGAAGACATGGATGAAGGCACGCTTCTGAAGGTGTCCGAGTCGGGTTTCGACCACATTCCCCAGCATCGTCGCCTCAAGGCGTTCCGTATGGACAGCCGTGGTTGGGATGAGCAGATGAGCAACATCGAACAGTTTCTTGTGGAAAAGGCCAAGGCCCACGAGCTTCAGGGTGACTGACCAGCGCCTGGCCGTCGAAAGTCAGCTGGAGGCCTTTAGACTCACGGCTTCCAGGCCAGGCACCTGAGGCGTCTAAGGGTTTTCGGAAGGTGGCTTATAGCGAATGTCTTACACGCGATGGTAGTGATATCGCCTGTTACAATTTGGATCCGATGCGTATTCTGGCCTCACCCACTGAAGCACAGGATGTGCTCAGGATCACGGATGATCGACCATATGCAAGGAACGCTGCGACAAGGAGTCGTCATGGTCTTGGAAAAACCCGCTTCGGCGGGTTTTTTTGTGACCGCAGGAAAGGTCGGGGGCGGCAGCAAGCGTGTTCCTGCCGCCGTTTTCTTACTGACGATCGAGTTTCGCCGCCGCGCGCTCGGTGATTTCCGCCCGCAGCTTCAACGAGCCGGCAGCCCGCTGGCGAGCCTCTTCCAGCACACTGGCCGGCGCCGTCTCGGGGCTGCCCGCCGTAAACGGCGGGGCCGGAGCGTATTCCAGTTGCAACTGCACCAATTCGGCGGTGGCCGGGTCGAACAGCTCGGCGGCCAGGGTCAGGGCGAAGTCGATACCGGCGGTGATCCCGCCACCGGTCAACAGATTGCCGTCGCGAACCACCCGATCCTTCACCGGGATTGCGCCCAGCGGCTTGAGCAACTCGTGATAGGCCCAGTGAGTGGTGGCGCGTTTGCCCTTGAGCAATCCCGCCGCGCCCAGTACCAGTGCGCCGGTGCACACCGACGTGATGTACCGGGCGTTGGCGGCCTGGGCCCTGAGGAAGTCCAGGGTCTGGTCATCTTCCATCAACGGCCCCACGCCACTGCCACCGGGTACGCAGATCACGTCCAGTGCCGGGCAATCCTCGAAGGTGGTCGTCGGTTTCAACAGCAGGCCGGTGCTGGCGGTGACCGGCATCAGGTCCTTCCAGATCAGATGCACTTTCACATCCGGCAGCGAGGCCAGTACGTCATAGGGGCCGGTCAGGTCCAGTTGCTGAACCTGTGGAAACAACAGAAAGCCGATCTGCAACGTCATGGTGTTTTTCTCGTGAAGTGGGGTGGACGGTTCAACTGTAGGCTCGTAGGATTTGGCGTATACGCCAATATCCCCACGAATTACGCCAAATGTCGAAAACCATCCATGTACTCGCGTTCGCCAACGTGCAATTGCTCGACGTCACCGGGCCGTTGCAGGTATTCGCCTCGGCCAACGACATTGCCCGCCAGCAAGGCCTGCCGCCACCCTACGCGCCGACGGTGATTGCCAGCGGCGGCGGGGCGGTGATGTCGTCGGCGGGCCTGGCGCTGTTGGCCGAACCCTTACCGGATGACGGCACTGACACCCTGATCATCGCCGGTGGCTGGGGTGTCTACGCGGCGGCGCAAGATGCGTCGTTGGTCGCCTGGGTGCGCGAGCATGCCCGTGGCTGCCGACGGGTTTCCTCGGTGTGTACCGGTGCGTTTCTGCTGGCGGCCAGTGGCTGGCTCGATGGCCGGCGCGTGGTCACCCACTGGACCCGCTGCGAGCAACTGGCGCAACAGCACCCGCGCTTGCAGGTCGAACCCAACCCGATCTTCATCAACGACGGCCCGGTCTGGACCTCGGCCGGCGTGACGGCCGGCATCGACCTGGCGCTGGCCATGGTCGAACAGGACCTGGGGCACAACATGGCCCTGGAAGTTGCCCGGCAACTGGTGGTGTTTCTCAAGCGTCCGGGTGGCCAGTCGCAATTCAGCGTGACCTTGTCCCTGCAACAGGAAGGTAAGCGATTCGACGAACTTCACGCCTGGATCAGCGAAAACCTGACCAAGGACCTTGGCATCCCGACGCTGGCCTTGCAGGCCGGCATGAGCGAACGCAGCTTCGTGCGCCACTACCGCGCCGACACCGGCCAGACCCCGGCCCGGGCCATCGAACTGATCCGCGTCGAAACCGCGCGGCGTCTGCTCAGCGATACCGGAGTGCCGATCAAAAGGGTGGCGGTGCAATGCGGCTTCGGCAGCGAAGAAACCCTGCGCCGCAGCTTCCTGCGGGCCATGGGGGTGACACCGCAGGCTTATCGGGAGCGGTTTTCGGTCAGTGCCGGAGTAGATCCAGTAGTGCCTTGAGTCACTTACTGCCTGAACTCGAACATTGTTTGATCCGTACTCAAGGCTGCCAAACAACCTTCTCCCCACTCAACCTGCGATCCAGAAAACACGCCGCACTGATCAACGCCAGATGCGTCAGCGCCTGCGGTGTGTTGCCCATGTGCCGCCCATGGCTGTCGAGCTCTTCGGCATACAACCCCAGCGGGTTGGCGTACCTGAGCAACTGTTCGAACTCCAGGTGGGCCTTGTCGAGCTGGCCGGCGCGGGCCAGGCATTCGACGTACCAGAACGAGCAGGCGGCGAAGGCGCCTTCGCTGCCGGGCAGGCCGTCGATCCGGCTGTCGTCGTTGCGGTAGCGGTAGATCATGCCGTCGCGCACCAGGCTCTTTTCGATGGCTTGCAAGGTCGCAAGCCAGCGCGAGTCGCGGGCGCTGACGAAGCGCACCAGCGGCATCAGCAGCATCGAACCGTCCAGGCCGGTGCCGCCGATGTGCTGGACGAAATGCCCGCGCTCCTCATTCCAGAAGTTTTCCCAGATGTCGGCATGGATCGCCTGGCGAGTCTGGTCCCAGCGGGCGAACGGGGCGGGCAGCGAGCGTTTGGACGCGAGGCGGATGGCGCGGTCCAGGGCGACCCAGCACATCAGCCGTGAATGCAGGAAATGATATTGCTCGCCGCGCATTTCCCAGATGCCGACGTCCTTTTGCTCCCAGGTTTCGCAGACCTGGTCGATGACTTCCACCGTGTGTTTCCAGCCTTCATGGGAGATGGCTTCGCCGTACTTGTTGACCAGGTAAATCGCGTCCATCAGCTCGCCAAAGATGTCGAGCTGGACCTGTTGGTACGCCTGGTTGCCGATGCGCACCGGTTGTGCGCCACCGTGACCGGACAGGTGCGTCAGCTCGATTTCCGGCAACTCCTGGCGACCGTCGATGGCATACAGGATGTTGAGTTTCATCGGCTTGCCCCGGCAGTCGCTGACCCGGCCGCGCAACCAGCGCATGTAGGCGTTGGCCTCTTCGACGAAGCCCAGGCGCATGAACGCATAGACCGTGAACGAAGCGTCGCGGATCCAGGTGAAGCGATAGTCCCAGTTGCGCTCGCCACCGGGGCTTTCCGGCAGGCCGAAAGTAGCCGCGGCGAGAATGGCGCCGTGCTTGCGCGAGGTCAGCAGCTTCATGGCCAGGGCCGAGCGGTTGACCATTTCACGCCAGCGCCCGCGGTAGTTGGACTGGCCGATCCAGTCGCGCCAGAACTTCAGGGTGCGTTCCAGGCACAGATCGGCGGCACCCTCCTTGAAGCGTGGGTCGCCAGGCGCTCCGAGCAGGAACTGGGCGGTCTGGTCTTGCTCAAGGGTGAACTGCGCGACCGCCCCATTGGCATCAATGTGCATGGCTTGATCGGCGCGCAGTCGCAGGGGCGGCTGGTCGGCAGCCTCGAAGATCACGTCATCCTTGTCCATGCTCGCGCGGGTGCTGGCGCGGGCATAGTCATGGCGCACCGCGCACCGCATGTGAAAGGTGGCGCGGCCGCTGACCACGCGTATCCGCCGCATCAGCAGTGGCAGGTCGTCTTCGGTGTCGCCGACGGGCAGCAGGTCGGTGACCTCGACCACCGCCCGGTCACTGAGCCAGCGGGTTTGCAACACGTTGGTGTCGGGCAGGTAAATCTGTTCGCGACGGGCGTCGGGCAAGTCCGGCGACAACTGGAAAATCCCCGCCTCGGGGGTGTCCAGCAGTGAGCAGAAAATCGACGGACTGTCGAACTCCGGCCAGCAGAAAAAATCCACGCTGCCCTTGTCGTTGACCAGCGCCGCACTGCGCATGTCGCCGATGATGCCGTGGGCGTCGATGGGGCTTTGGCGTTCGGGGTGATCAGCCATTGTCGCGCAACTCCGGGAGTCTGGGGCCTATTTAGCTGACTGGTCCGGGTGGTCGAGAGTTCATTTGGCGGGGAATGTGAGTTGTCTGTGAGGGCCTCTTCGCGGGCAAGCCCGCTCCCACATTGGACGGCGTACACAAATCAACTGTGGGAGCGGGCTTGCTCGCGAAGGGGCCTTCACATTCAACCAACAATTCCACGCTTCCCCCGCAATCAGCCGTTATGGCAACGTGCAGTCCCCTGATGAGACCCGACCCATGGCAAACCCCTATCGCGAGTTATTCAAAGCCCCTGGCAGCGGCGCATTCGTGCTGGCCGGCATGCTCGCGCGCATGCCGATTTCCATGACCGGCATCGGCCTGATCACCATGCTCTCGCAATTGCAGGGTGGCTACGGTCTGGCGGGCGCGGTGGCGGCGACGTTCGCCCTGGCCACGGCGTTTTGCGCACCGCAGGTCTCGCGGCTGGTGGATCGGTATGGCCAGGGACGGATTCTGCCGGTGGCGGCGTTGCTCGGCGGTGGGGCGCTGTTGCTGCTGTTGCTGTGCACGCGGTTGCAGGCGCCGCACTGGACGCTGTTTGTCTTCGCTGCGCTGGCCGGTTGCATGCCGAGCATGTCGGCGATGGTGCGGGCCCGCTGGACCGAGGTGTATCGCGGCCGCCCCGAGTTGCAGACTGCCTACGCCCTGGAATCGGTACTGGATGAAGTCTGCTTCATCGTCGGGCCGCCGCTTTCCGTCGGCCTGTGTGTGGTGGCGTTTCCCGAAGCCGGGCCATTGGCGGCCTTGCTGGCGCTGGCTGTCGGCGTCACCGCGTTCGTGTTGCAGCGCAGCACGGAGCCGCCGGTACATCCCCACGAAGATCACCATCAAGGCTCGATCATTCGCTCGCGCGACATTCAATTGCTGATGCTGTTGATGGTCGCCATGGGCACCATCGTCGGTGTGGTGGACGTGGTCAGCGTCGCCTTCGCCCAGCAGCAGGGCCAACCGGCGGCGGCGAGCATCGTGCTGTCGGTCTACGCCATCGGCTCGTGCCTGGCCGGGCTGGCCTTCGGCGCACTGCGTTCGAAAGTACCGCTGGCGCGCCTGTTCCTGTACGGCGGCGTGGCAACGGCGGTGACCACCTTGCCGTTGTTGCTGGCGGCGAACATTCTCGGCTTGTCGCTGGCGGTGTTTGTCGCGGGGCTGTTTTTTGCCCCGACGCTGATCGTCGCCATGGCCCTGGTGGAGCAGATCGTGCCGCCGGCCAAACTCACCGAAGGCCTGACCTGGCTGGTCACCGGGCTGAGCATCGGCGTAGCGATCGGCGCCGCCGGCTCCGGCTGGCTGGTGGACGCCTTCGGCGCGCGCAGCGGGTTCTGGCTGGCGATTGCGGCGGGGGCGCTGGTACTCGGCTCCGCGATCCCGAGCTATCGCCATTTGCAATGAAGATCGACCTGTGGGGCATTTCCCTGTGGGAGCGAGCTTGCTCGCGATGGCGGCGTGTCGGACACCAATGATGTCGACTGATACTGCGCTATCGCGAGCAAGCTCGCTCCCACAGGGTTACTCATATGGCTAATTCCCGGAACACCTCATCCGTTCTCCATACAGACAACTCTCGAGGAAATCCCGGTGACCCCGCTGACATTGCTGTGCCTGCCCTATTCGGGCGCGAGTGCCATGGTCTATAGCCGCTGGCGGCGCAAACTGCCGGAATGGCTCAAGCTACAACCGGTGGAATTGCCGGGGCGGGGCGCGCGCTATGGCGAGCCCCTGCACACCGACATGCGCCGCCTGGCGCTGCAACTGGCCCAGGAACAGAAGGCCACGCTCAAGGCGCCGTATGCATTGTTCGGCCACAGCATGGGGGCGTTGCTGGCCTGCGAGATGGCCCACGCCTTTCGCTCGCTGGGTTGCCCGGAACCGGTCGCGCTGTTCGCCTCGGGCACCGCCGCGCCGACCCTGCGCGCCGACTACGACCGCGGCTTTGCCCAGCCGAAAACCGATGCCGAACTGATCGAGCAATTGCGCACCCTCAACGGCACCAGCGAAGAGATCCTGGCCAATGAAGAGTTGATGGGCCTGACCCTGCCGGTGCTGCGCGCGGACTTCCTGCTGTGCGGGCGTTTCGAACCGGTGCAGCGCCCGTTGCTCAAGTGCCCGGTGCACGTGCTCGGCGGCAAGGCCGACCGCGCCACCACCGAGCAATTGATCGGCTGGAGCCAGGAAACCCGCGGCAGTTTCTCGGTGGACATGCTGGCCGGCGGGCACTTTTTCATCCATGAGCAGGAGGCCAAGGTGCTGCGGGTGATCAAGGACCAGCTTGAGGGGCATCATCGGCGGCATTCCATGGCTGCCGTGGGTTAACACTACTCCCGAATTTCACCAGCCCCCTGTGGGAGCGGGCTTGCCCGCGAAGGCGGTGTGTCAAGCGATAAGTATGTTGCTGACACTCCCTCTTCGCGGGCAAGCCCGCTCCCACAGGGGTATTTATCAACCTGTTTTTCCGCGCTTCGCCTTTCGCCTGATCCGCTAATTTTTCCCGCCTGCATTCGTTTTATAGGCACGACGCGCCCTTGCGCCTACTGATGCGGATGCCGATAGATGAATGCTGAAGACTCCTTGAAACTTGCTCGCCGGTTTATCGGGTTGCCCCTGGAAAAACGTCAGATGTTCCTGGCGGCCTTGCACAAGGAGGGCGTGGATTTCGCCCGTTTCCCGATCCCGGCCGGCATCGAGGCCGAGGATCGCCAGGCGTTGTCGTACGCCCAGCAACGCATGTGGTTCCTCTGGCAACTGGACCCGCACAGCGGCGCCTACAACCTGCCGGGCGCGGTGCGGTTGACCGGGCACTTGAACCTGTCGGCGCTGGAGCAGGCGTTCGCCAGCCTGGTGGCGCGGCATGAAACCCTGCGTACGCTGTTCCAGCGTCAGGTCGACGACAGCTTGCAGCAAGTGCCGGCCACGGCGCCGTTGCTGATCGAACAGCTGGATTTCAGCGCACTGCCCGCCGAGGAACGCGAGCGGGCCGTGGCGCACACCGCCGAGCAGCAATCGATGCTGCCGTTCGATCTGGCGACCGGCCCGCTGCTGCGGGTCACCTTGCTCAAGCTCGCAGAACTTGAGCACGTGCTGTTGCTGACCCTGCACCACATCGTCTCCGACGGCTGGTCGATGAACGTGCTGATCGACGAATTCATCCGCTGCTACGACGCCTTCGATGCGGGCACGCAGCCGCAGCTGGCAGCGTTGCCGATTCAGTACAGCGACTACGCCCTGTGGCAGCGCCGCTGGCTGGAGGCGGGCGAGCAGGCGCGGCAACTGGCGTACTGGCAGGCGCAACTGGGCGATGAACATCCGGTGCTGGAATTGCCCCTGGATCATTCGCGCCCGGCCATGCCGAGCTATCGCGGCACCCGCTATGAATTCGCGGTCGAAGCGCAACTGGCCGAACAACTGCGCAGCACTGCGCAGAAGCACAACATCACCCTGTTCATGCTGTTGCTCGGCGCCTTCAACGCGTTGTTGCATCGCTACACCGGGCAGACCGACATCCGCGTCGGCGTGCCCATCGCCAACCGCAACCGTGGGGAAATCGAAGGCCTGATCGGCTTCTTCGTCAACACCCAGGTGCTGCGTACCCAACTGGACGGCCAGACCCGGGTCGACGACCTGCTGCGCGCCGTCAAGGAAACCGCCCTCGGCGCCCAGGCCCATCAGGACCTGCCGTTCGAGCGCCTGGTCGAAGCGTTGAAACTGGAGCGCAGCCTCAGTCACACGCCGTTGTTCCAGGTGATGTACAACCACCAGCCGCACGTGGCCGACATGGCGTCGGTCAGCACTGCCTCCGGCCTGGTGCTGGGCTGCATCGACTGGCAAATCCGCACCACCCAGTTCGACCTCACCCTCGACACCTGGGAGAAGGGCGGCAAGCTGCACGCCGCGCTGACCTACGCCAACGACCTGTTCGAAGCCGACACCATCGCGCGCATGGCCCGGCACTGGACGCGCCTGTTGCAGGCGTTAGTCGACGACTCGACGCAAAAAATCGGCGAGTTGCCGATGCTGAGCGCCGATGAGCAACAGGTGCTGGTGCAGGACTGGAACCGCACCGCCGAGGTCTATCCCGTCGAGCAGTGCATGCATCAGCTGATCCAGGCCCAGGCCCGACGCACGCCCGAGGCAACTGCGCTGGTGTTTGGCGAGCGCCAGCTGAGCTACGCGCAACTCGATACCCGCACCAACCGGTTGGCCAATTACCTGCGCGAGCAGGGCGTTGGCCCGGATGTACTGGTGGGGATCTGCGTCGAGCGTTCGCTGGACATGGTCATTGGCCTGTTGGCCATTCACAAGGCCGGGGGGGCCTACGTACCGCTGGACCCGGAGTACCCGGCCGAACGTCTGGCCTACATGATCGACGACAGCGCGATTGGACTGCTGCTCACGCAAGGCAATCTGCTCGGCGCGCTGCCCACCGACGGCGTCAAGATCATCGCCCTGGACCAGCCGCACGACTGGCTCGACGGCTACAGCGACACCTGCCCGCAGGTCGAGGTGCATCCGTTGAACCTGGCCTATGTGATCTACACCTCCGGTTCCACCGGTAAGCCCAAAGGCGCCGGCAACAGTCACGCGGCGCTGGTCAACCGCCTGTGCTGGATGCAGCAGGCCTACGGGCTCGATGGCAGCGATTCGGTATTGCAGAAAACCCCGTTCAGTTTCGACGTGTCGGTCTGGGAGTTCTTCTGGCCGCTGATGACCGGCGCGCGTCTGGTGGTGGCGCCACCGGGCGCACATCGGGAACCGGCGCAGTTGATCCGCCTCATCGCCGACCACGGCATCAGCACGCTGCACTTTGTGCCGTCGATGCTCCAGGCGTTCATCCACGAACCGGGTGTTGAGGCTTGCACCGGCCTCAAGCGCATTGTCTGCAGCGGGGAAGCCCTGCCGCTGGATGCGCAATTGCAGGTGTTCAAAAAGCTACCGGGTGCCGGGTTGTACAACCTGTACGGCCCGACCGAGGCGGCCATCGACGTGACCCACTGGACCTGCATCGACGAAGGCGCCGACAGCGTGCCCATCGGCCGGCCCATCGCCAACCTGCGCACCCATGTGCTGGATGCGCAATTGCTCCCGGTCCCGACCGGCGTGGCGGGGGAACTGTACCTCGGCGGCGCCGGGCTGGCGCGCAGTTATCACCGGCGTCCGGCGCTCACCGCCGAGCGTTTCGTGCCGTGTCCGTTCCACGACGGCGCGCGCTTGTACCGCACCGGTGACCGCGTCCGGCAGCGCGCCGATGGCGTGATCGAATACCTCGGGCGCCTCGACCATCAAGTCAAATTGCGCGGCCTGCGCATCGAACTGGGGGAGATCGAAACCCGCCTGATGCAGCATGAACTGGTGCGCGAGGCCGTGGTGCTGGTGCAGGGTGGCAAGCATCTGGTGGCGTATCTGGTGCTGGAAAACGCCGACGCCGATGCGCAATGGCCGCAAACCCTCAAGGCCTGGCTGCTCGGCAGCCTGCCGGAATACATGGTGCCCACGTACCTGATGCCGCTGGATGCCTTGCCGGTGACTGCCAACGGCAAGCTCGACCGCAAGGCCTTGCCGCCACCGGACGCCGCGCCGCAACAGGCGTTCGTCGCACCGCAGGATGCCATGCAGACCATGCTGGCGCAGATCTGGCAGGACGTACTGGGCACGCAACCTTTGGGCCTCGAAGACAACTTCTTCGAGCTCGGCGGCGACTCGATCATTTCCATCCAGGTGGTCAGCCGCGCCCGCCAGGCCGGGATTCGCCTCAGTCCGCGGGATCTGTTCCAGTACCAGACCGTGCGCAGCCTGGCATTGGTCGCGACGTTCGATAGCCGCAGCAGCATCGATCAAGGCCCGGTCAGCGGCGAGGTGGTCCTGACCCCGGCGCAGCATTACTTCTTCGAACAGGCCATTGCCCAGCGTCAGCACTGGAACCAGTCGCTGCTGCTGACGCCCCGGGATGCGCTGGATCCGCAAGCATTGGAAAGGGCGCTGGTCGCCGTGATCAACCACCACGACGCCTTGCGCCTGCGCTTCATCGACGGTGCCCAAGGCTGGCAGCAACACCATGGGCCGCAGGTCGAATCCGCTGGCTTGTGGCTGCGTCGGGCGTCTTCGGCCGAAGACCTGACCGCGCTGTGCGATGAAGCGCAACGCAGCCTCGATCTGGCCAACGGGCCGCTGCTGCGCGCCTTGCTGGTCAACCTCGACGATGGCAGCCAGCGCCTGCTGCTGGTGGTCCATCACCTGGCGGTGGACGGCGTGTCGTGGCGGGTGTTGCTCGAAGATTTGCAGCAGGCTTACCGGCAAGTGGCGCTGCCCGAGAAAACCAGCGCTTATCAAGCCTGGGCCGCGCACCTGCAACAGCATGCCGGCACCTTGTCTGGGCAAATGCCGTACTGGCAGGCGCAACGGGCGGATGCCCGGGACCTGCCGTGTGACCATCCGCAGGGCAGCTTGCAGCAGCGCCACGGGCACAAGATCGAATCGACACTGGATGCCGAGCTGACCCGCCAATTGTTGCAACAGGCGCCAGCGGCCTATCGCACCCAGGTCAATGACCTGTTGCTCACCGCGTTGGCGCGGGTCATCTGCCGCTGGAGCGGGCAGGGCTCGACGCTGATCCAGCTTGAAGGCCACGGCCGCGAAGACCTGGACGACGACCTCGACCTGAGCCGCACCGTCGGCTGGTTCACCAGCCTGTTTCCCGTGCGCCTGCAACCCGAGGCCGGGGCGGCGAATTCGATCAAGTCGATCAAGGAAAAACTGCGCGCCATTCCCGGCAAAGGCCTGGGTTATGGGTTGCTGCGCTATCTCGGCGAACCGGCGCAGCGCCAGCTTCTGCAAGACCTGCCGGCACCACGCATCACCTTCAATTACCTGGGGCAGTTCGACCGTCAGTTCGATGAGGCTGCGCTGTTCATCCCGGCCCCGGAAAGCGCTGGTCAGGCCCAGGGCGATGATGCGCCGCTGGCCAACTGGCTGACCGTGGAAGGCCAGGTGTATGGCGGACAGCTCTCGCTGCAATGGGGTTTCAGCCGTGACATGTTCGCCGAGTTCACGGTGCAGCGACTGGCCGATGCCTACACCGAAGAACTCAAGGCACTGATCGAACATTGCTGCGCGACAACGCCAGGCCAGGTCACGCCGTCGGACTTCCCGCTGGCGCGCATCACCCAGGCGCAACTCGATGCCTTGCCTGTCCCGGCACCGGCCATCGAGGACCTGTATCCGCTGACGCCGATGCAACAGGGCATGCTGTTCCACACCCTGTACGAACCCCAGGCCGAGGCTTACATCAATCAGTTGCGCCTGGACATCCAGGGACTGGAACTGGCGGCATTCGGCCGGGCCTGGCAGGCGGCGATCAACCGTCACGACATCCTGCGCAGCAGCTTCCACTGGTTGGGACTGGAATCTGCGCACCAGGTGATTCATCGCCAGATCGACCTGCAACTGCAAGTGATCGAAGCGGTCGATGTCGACCTCGATGCACTGGCCGCCGAAGAGCGCAGTCGCGGCTTCGAACTCAGCGCCGCGCCGTTGTTCCGCCTGGTGCTGGTGCGCCGAAACCCTGAAGACTGGCACCTGATCTACACCAGCCATCACATCCTCATGGACGGCTGGAGCAACGCGCAATTGCTCGGCGAAGTGATTCAGCATTACGCCGGCCAGACGCTGGCCAGGCCGTTGGGGCAATACCGCGATTATCTGGGCTGGATTCAACAGCAGCCGCTGTTGGCCGCCGAGCAGTTCTGGAAGCAAGCGCTGGCGCCACTGGAAACGCCGACGCTGCTGGCGCAAGCCTTGCCGGCACCGGTCGAAGGACGCGGCATGGGCGAGCATCAATTGACCCTTGAGAGCGCCGCGCTACAGCGCCTGGGCGATTTCGCCCGCCAACAGAAAATCACCCTCAACACCTTGCTGCAAGGCGCCTGGGGCCTGCTGTTGCAGCGCTACACCGGCCAATCCTGCGTGGCGTTCGGCGCCACCATGGCCGGACGCTCCGCGCCGCTGCCGGGCATCGAGCAGCAATTGGGGCTGTTCATCAACACCTTGCCGATCATTGCCGCACCGCCAGCGGGGCAGTCGGTGGCCCAGTGGCTCAACCACCTGCAAGCACTGAACCTGAGCCTGCGCGAGTTCGAACACGTGCCGCTGTACGACATCCAGGGCTGGGCCGGGCAACAGGGGGCGTTGTTCGACAGCCTGCTGGTGTTCGAGAACTTCCCGGTGGCCGAAGCCCTCAAGCAAGGGGCGCCGGCGGGCCTGACCTTCGGCGCGCTGCGCAATCACGAAATCACCAGCTACCCGCTGACCCTCGGCATCGAAGTCGGCGCCACCCTGCGTCTGGATTTCAGCTTCGACCGCAGCCGGTTCAGCGCGGCGCAGATCAGCCAGTTGGGCGCCAGCCTGTTGCAGGTGCTGGAGCAGTTCGTCGCACAACCACAACAGGCATTGGGCGCGATCAGCTTGCTCGATGCACAGGCGCAAGCAAAGGTGTTGACCGGTTCGCGTCCGCCCGCGCCGCCACTCGACAGCCCGTTGCTGGCCCATCAGCGTTTCGAGCAACAGGCGGCACGCACGCCCGATGCACTGGCGGTGATGGTCGGCGACGAGTGCCTGACCTACGCCCAGCTCAATGCGCAAGCCAACCAGCTCGCCCATCGCCTGCGCGCCCTGGGTGTGGCGCCGGGGCAACGGGTCGGCCTGTCGGTGCGACGCAATGCGCAGATGATCGTCAGCCTGATGGCCATCCTCAAGTCCGGCGCCGGTTATGTACCGCTCGATCCGGATTACCCGGCCGAGCGCCTGGCCTACATGATCGAAGACAGCGGCATGGATCTGCTGCTGGTGCAGCCGGGCTTGCTCACCGATTTAGCGCTGCCGCAAGGTTTGCCGCGCCTGGCGCTGGAGCCGGACGTTGACGGGTACTCCACCGAAAACCCGGATAACCTCGCCAGCGCCGAAGACCTCGCCTACCTGATCTACACCTCCGGCTCCACCGGACGCCCGAAAGGCGTGTGCCTGGCCCACGCCGCGCTGCGCGAGTTTTGCGTGATCGCGGCGGACTATTCACAACTCACAGCACAAGACCGTGTGCTGCAATTCGCCACCTTCAGCTTCGACGGCTTTGTCGAGCAGTGCTACCCGCCGCTGTGCGTGGGCGCGGCGCTGGTGATGCGCGGCGATGAGGTGTGGGACACCGACACGCTTTATCGGCAGATCATCGCGCGCGGCGTGACCCTGGCCGACCTGCCGGCCGCCTACTGGTTCTTGCTGGCCCAAGAGTGGGCTGCGCAACCGCAGCGTGAGAAAGGGCGCTTGCGTCAGGTCCACGTCGGTGGCGAGGCCATGTCGCTGGAGGGCCTGAAGTTGTGGCATGCCGCCGGTCTGGGCGATGTGCGCCTGCTCAATACCTATGGGCCGACCGAAGCCACGGTCGTTTCCAGTACCCACGAATGCACCCTGGCCGATACCCGCAATCCCATTGGCGTGCCGATTGGACGCGCACTGCCTGGGCGTGCGTTGTATGTGCTGGACAGCGAAGGCCACCTGCTGCCGACCGGTTGTGTCGGCGAGCTGTGCATCGGCGGTGACGCCGGCCTCGCCCAGCGCTATCACCAGCGTCCGGGTTTGAGCGCCGAGCGTTTCATAGCCGATCCGTTTTCCGCCACACCGGGGGCGCGGCTGTACCGCAGCGGCGACCTGGCGCGCTATCGCGAGGACGGCGCACTGGAATACCTGGGGCGTATCGACCATCAGGTGAAAATTCGCGGATTCCGCGTCGAACTGGGTGAGCTCGAGGCGCACCTGCAAGGCCTGCCGATGATCAGCGAAGCCGCAGTGCTGGTGCACGAAGGCGTCGGCGGCAAGCAGTTGATCGGCTACGTGGTGCCCGCCTCGGAGGAACAGCTGGACGCCGATGCGCGGCAACTCACCGACACCGTGCGCCGCGCCTTGGGCGAGCGCCTGCCGGACTACATGCTGCCGACGCAACTGGTGGTGCTTGCCGCGTTGCCCCTCAACCGTAACGGCAAACTCGACCGCGCCGCATTGCCGGCCCCGCAAGTCTGGGAGGTCGCAACCGGTAGCGCACCGCAGGGGGCACTGGAAATCCAGCTGGCGCAGATCTGGCAGCAGGTGTTGCAGGTCAGTCGCGTCGACCGCGAGAACAGCTTCTTCGAATTGGGCGGGCACTCCTTGCTGGCGACGCAAATCGTCTCGCAGATCCGCCAGCGCATGGGCCTGTCGGTGAGCCTGCGCAGCCTGTTCGAACACCCGCGCCTTGAGGATTTCGCCGCACAGGTACAGACACTGCAACACCGCTGTGAACGCCCGGCGCTGGTGGCGGACACCTCCGGCGAACGCCAGACGCTGTCCTTTGCCCAGCAGCGCTTGTGGTTCCTGTGGAACCTTGAGCCGGATAGCTCGATGTACAACATGCCCGGTGCCTTGCGCCTGCGCGGCGAGCTGAACCTCGACGCCCTGCGCCAGACCTTCGAAACCCTGGTGCAGCGCCACGCGGTGTTGCGCACCACCTTCTACGAAGAAGATGGCCAGACCTGGCAGCGGGTACACCGGCAATTGCCGTTGAGCTTCGAGGCCGGCGACCTGCGGCATCTGCCGGCGCCGGACGTCGAGGCGCAACACCTGGCCCGCGAGGAAGTCGCGCGGCCATTCGACCTGCGCCACGGCCCGTTGCTGCGGGTGCGGGTGCTGCGGGTCGCGGATGACCAGCATGTGCTGTTGCTGACGGTGCATCACATCGTCGCCGATGACTGGTCGTTCCGCGTGCTGATCAATGAATTCGTCACGCTCTATCCAACCCTCAACCGTGGCCAGACCCCGCAACTGCCGGCGCACAGCGTGCAGTACGCCGACTTCGCCAAATGGCAGCGCCAGTGGCTGGAGCAGGGTGGCGAGTTGCAACGCCAGCTCGACTACTGGCAGCAGCGCCTCGCCGAGCCACAAGCGGTGCTGGAGTTGCCCGCCGATGGCGACCGGCGCACGGCGCAAGAGGGGGCCAGCGCGCATTTCACCTTCAGTGCCGGACTCAGCCAGCAGTTGCGCGACTTTGCCCAACAGCGCGATCTGTCGCTGTTCATGCTGCTGCTGGCCGGTTTCACCCTGGTGTTGCGCCAGCGTACCGAGGTCGCTCGGGTGCGCATCGGCACCGATATCGCCAACCGAAATCAAGCCGAGCTTGAAGAAATGGTCGGCTTCTTCGTTAACCAATTAGTACTGCAAGTGGAAGTCGATGCCGGGCAGCCGGCAGCGCAATTGCTGGAGGCCTGTCGCCGGGCGGTGCTGGAGGCTTCGGACCACCAGGACCTGCCGTTCGAGCGCCTGGTGGAAGCCTTGCGCTTGCCGCGCCGGGCCGGCCGTTCGCCGCTGTTCGACATCAAGCTGATTTACCAGGAAGGCGTCGGTCGCTTGCCCTCGATGGATGGGTTGCACGTGGAGGATTTCCCCTCCGGGCGTCAGGCCGCCGAGATCGGCATGGTCGCTGCGTTCTACAACGACGCGCAGCACATCCACCTGAGCTTCGAGACACAGGCCGGCCAGTACCTGCCGAGCACGCTGGAATGTCTGTTCGAACAGATCCGCGCGGTGCTCGAGGCGTTGGTAAGCGCTGATCCTTTGCAGGTCGGTGAGTTGCTGAACCTGGCCAGCGATGTCCAGCGCCGTGCCGAGGCGCGCTTGAACGAGCAACGCAAGGCCCTGCTCGGCGGTGCCATGGCGATCAAGCGCCGCTCGGCGAACCGGGGCGCGCCGACAGTGCCAACCGCAGCGGACTGATTCAGGCAGCGGCGCCCTATAGCGCCGCCGTCAACATTTTCTGGAGGGGTTTATGACCGTTTCAACGACCAAGTCCATTCCCAAGATGGGTCGTGGTGCCCGCAAAAGCCTGTCCACCGATCCGACGCGGCTGGTGAGTTTTGCGCCGATGTTCGAAGCCCACAGCATGCCGCTGGTGTGCCGTCCGGCCGTGTCCGGCGTGAACCTGGTGGAATGGGCAAGCCAGAATCGCGCGCTGATCGAAAGCAAGCTGCTGGAGCACGCGGTGATCCTGTTCCGTGGCTTCCAGGTGGCTGATATCGGCGAGTTCAACCGTTGCGTCGATGCGATTTCCGGCGGCGCGCTGGAGTACCTGTTCCGCGCCTCGCCACGCACCCAGATCACCGGTCAGTTCAAGATCTACAGCTCCACCGATTACCCGGCGCCGGAGAAAATCTTCCCGCACAACGAACACTCGTATTCGCCGGTGTTCCCGCGTCACCTGTATTTCTACTGCGACACCCCGTCGGCCACCGGCGGCGAAACACCCTTCGGCGATACCCGCCGGATCCTCGCGCGGATCGACCCGGCGGTGCGCGAAGAATTTGCCCGTAAACGCATCATGTACGTGCGCAACTACGGCGACGGCATGGGCCTGCCGTGGCAGACCGTGTTCCAGAGCGAGGACCGCGCCGAGGTCGAAGCCTACTGCGCCAAGATCGGCATCCAGGCCGAGTGGAAGTCCGGCAACCGCCTGCGCACCCGGCAGAACGGTCCGGCCATCGTGCGCCACCCGCTGACCGGCGAGCGCATCTGGTTCAACCACGGCACCTTCTTCAACGCGCTGACCCTGCCGGACAGCATCCGCGACAACCTGTTGCGTGAGTTCGGTCCGCAAGACCTGCCGCAGAACACCTTCTTCGGCGACGGCTCGTCGATTCCCGACGACGTGATCCGTCACCTGCAAGGCATCTACCGCGAGGTGATGGTCGAGTTCGCCTGGGAGAAGGGCGACGTGGTCCTGCTCGACAACATCCTCAGCGTGCATGCGCGCAACGAATTCACCGGCTACAGAAAAATCCTCACGGCCATGGCCATCGCGCAGAAAAGCGCCGACCTGGATCAGGAATAAGGACACCCGACATGAACACCACCGCCCTCGAACCTTCGGTAGACGTCTTCCAGACTTCGGCCCAGCAGGCCTTTTATTTGCGCGTCCAGGAACTGGGTGCCCAGCCGCTGTTCGCCGCCCTGACATTGCCGCTCGCCAGGCCGGTGGATGCCCGGGCATTGCGTGTGGCGCTGGAGACACTGGGCCAGCGTCACGAAACCCTGCGCACGGTGTACCGCCGCTTACCGGGCATGAAGTGGCCGGTGCAGAGCCTGTGCGAAGCGCTGCCACTGACAGTGCTGGGCGACCAGCCTTCGGTGGCCGGGGCCTTGAGCCGCAGCCGTGAAGTCTTGGTTGAAGATTCGAATCAAGTGCTGGTGGTGGCACAGGTCAAGGGTGAAGCAGGGCAATCCATCGTCACTCTGCTGACCCCGGCGTGCAGCTTCGACGAGGACTCGCTGCGGGTGCTGTCGGCTGAACTCGCCAGTCTGTTGCGCGGCGAAACCCTGCTCGAAGACGAGGACGCGCTGCAATACCTGGACTACAGCGCCTGGCAGGAAGAGCTGCGCGAAGAAGACATCGGTCACCAGGGCGCCGCGTTCTGGCGCAACCTGCAACAGCAGTTCGCCGTGGCCCACCGCTTGCCCTTCGAAAAAGCGCTCGATGTCACCTTGGTCCGTCGTCAGGCCACCTTGATTGACGGCCCATGGTTGGCTGGCGTGCAACGGGCCGCTGTTGAAGCGGGCGTCGAGTCGGAGCAATTGGCGCTGTTGCTGTGGACCGCGTTCGTTGCACGCATCGGCCAACAGGAAAAACTGCTGATGGGCTGGCAAGTGGACGGTCGCAACGAGCAGACCGCCGCCACCCTCGGCCGTTTCGCCCGGCGTCTGCCGGTGGCCTTCGAGCACCGTAGCCAGCAGACACTGACGCAAGCCTTGGCCACCTTTGCGGCCAGCATTGAGCAGTCGCTGTCCTGGCTCGACTGCCTCAACGAGTTCGAACTGAGCGCCGAAGGCGCCGCGCCGCTGCGTTACGGCTTCGTCTATCAAGCCGCCATCGAAGCCGGTATCGAGGTAGACGACGCCAACCCCGAAGTCCTGCGCCTGCGTGTCCAGGGCGAGCAGTTGCAGCTGTCGTGTCTCGACGGTGCGCTGCCGGAGTCGATGCTGGCCGAATGGCTGGAGCAGTTTGTCGAGTTCAGCCATCAATTGTTGGCATCGCCCGAGCTGACCCTGGCTCAGGCAAATCTGCTCAATGCGGCACAACTGACCCGCCTGGTCGAGGGCTTCAACCCGAACGCCACCAGGCAGGCCTTGCCATGCCGTTTCCTGCAGGAATTGTTCAGCGAACAGGCGCGCCTGTATCCACAACGCATCGCCCTGAGTATCAACGGTCAGCGCCTGACCTATGCCGAGCTGGATGCGCGATCCAACCAGGTGGCCAATACCTTGCGCGCCCAAGGCGTGACGGCAGATGAAATCGTCGCGGTCTACGGCCAGCGCTCGCTGGAAATCGTCATTGCCTTGTTGGGTACGCTCAAGGCCGGCGCTGCGTACTTGCCGCTGGACCCGAACTACCCGATCGAGCGCCTGGCGTTCATGCTCGCCGATACCGGCGCGCGCCAGCTGCTGGCCTGCCAGCCGCTGCCGGACGCATTGGGTCATGAGCGGATAATTTCCCTGATGCCGGGGGCCGAGGTCTGGGCCGCCGCGCAAACCGAACCTGCGCCTCAGGGCGACAGCGCCAACCTGGCCTACGTCATCTACACCTCCGGTTCCACTGGCAAACCCAAGGGCGTGATGATCAGTCATGCCAACGCCGTAGCCTCGACCCTGGCGCGCACTGGGTTCTATCGCCAGCCGCTGCGCGCGTTCCTGATGCTCTCGTCGTTCTCCTTCGACAGCTCGGTGGCCGGGGTTTTCTGGGCGCTGGGGCAGGGCGCGACCCTGTGCCTGCCGGACGAGGACAGCTACAAGGATCCGGCGCAACTGGCGGCGCTGATCCAACGCGAAGAGATTTCCCACTACCTGACCTTGCCGTCGTACCACGCACAGATTCTCGAACACCTCGATCAGCAGGCCCTGGCCTGCGTCATCGTTGCCGGCGAAGCCTGCAGCAACGCCCTGGTGCAGCGACATCGCGAGGCATTGCCAGGGGTGGCACTGGTCAACGAATACGGCCCGACCGAAGGCACCGTGTGGTGCTCGGCCTGGGAATTGCCGCTCGGCCAGGACGCCGACAGCATTCCGATCGGCCAGCCGATAGCCGGCATGCGCATTCACGTGCTCGGCCCGGACCTGCAACCGGTGGCTGTGGGCGTCGAGGGTGAACTCTACGTCGGTGGTGCCGGCATTACCCGGGGTTACCTGCAGCGTGCCACGCTGACGGCCGAGCGTTTTGTCCCCGACCTGTTCGCGAACGCGGCGGACCAACGTCTGTACCGCACCGGTGACCTGGCGCGCTATCGCGCCGATGGCGTGCTGGAGTATCTGGGCCGGGTCGATCACCAGATGAAAATCCGCGGCTTCCGCATCGAACTGGGCGAAATCGAAGCGGCCATGCGCAGCGCGCCGGGTATCGAGGACGCCGCCGTCATCGCCCGGGAAACCCCGACCGGCCCGCAACTGCTGGGCTTCGTGGTGTCCCCGGCGGACACCGCCGACATCCGCCTCAACGAATTGCGCAGCCATCTGGCCGAGGCGCTGCCCGAGCACATGCAGCCGGCGCGCTTGCAGGTGCTGGAAGGTTTCCCGCTGATGCCCAACGGCAAGCTCAATCGCCAGGCCTTGCTCGATCTCGATGTGCGTCGCAGCGCCTTCGTCGCGCCGCGCAACGACCTGGAAAAAACCCTGGCGGCGATCTGGGCCGAAGCGCTGCATGTCGAGCGCGTCGGTGTGCACGACAGCTTCTTCGAACTGGGCGGGCACTCGCTGCTGGCCACGCGCATTCGCGCGCGGATTCAGGACGAACTGAACCTGGCGATCCCGCTCAAGCTGTTTTTCGACGGCGACACCCTGGAACGCCTGGCGGCGCAGATCGAGCAGTTCCGCCAGCAAAGTGAGCACCAGGAAAACGACGTAGACGCCCTCGAAGCGTTGTTCGACGAAGTGGATGAGGAACACGCGCAATGAGTGCTGCACCGGACAGAATGATGACCCTGGCCCAGCGTTTCTGCGGCTTGAGCGCGGACGCCCGGCGCGCGTTGCAACAAAAGATGCACGCTCAGGGGCTGACCCTGGAATTGCTGCCGATCCCGCCACGGGACCGCACCGTCGACACGCTGCCGGCGTCCTACGCGCAGCAGCGCTTGTGGTTCCTCTGGCAGATGCAGCCCCAGGCCACGGCCTACAACCTGACCGGTGCCTTCCGCCTCAATGGCGAGCTGAACCGCGATGCATTGGCGCAGACCTTGGCGACACTGGTGCAACGTCATGAGGTGTTGCGCACCACGTTCGTCTTCGACGAACAGCAAGTGCTGCAGCACATCCACCCGCAGATGGACACCCCGCTGGTCGAGGTCAGTGCCGCCGACGACATCGAACTGCAACGCCAGATCGCTCTCAACGCCGAGCAGCCGTTCGACTTGCAGCACGGCCCGTTGATGCGCTGCCGCTTGATCCGCCTCGATGCCCGGCAGCATGTGCTGGTGCTGACCTTCCATCACATCGTCACCGATGGCGGCTCGCTGCCGATCCTGTTGCAGGAATTCACCCGGGTCTACGGGCAATTGAGTGCCGGTCAGGCCGCGCAACTACCGGAACCCGGCATTCAATACGCCGACTTCGCCCGCTGGCAGCGCCTGTGGCTGGAGGCCGGTGAAGCCGAGCGCCAGCTCGATTACTGGCGCGAACAGCTGGGCAACGAGCATCCACCGCTGAACCTGCCGACCGACCGCCGTCGCCCGGCGATCCCGAGCCAGCAGGGCGCCAGCGTCGAGCTGAACATTCCCGCTGCGTTGACCGCTCAACTGCGCGAGCTGGCCCGCCGCGAAGGCTGCACCCTGTTCATGCTGCTGATGGCAGCGTTGCAGACGCTGTTGCATCGCTACAGCGGCGAGCAGGACATCCGCGTCGGCGTGCCGATTGCCAACCGCACCCGCCAGGACGTGGAAAACCTGCTGGGCTTTTTCGTCAACACCCAGGTGCTGCGCAGTCAGCCCCGAGCCGACCAGCCGTTTGTGCAATTGCTGGCCGAGGCCAAGACTGCGGCGCTCGGCGCACAGGCCCATCAGGACCTGCCGTTCGAGCAACTGGTCGATGGCCTGGGCGTGGAGCGCAGCCTGAGCCACACGCCGCTGTTCCAAGTGATGTTCAACCACCAGCGCGACAGTGGCGACCCGCAACGCTGGGACTTGCCGGGCCTGAGTGTCGAACCGCTGATCTGGGACGAGAAGACCACCAAGTTCGACCTGATGCTCGACACCGTCGAAAGCGACGAGGGCATCCACGCGTCGTTCGTCTACGCCACCGAACTGTTCGACGCCGCGACCATCGAGCGTCTCGGCCGCCACTGGCTGAACCTGTTGCAGGCCATCTGCAGCGACCCAGGTGTGGCCTTGGCCGACCTGGGCATGCTCGACGCTGCCGAACAGCAGGCCACCTTGCTGGACTGGAATCGCAGTGCTGAAATCAACACGACAGAAGCTGCGAATGCCCTGTGCGCCCATCAACTGATCGAAGCCCAGGCCGACGCGCACCCGCACAATATTGCCGTGACCTGCGAGGGCATCACCCTCACTTACGCCGAACTGAATAGCCGCGCCAACCGCATTGCCCATCGTCTGCGCGAACGCGGGGTCGGCCCGGACGTGTTGGTCGGCATCGCCCTGGAGCGTTCGCTGGAGATGATCGTCAGCCTGCTGGCGATCCTCAAGGCCGGTGGCGCCTATGTGCCGCTGGACCCTGATTACCCGCAGGATCGCCTGGCCTACATGCTCGCCGACAGCGGCACACGCCTGTTGCTGACCGATTCGGCGCTGATGCCGCGCCTGCCGTTGAACGAAGGCATTGAAGTGATCTGCCTCGATCACGCCAGCGACTGGCTCGATGAGGCCAGCGCCGACAACCTGCCGAACCTGACCAGCCCGCAGAACCTGGCCTACGTCATCTACACCTCCGGCTCCACCGGCAAACCCAAGGGCACGCTGCTGCCCCACAGCAACCTGACCCGCCTGTTCAGTGCCACCGGGCACTGGTTCGGTTTCAATGCGGACGACGTCTGGAGCCTGTTCCATTCCTATGCCTTCGACTTTTCCGTATGGGAAATCTTTGGCGCGCTGTTCTACGGCGGCAAGCTGGTGGTCGTGCCGCACGCGGTCAGCCGCTCCCCGGAAGACTTCGCCCGCTTGCTCAGTGATGAAGGTGTCACGGTACTCAACCAGACCCCCTCGGCCTTCCGCCAGTTGATGCCGTTCGCCTGCGCCAACGCGCCAGGCATGGCCCTGCGTTACGTGGTGTTCGGTGGCGAGGCGCTGGAAATGGCCAGCCTGCGGCCGTGGTACGACGCTTTCGACGACCGGCAGCCATTGCTGATCAACATGTACGGCATCACCGAAACCACGGTGCACGTGACCTACCGCCCGCTGTCCCGCGCCGACCTCGATGGCACCAACAGCTCGCCGCTGGGCGAGCCGATCGCCGACCTGCGCTGGTACGTGCTCGACCCGCGCCTGAACCCGGTGGCCAAGGGTTGCGTCGGTGAGCTGTACGTCGGCGGTGCCGGTCTGGCCCGGGGTTATCATCAGCGTGCCGACCTGACCGCGACGCGCTTTGTGCCGGACCTGTTCGCCGCCGAGCCGGGCGCGCGCCTGTATCGCACCGGTGACCTGGCGCGATATTGCGCCGATGGCAGCATCGAGTACGCCGGGCGTATCGACCATCAAGTGAAGATCCGTGGCTTTCGCATCGAACTGGGGGAAATACAGGACCGCCTGCAAAGCCATCCGGCCATCGAGCAGGCGCTGGTCCTGGCACCGCAGGTCAACGGCAGCCAGCAACTGGTGGCGTGGTTCACCGCGACCAACGACCACAAGGATTTGCGCCAGTCCCTGCGCGAACATTTGCAGGGCGGTCTGCCGGACTACATGGTGCCGGCGCACCTGATCAGACTCGAGCACTGGCCGCTGACCAGCAACGGCAAGCTGGATCGCAACGCACTGCCCAAGCCTGATGCGGCCTTGGCGCAACAGGCGTACACCGCGCCAATGGATGACATGCAAACCGAGCTGGCGGCGATCTGGCAAGACGTGCTCAAGCTTGAGCGCGTAGGCATTGATGACAACTTCTTCGAACTGGGCGGCGACTCGATCATCTCGATCCAGGTGGTCAGCCGCGCGCGTCAGGCCGGGATTCGCATCACCCCGCGCGACCTGTTCCAGCACCAGACCGTGCAAAGCCTGGCGAAGGTCGCCGTGCGCAGCGCCGGGCTGCTCATCGATCAGGGGCCGGTACGCGGTGACGTGTTGCTGACGCCGATCCAGCACTGGTTCTTCGAACAACACATCGAGGCTCGTCATCACTGGAACCAGTCGGTATTGCTGGAGCTGCGCGAGCCACTGGACAGCGGCTGCCTGCAACAGGCGCTGGCGGCGTTGCTGGAACATCACGATGCATTGCGCCTGCGTTTGCATCAGGTCGATGGTGTCTGGCAACAGGCGCAAGCAGAACAATGGAGCAGCGCTGATGTACTGTGGCAGCGCCAAGCCGCCGATGCCGATGAACTGCTTGAACTGTGCAATGCCGCACAGGCGAGCCTGAACCTGCAGGATGGCCCGCTGCTGCGTGCCTTGCTGGTGGACATGGGCACGGCAGGCCAGCGCCTGTTGCTGGTGGTGCATCACCTGGCGGTGGACGGCGTTTCCTGGCGTCTGCTGCTCGAAGACCTGCAAGCCGCTTACGCTCAGGCACGTCGGGCCGAGCCGCTGCGCCTGCCGGCCAAGACCAGCGCCTATCAGGCCTGGGCCGCACGTTTGCAACGTCATGCGCAAAGCCCGGCGCTGGCGCAGCAAGCCGCTTACTGGCAAGCCCAATATCACGATGTCGCGGTGCAACTGCCGGCGGACAACCCGCAAGGCAGCCTGGCCAGCCGGCACGCCGTCAGCGTGGAAACCGTGCTCGACAGCACCTTGACCCGCCAACTGCTGCAAGACGCCCCGGCGGCTTACCGCACCCAGGTCAACGACCTGTTGCTGACGGCACTGGTGCGGGTGCTGGGCCAGTGGACCGGTCAATCGTCGACCCTGGTCAAACTGGAAGGCCACGGCCGTGAGGACCTGTTCGACGACATCGACCTGACCCGCACCCTGGGCTGGTTCACCTCGATTTTCCCGGTCAAGCTCACCCCGGCCGACGACCTGGCCGCGAGCATCAAGGCGGTCAAGGAACAGCTGCGTGCCGTGCCCGACAAAGGCATCGGCTTCGGCATCCTGCGCTATCTGGCCGACGTTGGCCTTGAGGCTCTGCCGTCACCCCAGGTCACCTTCAACTACATGGGCCAGTTCGACGCCAGCTTCGACGAGCAGGCGCCGTGGCGTCCGGCGAAGGAAAGCGGCGGCGCCGAGCAGGGTGCCTCGACTGAGCTGGACCAGGGCCTGAGCATCAACGGCCAGGTCTACGCTGGCCAACTGCGCTTGAGCTGGACTTTCAGTAGCGACCTGTTCAAAGCGCAAACCGTGCAGCACCTGGCCGATGCCTATGCCATGGAGTTGCAACGGCTGATCGAGCATTGCCTGAGCGGTGCCGGTGGCCTGACCCCGGGCGACGTACCGCTGGTGCGCGTCGATCAGGCGCAACTCGATGCCTTGCCGCTGGCGGCCAGCCGCATCGAAGACATCCTGCCGCTGTCACCGATGCAGCAAGGCATGTTGTTCCACAGCCTGTTCGCCCCGGATACCGGTGCCTACGTGCCGCAGATGCGCGTGGATGTGCAGGGGCTGGACGTCGAGGCGTTCCGCAACGCCTGGCAGCAGACGCTGGCGCGCCATGAAGTGCTGCGCGCGGCATTCTTCAGCGAAAGCAATGGCTCGCGACCGCTGCAAGTGATCCTGGCCGACGCCACGTTGCCGATGACCCTGCTCGACTGGCGCGACCGGCCTGATCTGCCGCACGCGCTGGAGCGACTGGCCGAGGACGATCGCCTGCGCGGTTTCGACCTGACGGCGGCGCCACTGCTGCGCCTGACCCTGGTGCAGACCGCCGATGACAGCCATCACCTGATCTTCACCAACCACCACATCCTGCTGGACGGCTGGAGCACTTCTCAGTTGTTCGGCGAAGTGCTGCAACGGTATTGCGGAATCATGCCCGCGCCGAGCGTCGGTCGTTATCGCGATTACATTAGCTGGCTGGGCACCCGTGACCGCGCTGCGTGCGAGGCGTTCTGGCTGGAGCAATTGCACGCCTTCACCGAGCCGACCCGCCTTGCCAGCGCCTTGCCGGGGCCGGTTGCAGGACAGTGCAGCGGTCATCGCACCCTGCACCTCAACCTGGACCGCGCGGCCACCGAGCGCCTGAGCGGGTTCGCCCGCCAGGCCCGCGTCACGCCCAACACCCTGCTGCAAGCCGCATGGCTGTTGATATTGCAGCGTTACACCGGCCAGTCGACGGTGGCGTTCGGCGCCACGGTGTCGGGGCGTCCGAGTGAACTGCAAGGCATCGAGCAGCAGATCGGGTTGTTCATCAACACCTTGCCGGTGATCGCCACGCCGCACCCCGAGCGCACGGTCAGCCAATGGATCGATGAAGTCCAGGCGCTCAACCTCAGGTTGCGCGAAGTCGAGTACACGCCGCTGGCGGACGTGCAGCGCTGGGCCGGTCATTCCGGTGAGGCGCTGTTCGACACCCTGCTGGTGTTCGAAAACTACCCGGTGGCGCAAGCGTTGGAAGAGGGCAACAGCAGCGCGCTGAAATTCTCCGGCATCAGCAACCACGACCAGACCAGTTTCCCGCTGGCCATTGCCGCCGAGTTGGGCGAATGCCTGGACCTGCGTTTCAACTACGACGCGGCGCTGTTCAGTGCCGAGGCCATCGAAGGTTTGAGTTCGCGGCTGGTTGCCTTGCTCGATGCCATGGTTTGCGCGCCACAGCAACCCTTGGGGCGCTTGAGCCTGCTCGATGCCGTGCAAACGGCGCAGCAGGTCGAAGGCTTCAACCGCACGGTGCAGGACTGGGCGGATGTGCGCCCGGTCTACCAGTGCTTCGAAGCCCAGGTGCTGCAAACCCCGGAGGCCCCGGCCCTGGTGTTTGCCGGCCGGACCCTGAGTTATCGCCAGCTCAACCAACAGGCCAACCGACTGGCGCACCTGTTGCGCCGCCAGGGTGTGGGCGCCGAAGTGTTGGTGGGCATCGCTGCCGAGCGCTCGCTGGAACTGGTGATCGGCTTGCTGGCGATCATGAAGGCCGGCGGCGCCTACGTGCCGCTGGACCCGGACTACCCGCGCGAACGCCTGGAGCACATGTTCGACGACAGTGGCGTGCACCTGCTGCTGACCCAGCGGCATCTGCTTGAGCAGTTGCCGATCCCGGCCGCCACCACGTCAATCTGCCTGGACGACATGGCGCCGCTGCTCGAAGGGCTGAGCGACGAAAACCTGCCCTGCGTGGTCGAGCTGCAATCGCTGGCCTACATGATCTACACCTCCGGCTCCACCGGCAAACCCAAGGGCGCGGCCAACCGTCACGATGCCTTGTACAACCGCCTGGCGTGGATGCAGGGCGCCTATCCGCTGGACGGGCGCGACACCGTCTTGCAGAAAACCCCGTTCAGTTTCGACGTGTCGGTCTGGGAGTTCTTCTGGCCGCTGATGACCGGCGCCCGGTTGGCCGTGGCCGAGCCGGGTGCTCATCGCGATCCGGCGCAATTGGTCAGCCTGATCGAGCAGTACCGGGTCAGCACCCTGCATTTCGTGCCGTCGATGTTGCAGGCGTTTGTCCAGGGCGAAGGCTTCGAGCGTTGCGCCAGCCTGCGGCAGATCATGTGCAGCGGCGAAGCCTTGTCGGCAGACTTGCAGCACAGCCTATTCCGCGTCCTGCCGGACGTCGGCCTGTACAACCTGTACGGCCCGACCGAAGCGGCGATCGACGTGACCCACTGGACCTGTGTCGATGACGGCGGGTTCAGCGTGCCGATCGGTTATCCGATTGCCAACCTGGTGACCTACATCCTCGATGACAGCCTGCAACCGCAGGTGCAGGGGTGTGTGGGCGAGCTGTACCTGGGCGGCATCGGCCTGGCCCGTGGTTACCACAACCGTCCGGACCTGACCGCCGAGCGCTTCGTCGCCAGCCCGTTCGGTGAGCAGGGCGAGCGCTTGTACCGCACCGGCGATCTGGCGCGCTACCGCGAGGACGGCGTGATCGAATACGTCGGCCGCATCGACCATCAAGTGAAGATCCGCGGCTTGCGCATCGAGCTGGGGGAAATCGAAGCCTGCCTGCTGGAGCATCCACAGGTGCGCGAAGCCGTGGTGATCGCCCTGGACGTTGGCAAGTCCAAGCAATTGGTGGCTTACGTTGTCGGTCATGCGGACCTTGAGCTACTCAAGCAACACCTGCGCAAGGCGCTGCCCGAGCATATGCAGCCAAGCCACATACTGCTGCTCGATCAGTTGCCGGTGACACCCAACGGCAAGCTCGACCGCCGCGCATTGCCGCAGCCGGACCAGCAAGTACGCGAATACGTTGCGCCGCGCAATGCCGTGGAAGCGACGCTGCAAGCGGTGTGGCAGGCGTTGTTCGAAGTGCCGCAAGTGGGCATGCACGATAACTTCTTCGAACTGGGCGGCGATTCCATCGTCTCGATCCAGGCCGTCAGCCGCGCACGCAAGGCCGGCTTGAGCATTTCGCCCAAGCATGTGTTCAGCCATCCGACCCTCGCCGAACTGGCCACGGTCGCCCAACCCGTCGCGGCGGATCAAGCCGTGCCGACTGTGGTTGCACCGGCAGCAAAAATCGAGCTGAGTGAAGCGCAATATCAGGCGCTGGAACTGACAGCGGACGAAGTCGAGGACGTTTATCCGCTGTCGCCGATGCAGCAGGGCATGCTCTTCCACTCGGTGCAGGACGGCGATTCGGGGCTGTACGTCAACCAGATCGAAGTGGGCGTACGCGGTGTTGACGGTGCGCGTTTCCGCGAGGCCTGGGCCGATGCTGCCCGACGTCACGGGATTCTGCGCACCGCATTCCTCTGGGAAGGCGACAAGGAACCGCTGCAAGTGGTGCGGCGCGATGCGCCTGCACTGCTGACCGAGCTGGACTGGCGCGGGCTGGATGATCAGCCTGAACGCGTCCGCCAACTGGCCCTGGAGGAGCGCGAGCGCGGATTCTCGCTCAATCGCGCGCCCTTGTTGCGCCTGTTGCTGGTGCGTCTGGAAGACGACCGCTATCGCCTGATCTGGACGTACCACCACATCCTCATGGACGGCTGGAGCGTGTCGCGCCTGATCGGTGAAGTGCTGCGCCATTACAGCGGCGATGAGCACGAGCCGGTGGCCGCCTACCGCGACTACATCGACTGGCTCGGCCAGCAAGTCGCCGAGGCCAGCGAGGCGTTCTGGAAAGGCAAACTCGCCAACCTCGAAGGCGCCACGCACCTGGCCCGCGCCTTGCCGGTGAAGGCGCCGCAAGCGGGTTACCACGCGATCTATACGCACCTCAGTGCCGGGCAGACTGCGCGTTTGCAGGCCTTTGCCCAGCAACAGCAGGTGACGCTCAACACCCTGGTGCAAGCCGCGTGGTTGCTGCTGTTGCAGCGCTACACCGGCCAGCGCACGGTGACGTTCGGCGCCACCGTGTCCGGGCGTCCGGAAACCCTCAACGGCTCCGAGAACATGCTCGGGCTGTTCATCAACACCTTGCCGGTGGTCAACAGCGTGCCGACCGAGGCCCGCGTCGGTGACTGGCTGCGCGAGATCCAGGCCTGCAACCTCGATATCCGCGACTTCCAGCAAACCCCGCTGAGCGATATCCAGCGCTGGGCCGGGCAGGGCGGGCAGTCGTTGTTCGACAGCATCATCGTCTTCGAAAACCAGCCGGTGGACCGCACCCTGCGCGAATGGAACGGCGACTCGCTGCGCTTCGAAGACGTGTCCGACTTCGGCCTGACCAGCTTCGCCATGGACCTGATGGTCAGCCTCGACGAGGGGCTGCGCATCGAGTACATGCACCAGCGCGACCAGTTCGATCTGGCGACCGTCGAAACCCTGCGCGGCCACATGGAAAGCCTGATGCAGCGCCTGTGCGACGACGCCGGGCGTGCCGTCGGCGAACTGGGCCTGCTGACCCTGGACGAAGGCCGGGCGCTGGACGGCGAACGGCCGGTGGTGGCGGACGGTGACGAGACACCGGTGCACGAGCTGATCCGTCAGCGTGCGCGACTGCAACCGGATCACACGGCGCTGGTGCTCAGCTATGCCGACCGTGACGCCGAGCACCTGAGCTACGCCGAACTGGACCGACGCTCCGATGCCTTGGCGGTGCATCTGCTGGAACAAGGCGTGCAGGCCGAGGACGTGATCGGTGTGTTCATGGAGCGTTCGCTGGAGCTGGTGGTGTCGCTGCTGGCGGTGATGAAGTGTGGCGCCGCCTACGTGCCGCTGGACCCGCAATACCCCCAGGAACGCCTGCGCTACATGATGGCCGACAGCGACATGCGCCTGCTGCTGACCCAGGAACGGCTGCGCGACACAGCGCAGTTGAATCCGGGCACGGCGATGGTCGCGGTGGACCGATTGAACCTCGACGTCGAGGTGCCGGCACCGCAATGTGCTGTGCACGCCGAGCAACTGGCCTACCTGATCTACACCTCCGGTTCGACCGGCAAACCGAAGAGCGTCGCGGTCGCCCACGGCCCCCTGAGCATGCATGTACAGGCCATCGCCGAGCTGTACGAAATGGACCCGGGCAATCGCGAACTGCACTTCATGTCGTTCGCCTTCGATGGCGCCCATGAACGCTGGATCACCGCGCTGATCAGCGGCTCGACCCTGGTCATTCGTGACAATACGTTGTGGACCGCCGAGCAGACCCTGGCTGTGC
The DNA here is from genome assembly GCF_003097365.1 of Pseudomonas sp. B1(2018). NCBI lineage: Bacteria > Pseudomonadati > Pseudomonadota > Gammaproteobacteria > Pseudomonadales > Pseudomonadaceae > Pseudomonas > Pseudomonas sp. B1(2018). Next base: position 76,346 of record NZ_PYUK01000010.1, read on the forward strand.
TGCACCGCCAGCGCATCAGCGTCGCCTGCTTCCCCCCGGCGTACCTGCTGCAACTGGCCGAGCACGCCGAACTGCAGGGCGGTGATCCGCCGCCGGTGCGCATCTACTGCTTCGGTGGCGATGCGGTGCCGGACGCCACGTTCGAGCGGGTCAAGCACACACTCAAGCCGCAATACCTGGTCAACGGCTACGGCCCGACGGAAACCGTGGTCACGCCGCTGCTGTGGAAGATCGCCGCCGACGGCCATTGCCAGGCAATGTACGCGCCGATTGGCCAACGCGTCGGCAGCCGCAGCCTGCACGTGCTGGACATGGACCTCAACCCGCTGCCGGTGGGCATGGTCGGTGAGCTGTACATCGGCGGACGGGGTGTCGCGCGTGGCTACCATCGTCATCCGTGGCAGAGCGCCGAGCGCTTCGTCGCCGATCCGTTCAGCCCTGAAGGCGGGCGCCTGTACCGCACCGGTGACCTGGTGCGCCGTCGCGAAGATGGCGTGTTCGACTACGTCGGGCGCATCGACCATCAGGTCAAGGTGCGCGGCTTCCGCATCGAACTGGGCGAAATCGAAGCCCGCTTGCGCGAGCAGGTCGGGGTCAACGATGCGCTGGTGGTCGTGCGGGACAACGGCCAGGGGCCGCAATTGGTGGGCTATGTGGTGGCGGCACAAGACGATGGCCTCGGCCCGCGTTGCCAGGCGGCATTGCGCGAAAGCCTGCCCGACTACATGGTGCCGACGCAGGTCGTGGTGCTGCCGCGTTTCCCGCTGACGCCCAACGGCAAGCTCGACCGCAGGGCCCTGCCGGATCCGGCCTTCACCGGCCGCGACTACGTGGCCCCGCGCACGCCGCTGGAATGGGCGCTGGCGGACATCTGGCAACAGGTGCTGGGCATCGAGAAGGTCGGTATCACCGACAACTTCTTCGAGTTGGGCGGTGATTCGCTGCGTACCCTCAAGGTGATCTCGAAAGTGCGTGCGCTGAACGCGCCGGATTTCCAGATCAAGCTGCGCGACATGATGGCCAAGCCGACGATTGCCGGGTTGTCCGGTGTCGATGAGCAGCCCGTGCGGCAGAGCCCGCAATCGCTGTTGCTGCTCAATCAGCTGGTGGCGGATCAGCCGGCATTGTTCTGCCTGCACGCCGGTTTCGGCACGGTGTTCGATTACGAGCCGTTGGCCCGGCGCCTGGACGGTGAGCGCACGGTCTACGGCGTGCAATGCCGGATGCTGCTCGACCGGCAGTGGCACGACACTTCGCTTTCGCAGATGGCCGCCGACTACGTCGAGGCGATCCGCGCCAGACAACCCCAGGGGCCGTACCACGTATTGGGCTGGTCGCTGGGCGGGGCGTTGGCGTTGCTGGTGAGTGAGCTGTTCGAACAGCAGGGCCAGCGTGTGGCGTTCGTCGGTCTGGTGGACAGCTTTGTACCGACCCAGGCCAATGCCGTTGCCAGTGCGGATGAGTGGCGTGTGGATCTGGCCGAGTTCCTCGGTGCAACCTTGGGTATGGATGGCGAGGTGATCGCCCGGGCGCTGAATACCGAGGCAGCGGGGGACCACGATGCCGTGGCGCGGATCATTCGCGCGGTGATCGACAGCCAAAGCGATCAGGCCAGCGGTTACGCGCTGCTCGGTGCCGATGAGCTGGCCCAGACGTTCATGGTCAGCACACGCTTGAAGGCCCTGTCGCGGCAGGTCGACACCCTGCCGATTCCGCAAGCCGGGCTGCATTGCTGGTGGGCCGATGGCAACCCGACGGCCGAACGCGCCACGCTCGAACGCCAGCAACCGCGGCTGCGTGAGGTGCAAACGGTGACGGCCGGGCACTTCGATATCCTGCAGCAGGATGAGTGCCTGGATGCGGTGGTGGCGCTGCTTGGCCGGGAGGTGGTGCCGCTGATCTAAGCCGATCACTTGTGGAGGGCTTGCCTGTGATGTGGGGCTTGCCTGTGGTCAGGGGCTTGCCTGAGATGTGGGGCTTTCCTGTGATTTTGGGTTTGCCTGTGGCGAGGGAGCTTGCTCCCGCTCGGCTGCGAAGCAGTCGCAAACCCGAACAACGCGGTATGTCTGGCTAACCGCGATCACAGGTTTTGGGGCCGCTTCGCGACCCAGCGGGAGCAAGCTCCCTCGCCACAGGTTTTTCGTTCGGCTTGGGAGGATCTTCATTGAGCCCTAATGAACGACCCTCCCGGTTCGTTTACCAGGGCAAGCCTGTTTATTTTTTGGAGACTACCGCCCATGGCACTGCACCCGGACATCGAAGGTTTTCTGGAACTGGCCGAGTTCGGCCGCCTCAGCGGCAAAAGCCAACCCATGCACGAGCTGTCGCCTGGCGAAGCCCGGCAGCAATTCGAACAGACATCGCAGTTGCTCGATGCCACCCCGATGGGCGCATTGACGGTGACGGCGGTCAGCCTTCCTGCGCGGGACGGGTATGTGCTCAATGCGCGGCTGTACGCCAAAGCGCAACCGGACGGCGAGCCGCGCCCGGTGTTGTTGTACTTCCATGGCGGCGGCTACGTGGTGGGCAGCCTCGATTCCCACGACACCCTGTGCCGGCGTCTGGCGCTGGCAGGGGAATTTGCCGTGTTGTCGGCGGATTATCGACTGGCGCCGGAACACCGTTTCCCCACCGCTTACAACGATGCCGAAGACGTGACGCGCTGGCTGGCTGTTACCGGTGCTCAAGCCTTGGGACTGGACGCGAGGCGCATTGCGCTGGCAGGGGACAGCGTCGGCGGCAGCCTGGTGGCATCGCTGTGCATCGCCATGGCCCAGGACCCGCTGGGATGGCCGCTTGTTCCGCGCCTGCAAGTGTTGCTGTACCCGGTGATCGATGCGGTTAAAAAACGCCCGTCCCTGGAGCGATTCGCCGAAGGCTATCTGCTGGAAGCCACCACGCTGGAATGGTTCTACCAGCAATACCAACGCAGCGAAGCGGATCGTGCCGACTGGCGTTTTTCACCGCTGTACGCCGAAGGCCTGCAACGCCTGACGCCGACGGTGCTGTGGCTGGCCGAGTACGATCCATTGCTCGATGAAGGCCTGGCCTGGGCCGAAAAACTGCGGGCCGCGGGGCAACCCCTGGTGCTGGAGGTAAAGGCCGGTATGACCCACGACTTTGCGCGCATGGGCGAAATGGTCCAAGAGGTGCCGGGGATGCTGGTGCAACTGGCGGCGCAGATCAGCGAAAGCCTGGTCTGATTTGTGGGAATTGCCCTGAGGTCGATCAGTCAAGCACAACCCCTGTGGGAGCGAGCTTGCTCGCGATAGCGGTCGTACATTCAACATCTATGTGTCTGACCCAACGCCATCGCGAGCAAGCTCGCTCCCACAGGTCTATCGGTGATCCGGAGATTGTGGTCAGGGCGGATCAAGCCGATCCAGCGCCCGATTCACCGCCAGTTCCCCCAGCATGATCACCTGCGCAATCCCCAACAATGCATTGCGACTTGTCCCCTGCAAATGATCCACCAGATCGTTGGCCATGACATTGGCCGACGCCAGCGACTCATGCACATGGGCGAGATGGTCCAGGAAGTGCCGGGGATCAACTGGCGGCGCAGATCAGCGAGAGTCTGGGCTGATTTGTTGTGAGGGGATTAACGGATGCCGATCAGTTAAATGCAATCCCTGTGGGAGCGAGCTTGCTCGCGATAGCGGTCGAACATTCAACATCTATGTGTCTGACCCAACGCCATCGCGAGCAAGCTCGCTCCCACAGGTCTATCGGTGATCTGGATATTGTGGTCAGGGCGGATCAAGCCGATCCAGCGCCCGATTCACCGCCAGTTCCCCCAGCATGATCACCTGCGCAATCCCCAACAGCGCATGGCGACTTGTCCCCTGCAAATGATCCACCAGATCGTTGGCCATGACATTGGCCGACGCCAGCGACTCACAGGCGTGCACCAGCAGGGTTTCGGTGCTGAGTTCGGGATTGACGATGAACATCGTGCTGGGTGTGCGCGGGGTGGCCATGATGTTGGGGCCTGGATCGAAGGCGCGCTCGGTGGCTTCGTGGGATTGTTTTGATTCGGGACTTTCGTGTGGGGAGGTCGGGTCGGAGTCCGGCGGATTTGGAGTTACTTTGAACATAGGTGGATTTCCTAATTGGGCCACATCCACTTCGCTACTAAACGAGAGGGTGGCGGCTGTGCGCAAGTTAGTAGACCGGAGGACCCACCAAATCCGGCGCGTCCGAGGACGCCATGCGCACAGCCACCATTGAGTGCAGGCGAGCCTGACTAAATGATGCTTGTGCAACCGAGAGTGGGGAGTGCGGGCTACTAAACCCGATCACTGACAATTCAGTGACCCGAACCAAGTTACCGACCACCCCCAAGGCGCACAAGCCGGCGGATTCTGGCGTACCTGTAGGCAACGACGCAAGGCGTTGTGGCTTTCATGAAGTAACCTGTAGGCCGCTTAAACAGACGCTATCGAGTGGTTCTTAACCTGCTGTTATGTCTTATCAAAGAGCGTTGAATTCCCCTGAGTCGGCAGGAAGCGTCCTACGAAAGTTTGCGGTTGGCAGTCGGAAGTGCAGCCCTTACGATCTGACGTTACGCATTGGTTGGTTTGGCAAATGACACTTCATCTTGCGATCGACGACAGCGCCCCCGATACCGATTAGACTGCTACCCATTGACTCCGGAGGCCATTATGAGCGCCGAACTTTCCCCCATCGTTTCAGAGTTTGAGACCAAAGAGCAGGCCGCCAGCTATGACCGTTGGTTCCGCGCCAAGGTCCAGGCTTCGCTTGACGACCCACGCCCGAATGTCCCGCACGATCAGGTGATGGCCGATATGCGAGCCCTCATCGAATCAAAGCGCAACAAGTACGATGCTGGTTGAGTGGCGGCCCGAAGCACGGGCCGAACTCTGGCAAATCCTGAATTACATTGGCGACCGAAACTTCGTAGCGGCCAGCGAACTATTTCAAGCCATTGAGGCTGCTACATCGGCACTTCCCGAACATCCCTATCTATATCGATTCGGTCGAGTACCGGGCACTCGGGAGATTGTTGTGCATCCCAACTACCTGGTGGTTTACCGAGTGATGGATCGAATCGAGATATTGAGCGTGCTGCATGCTCGGCAGGAATATCCCTGATCTTCAGGGTATTTCATCGCCGGTTGCCCCCCCAAAAAAAGGACATCACGTAATCCCCGGAAACACGGATAACGCAATACCTGTAGGAGCTGGCTTGTCGGGTCGCCGCATCGCAGCGATGGTCGTTAACGATGACGCGTGAGAACTGGATAAACGCGGCGCACTTGAGAACATCGCCAGCAAGCTGGCTCCTACAGGTACTGCGTGAAGAACCAAAAAAAGCAGTCCCCCGACACTTCACTCAAAACTGCTAAATTCACCGCCCGATTGGCACGACAAGGATTGTTCGTTCATGAAACTTGTTGCCCGGTCAATGGCCGCATCCAGCCCATCGGCGTGCTGAAAAAACAAGGATGATTCAATGTTGGAGCTTAGAAAAAACCTCATCAGTTGCCTGATATTCCCCATCGCCCCAGTCGCTGTCATCTATCTCACCTTCTCCCTGTGCAGTGACATCTGGATGGAAAGCTTCTACACGCCCGGCGAGGATGGCGGGGAAGTCGAACTCACGTTGACGCTCTACATCTTTCCGCTGCTGCTAATTATTTTTGCCCCCTTGCTGGCGGGGCTGACGGCGTTGACGCGTTGGGGCGCGCGGCGCTTTGAGCCCGGCGCCTGGTGGCGGTGGCTGATGGCGATTCCACGCGTCGCGTTGGCGGCGGTTGCGTTGTTTCTGTTTGTGCTTTCGAGCGGTTTTCTGATGGGAGACGTGTTGGGGCCATTCAGGCATTGGCAGGTGGCGTGCGCGTGGGTCGCCTGTGCCGCGAGCGCGGGCGCATTTGTGTTTCAGCAATGCTCACGCCTGAAGGAATAGACCGCAGGCCAGGGGTGCGGGCAGCAGCGGGGCACACCTTTCGCAGACCCCGGCGGCTATGTATTATCGACACCGGCCCGATGCTGCCCGCCGCTCGCTCCCGCTGGGAAAGGTGAAAGCATCTCCTCCTCATGCAAACCCTGTCGCCTCTCTTGACGGTCGAGGTTTGGCAATGCGAGCACCAAAGCATCTCGGCTACAGGAGCAGACATGTTTTCAATCGAGCAAGCCAAGCAAATGGCCAAACAGTTGCACGCCTCGCTGGAGGAACGCAATCAGGCGGTGACCCATTCCACCGCGCTGGAACTGGTCGCGCAGCAACTGGGCTACAAGGACTGGAACACCGCGTCGGCGCTGCTGGCCCAGGCCAGTACCCCGCCAACGCCGAGCATTACCTTCGATAAATCCATCCCCATTTTGCGCAGTTTCGACGAAGCCAAGGCCCGGGAGTTCTATCTGGATTTCCTGGGTTTCAGCGTCGAGTTCGAGCATCGCTTCGAGGCTGATCTGCCGCTGTACCTGGGCATCAGCCGCGACGGTCTGCACCTGCATCTTTCCGAACATCACGGCGATGCCAGCCCGGGCTCGACGGTGTTCGTGCCGATGCAAAACATCGAACTGCTCAGGGACGAACTGCTGGGCAAGCGCTACGGCTACGGACGCCCGGATATTGTTCAGCAGGACTGGGGCAAGGAGTTGCAGGTCTACGACCCGTTCGGCAATCGGATTCGCTTCTGCCAATATTGATCAGGCGGTGCGGACCGGGGCGACCCGGTCCGCTTTGAACCACCTGCCACTAAGGATGAATACGCCATGACCACGCAGGACATTTCGCTTCAAGACATCGCCGCGCCTGAAGGCGTTTGTTATGGCTGCGGCAGCCAGAACCCGCACGGGCTGCACATCAAGAGCTTCTGGCATGAAGACGGGGTGCATGTCATGGCCGAGCATATGCCCGATGACAAGTATTGCGGCTGGCCGGGTCTGGTTTACGGCGGTTTGATCGCGATGCTGGTCGATTGCCACTCCAACTGGGCCGCGATGGCTTATCACTACCGCGCCGAACAGCGCGAAGTGGGCAGTTTGCCCCACGTCACCTGCGTCACCGGTAACCTGGGCATCAAGTACATCAAGCCTACCCCGATGGGCGTACGTCTGACATTGCGGGCAAAAGTCGAGGGTGATGTCGGGCGCAAAAGTCGAGTCATCTGTGAGGTTTTCGCCGGGGACGTGCTGACCGCTGTCGGGGACTCCACGTTTGTCCGCGTCGATACCGAGCAACTCCGGACCGCCGCGCACGACAACAAGGTCGGCTCCTGACCCCGGCGCCTCACCGTTCGTCAGCGAGCCAGCACCTTTCCCGCTGCCGGGTCTTCCAAGGTTTTATACCTCACCGGGGAGACCCAGATAATGAACAGGAAAATGCTCGCCCTCATGGCTGCGGGTCTGCTGTCGACGGGCTCGTTTTTTGCGCTGGTCGCCGAGAACGCGACGGCGGGTTCCGCTGTCCCGCCTGCTGCCGTGCCTGGCATCAACCAGCCGCAGGCTGCCGAAGCCAAACACGAGAAGGCCGACAAGAAGGGCGAGGAGGCCGCGGGCTCAAACTCCGGCGCCGATTCGCAAGCGGCGCAAAAGGATGCCGCGACCTCAAGTGGTTCGACGGACGAAGAAAAAGAACCCACCCGGTGACGGCCTGAATCGACCGGTTTTACCCGACCATTACCCGACGCCTACGCCATCACCCGGTTGCGCCCGCTCTGCTTGGCCAGATAGAGACGTTCATCGGCCAGTTTCAGTACGCTTTCGGGCATCGGGGTGTCCGCACTCCGGCAAGCCACGCCGATGGACATCGTCAGCTTTCCAACCTGCGGCACCTCGGTCTGTGCGATGTGCTCGCGTATCCGCTCGGCAATGACCCTGGCGGTATCCAGCGGCGTATCCGGAAGGATCAGCGCGAACTCTTCACCACCGGCGCGGCAGGCGAGGTCGCCGGTCCGGGAGTTCTGCTTGAGTATGCCGGCGACCTCTTTGAGGGCCACGTCACCGGCGTCATGCCCGAAGGTGTCGTTGACCTTTTTGAAGTGATCGATATCCAGCGCCAGCACCGAATAGGCTTGCCCGGTTTTTGCCAGCAGATCCAGTACGCCGCCCATGGCCCTTCGATTGGCCAGGCCGGTCAGGGGATCGCTTTGCGCTTCGTGGCTGAGCTGGCCAAGCTTTTGCTGGAGCAGCTGCACACCGGTCAGCATGGCCTGGCGAATGGCCGATGCGTCGCGGTACCAGGCATGGACTTGCCGCAGTTGCTCGGTCGTTTGCGGGGCGGCCAACTGGTCGGCGGCGGCCGATAACTGGCGCAACGGGCGGGCGATCAGGGTGGTCCCGAGCAAAATCAGCCCCAGCCCCAACAGCCCGGCAGGGATCATGTCCAGGACCATGTCGCGCATGAGTTGTCCCAGCGGCGCCAGGCTGAGGTCCCGGGGTTGTTGCGCGACAACCGCCCAGTTGGCGTCCGGCACCTGGGCAAAACCGGCGAGCATGGGCACACCTTTGTAGTTCGGGCCTTCAAGGGAGCCACGTTCGCCGCGCAAGGCCGCATCGACCGTCAGGCTCCAGCCCAGGACCTCACCGATGCGCTTCTGGTCCGGGTGATACAGCAGCCGCCGATTACTGTCGGCGATGAACGCAAAGGTCCCTTCGTGATGGAAGTGACGGCTGATGATCGTATGAAAGGTGCTTTGCTTGAGCAGGTAGACCGAGCCGCCGACGACGCCGAGGAATGCCCCTGACGGGTTGAAAACCGGTTGTGAAATGAACACCACCAGGTTGCCCGCCGCGGAAACGTAAGCGGCGCTGACCGCTGGACGACGTTCCTTGAGCGCCTGCTGGATGCCCTCCGACGTCAACGTGGCGCCGACAATCTGCGAGGTATCGGGATAGGCCTGCAGGACTTTGCCTGCCGCATCCACAATGGCAATGGAATTGAAGTCGGCATCCTGCGCTTGCAGGCGGATGGCTTCTTTGCGCAGCACTTCGGAGTCGTTCCAGTGCTGGCCGAGGGTCGTGGCGCTGTAGTTCAAGCGACTGTGCGCCGAATTCAGGAACTCACCGATGCTGGAAGCGACTTTTGCGGCGTAGGCTGCGTTGGCCTCAAGCGTCGTATGGATCAGGGACTGACGCTGCACCCGGTAAGCGACGTAGAGGCTGTTGCACAACGTCGCGAGGACTGACAGCAGGACGAAGAACAGAATCAGCCCGCGCAGGTCGATGGGCAGGGGCCTGGACAGCTTCGCGCGGCTACCTTGCTCGTTGATGGCGCTGTTGGGGTCGTCCGCTGGCGTCGTCATTTTCGATCCGTGAATGGTGTGCTGTGAGGGGGGCAAAGACTGCCTTGCAGGATAGGCAGAGAGCGCCGAGTTGTCACATGCACGCCACAGAAAACAGAACCGGGCACTTGCGGCTGATGCCGATCAGTCGAGTCGAGACCCTGATCTTGACCCTGATCCTGTGGCGAGGGAGCTTGCTTGTGGCGAGGGAGCTTGCTCCCGCTGGACTGCGCAGCAGGCCCATTTTTTGGGGCCGCTTCGCGACCCAGCGGGAGCAAGCTCCCTCGCCACAGGTGATCGGCGCTGGTCAATCCCTTAAGGGACCCGGCAATCAGTACTGCGCGCGCAGGCTCAGGGTCAGGGTGCGCGGGTCGCCGTAGAAGTTGGTGCCCCAGGACGCATCGACGCGGTCGTAGTACTTGCGGTCGAACAGGTTGTTGGCGGTGAGTGTCGACGACAGGTTTTCGTTGAATTTGTAGCCGACCTGCGCTGTGGTGATGGCATAGCCGCCTTGCTGGAACTTCACGTCTCGCTGGTAGTAGGTGTCGCTGACCGCCCGCACGCCACCGCCGACGCTGAAGTCCTTGAGCGGACCGTCGGTGAACTCGTACTTGGTCCACAGGTTGAAGTTGTGCTTGGGCGTGATGGTGCTGAAGGTCTTGCCTTTGTTGGCCGCGTCGCCGTCCAGGAACTTGGTGGAGGTGTAGGCGTAACCGGTGACGATGCTCCAGTTTTCGGTCAGGTTGCCGCTCAGTTCGGTTTCCCAACCCTCGCTGCGTGCCTTGCCTTCGGTCATGTAGGCACCGGAGTTGTTGTCGTATTCGGCGCGGTTTTCATCGTAGATGCGAAAGGCCGCGAGGCTGGCGTTCAGGCGACCGTCGTAGAACTCGCGCTTGAGGCCGATCTCGTACTGCTTGCCTTCGCGCGGGCCGACCGGCTGGCCGTCCGTGCCGATTTCGCTCTGCGGTTTGAACACGCCGGTGTAGCTGAAGTAGGTCGACAGTTCCGGGGTAATCTTGCCGATGATGGCACCGTACGGCACGACCTTGCGGTTGATGCTGGTGTGGGCTTCGCCGAAGTTGTTGAAGAAGGCGTTGGCGTTCTTCGCGTCGGCTTCGTACCAGGTCACACGGCTGCCGCCGATGACATCGAGCCAGTCGGTGACGTTGAACTTGGCACGGGTATAGACCCCGTACTGGTCGGACTTGGACCAGTTGCCGTTGACGTGCGCATAGTCGTTGCGGGGAATGTCGATGCTGCCCGGATCCCACACGTTGATCGGGAAGTACTCGCCGCCGCCGTAGGTGAAGTCCTTGTCCAGGTGCTGGTACTCGGCGCCCAGGGTGAACTCGTGGCGACGATCGGCGAACTCGAAGGGCGTGGTGACGAAGCTGTCGACACCGATGGTTTTGATGTGGGTGTAGTAGTCGTAGGCCACGGCCCAGCTGTCACCGGTGGCCGGGTCGACGGCGCCGTCGGCCCAGGTGAAGTTACGCTCCGGGGTTTCTGCATCGCGATAGGTCAGGGTGGTCTTGAACTGACCGCCGTTGTCCAGTTCGTGATCAACTTCGGCAAAGGATTCCCAGACCTTCTCGTTCAGGGTATTCCACTTGGCGTCGACGAAGGTCGAGCGAGGAACGTCCAGCAAGGTGCCGTCGGCATAGGCCGGCAAGCCGAACGCCGGGGTGGAGTTGTTCTTCTGGTAAGCGCCGCCGACCGACAGGGTGGTGGCCGGGTCGAGGTCGAATTCCAGTCGACCGTAGACCATCGGACGTTCGTTCTGCGCGTAGTCGACGAAGGACTGGTTGTTCTCGTAGGCGGTGATGAAGCGTCCGCGCACGGTGCCCTGGTCGTTCAGCGGGCCGGTGACATCGACCATGGAACGGTAGTGATCGTAGGAGCCGGCGGCCAGCTCGCCACCCAGGGCGAATTTGCCCAGGGCGCGCTTGCGCACCACGTTGATCGTACCGCCGGGTTCACCCGCGCCCTGGTACAGGCCCGACGGACCGCGCAGCACTTCGATGCGGTCGTACATCGCCAGGTCGAAACTGGTAGCCATGTCGCCCTGGCCGGTGGGTTGCGAGACGCCGTCGACCTGCACCTGGTCGACGAGGAAGCCGCGCATGTAGACGTCGTTGAGGCTGGAGCCGGAGTTGTAGGTCTTGATGGTCACGCCGGTGACCTGGCGCATGGCGTCCTGCAGGCTGTTCATGTTCTGGTCGTCCATGCGCTGGCGCGTGACGACGGACACCGACTGCGGGATGTCCTTGACCTTGATGTTGCCTTTGCCGATGGTCACTTCATCGCTGGTGTAGGAGTGTGTGCCTTCAGTGGTCGGGCCCAATGCCACGCCGGTGATGGAGGTCGCACCCAGCTGCAATGCACTGGAGTCACCGACCGCTGGCACCAGCGACACGGTGTTGCCATTCAACTGAAAATTGATGCCGCTCCCCAGCAGCAAGGTTTTCAGTGCCTGTTCCGGTTCCATGTTGCCGGACACCGCCGTGGATTTGATGCCGTTGACCATGTCCTGGCTGTAGAGAATCTGCAGGTTGGTCTGCTGGCCCAGTTCGCGCAATGCACTGGCCAGCGACTGGGCCGGCACATTGACGTTCACCGGGGCTGCCTCGACCTGGGAAGTGCCCAGCAGCAACAGGGTCAACAGCGCGCCCGGCACGACCGTTCGGAATTTCTTTTGCCGATCGATGGCTAATGCCAAGGGTGCGCGGGACAGAGTAAGGCTTTGCATTGCTCGAATCGCTCCAGAAGGGTGTGTGCAGTTTTTTAGTTAATGATAATTATTATTAGACGGACCACTTTGCCTAAACCGGAAAACAAACTTCAAAAAAACAACAACCTGCGTGCAACCACCGCTGTCAGGCAGTCGCGCGCTCGGTGATGACCCGGCCCGACTCCATGCGCACCAGTTGATCGGCCATGTCGAAATAGCGGTCGTCGTGGGAGATGACGATGATGGTCTTGCCCAGGCGTTTGAGGTCCGGTAGCAGCTCGGTGTAGAAGATGCGGCGGAAGGTCGGGTCCTGGTCGGCGGCCCATTCGTCGAACACCAGCACCGGGCGTTCTTCCAGCCAGGCATTGACCAGGGCCAGGCGCTTGCGCTGGCCGGTGGACAGGTCGGTGGTGGTGAAACTGCCGTCCCTGACGCTGACCTTGTGCGCAATTTCCAGGCGTTGCAGGTAGGCATTGGCATCTTCGGGAATGTGCTGGTCACCCTGCACCACGTCATCGAACAGGTAGTAGTCGGCAAAGATCGTGGTGAACAACTGGCGGTAGTCGTCTCGATTGTGCGCATCGATGCCTTGGCCGTTGAGCAGGATTTCGCCGTGTTGCGGGGCGTAGAGGCCCAGCAGCAACTTGATCAGCGTGGTCTTGCCGCAGCCGTTTTCGCCGACGATGAAAATGATGTCGCCTTGCGCGATGCTCAGGTTCACCGGGCCCAGGCGAAACGCGTCGCTGCCCGGAGCGGCGGGGAAGGCGTAGCTGACGTTGTTCAGTTGCAGGCTGTTGACCACGGCCGGCGGGGTGCCTGGGTCGTTGAGCAGCAGGTGCGGTTCCGGCGAGGAAAACCGCCTCGACAGTTCGGCGATGCGGCGAAAGGCGATGCGCGCCCGGCTCACGATCGGCAAGGTGCTGACCAGGTGCTCGATCGGGCCTTTCATGTACAGCAGCACCAGCACGAATCCGCTCATCACCGCTTGGTCGGCGCTGGGCCAGAAGGATTGCAGGGCCAGCGCCAGGCCGATGACCACGAAGAACAGCATCGAGCCGAGGGTCTTGGCGATCACGAAGGTGTTGATTGAACGCACCTGGGTGTCGCAGATGAAATCGGCGGTGGCCTGGATGCCCTTGACGAACATGCGCTGGCGGCGCGGACGGTGGATGCGCAATTCCTTGGCGCCGCCGGCAATGGCGTTGTAGTGCTTCTGCAATTCGTCTTCGGCGTCGCGGGCGGCCATGAACCCCTGGACACCCTTGCCCTGCGCGTAGAACTGGATGCCGGTGCCGATGGCAATCGCCAGCACCATCATCAGGAACATCGGCCACGACAGCATCGCCAGGTAACCCATGCAGCCGAGGGTCACGGTCAGGGAAATGGCGAGCGGCGCGAAGGCGAAGGCGAAGTCGCTGATGGTGTCGACGTCGTGGGTCAGCACCGGGATCAGTCGGTGGCTGCGGTAGCGCTCGATCTGCTCGATGGGCGCCGACAGCACTTTCTCCCCCAGCTCTTTACGCAGTTTGGCAATGATGTGCTGGCCGACGTAGTTGGTGCCGATGTCCGAGCAGATCGAACTGCCCAGGACCAGCAGGCACAGGCCACCGAACAGCGCGACCACGCCCTGGGTCAGGCCGTCCGGCGAATGCAGCGCGTTGTTGATGGTGGCCAGCAACACCGTCACGCTCAGGCCGCCGACCATGCCCAGGAGGATCGACAGACTGACGACGAGCCGGAACGGTTTCAGGAGGCTGAACAATTCATGAATTGCACCGCGCGTTGGCTGGGTCATGAGCAGAGGGTTCCTTGGGTCTTGAGGCAGATACCCAGTAGAACGTCTGATGGGGGGCTTAATTTAAAGGCGGGGCGACTGGTGGCTGGGGAGTTACATAGACCCCTGTGGGAGCGAGCTTGCTCGCGAAAGCAGTTTGTCAGTCACATAGATGTTGGATGTGCTGCCGCCTTCGCGAGCAAGCTCGCTCCCACAGGGATTGTGGAAGGGCTCAGAGGTTGGGCGTCAGATCGCGTACTACACGGAATCCGATCCAGTCGCCACGGGTCTGCGGGTCGATGTCGTTGCGGTTGCCCGAACGGGAGAACACCGGTGCTTCGCCCCAGTCGTTGCCACGGATGCGCAGGGTGTCGCAGTCGGGCTCGGTCCAGGCGCTGCCGTCGGTGGGGGCGCCGACGTAGTCCGGGTGATAGCAGTCGGCGATCCACTCGTAGACGTTGCCGTGCATGTCATATAGGCCAAAGGCATTCGCTGGGTAGCTGCCGACCGGCGAGCTGTAGCTGTAGCCGTCGGTCGGGCCGTAGGTGTTGGCGTGGGTGGCGATGCTGTACTCGGTGCCGGGGTCGAACGGGAAGGGGAACGCGCCCGTCGATCCGCCACGGGCCGCGTACTCGCGCTGGGCTTCGCTGACGATGTGGTAGTGCTGGCCGGTTTTCATCGACAGCCAGGCGACGTAGGCGCTGACTTCGGCGAAGTTCATGCACACCGCCGGCTGGCGCGGGCCCTGGGGGTAACTCGGCTTGCCGTTGGTGCACGCGCGGCCGGGGCGGGTGTCGCCATCGGGCAGGGTGATACCGGTTTCCTTCATGTATTGGTTCCATTCGCCGGCGGTGATCTGGTAACGGCTCATGGCGAAGGGTTTGTCGAACGTCACCTCATGCATCGGGCCTTCATCAGGCTCGCGGCCGACTTCGTCGTCCGGGGTGCCCATGGTGAAGGTGCCGGCGGGCAGCACCACCATTTCCGGGCAGTCACGACAATCCTTGAAGACTTTGCCCGGTAATGGCGCCGTATAGGCCTGGGCCAGGCCTGGCACGGTACTGCCGAGCAATCCCAACAGGATCAGGGCGCCCAGGTTTTTTAAGGGGCTTTTCATAGAGGTTCTCGCTGCTTGAAATCGGTGGGTCAGAGCCGGCTGGCCAGCAGTTCCATCAACCTGTCGATGTGCGCTTCGGTATTGAGCAACCCCGGCGACACTCGAATGATCGGCCCGACATCACGGTCCACGGCATCGCACACCACGCGCTGATCCATCAGGTAACTGGCGACTTCTTCGCAGTCGCGGTTCTTGATGCGGAAGAAGGTGAAACCGGCGGAATATTCCGGTGACAGGGGCGTGACCAGTTCCACCGACGGGTGCTGCTGCAAGCGTTTTTTCAGGTAGCTGTTGATGTCATGGATGCGTGCCGCGACCTCGGCCTTGCCCAGGTCCAGGTGCAACTTGAAGGCTTCGGTCAATGCCCAGCGGTGTTCGAACGAGTGATACCCGCCGTAGGTCATCACCGTGGAAAACTGCGTGGCTTCGGAGAAGGTCGGGATGGTCGGAGTCACGTCCTTGAGCTCGTCGGAACGGGCGCAGATGATCCCGGTGCCCCGTGGGCCGAACATCCATTTGTGGGTGCCGGCGATGAAGAAATCGCAATGCATGTCCGGGAAGTCGAGGTTCTCCACGCCGAAGCCGTGGACGCCATCGATCACGTAGAGGATGCGGTCCTTGTCCTCGCGGCCGCGGTTCTTCTCTTCCACCAGTTTGCCGATCTCGCCGATGGGCAGCTTCACGCCGCTGCCGGAGTGCACCCAGGTCATGCCCAGTACGCGGGTCTCGGGGCGAATGTTGCGTTCAATCGCGGCCAGCACTTCGGCGGTCGAGACCTTGTACGGGTCTTCGAACAATTTGATCTTGCGAACCTGGGTGCCGTCTTTCTGGGTACGGTATTCGAACACGCTGTTGGCGGCGTAGTGCTCGTGTTCGCTGGTGAGGATTTCCTGGTCCGGGCGCACGTGGATGCCGGCATAGATCATCGCCAGGCCTTCAGTGGTGCTGCCGGTCAGGGCGATCTGCGACGGTTTGGCTTTCAAATAACGCCCGGCCCAGACGCGCACCTCTTCTTCGCGGCGTTCGGTTTCGCCGCGATGCCAGTCCATGGCCAGGCCGGGGTTGCGATCGAGGTTGGCGCGGTGCATCTCGATGGCTTCACGCACCGGACGCGGGTGCGAGGTCACCAGAAAGTTGGCGAAGTGCAGGTAGTTCGGGTCCTGCGTGAACAATTGGCGCAACTGGTCCCATTTGTCCTTGGGCAAGGGTGCCGGGGCAGCGGCCAGTGCCGGCAGGTTCACGGCCGAGGCCAGGGGAATGCCGGCCGCCAGAATGCCGGCCTGCTTGAGGAATGAACGACGGTTGGTCATGGGATCGGTTCGCTTTGGCAAAAGGAAAAATCAGTTCTGGACCACGGGCCGGGAGGACTTTTGCACCTGGTCCCAGACCCGCAGGAAATTGCCGCCCCAGAGCTTGGCGATGTCGGCCTCGCTGTAGCCGCGGCTGATCAGTTCGGCGGTCACGTTGCGGGCTTCGCTGACGTCTTTCCAGCCGTCGAGGCCGCCGCCATCGTTGAAGTCGGAACTGATGCCGACGTGGTCGATGCCGATTTTTTTCACGGCGTAATCGATCGCGTCGCCGTAATCCTTGAGGCTGGCCTTGGGTTCTTCGTCGAGGATCGAATAGAGCTGGCTGGCGTACTCGCCGAAACGCTGCTCGGGCCAGACGGTGATCACCGGGTCACCCGGCATCAGCGCCATCTCCAGGCCTTGCAGCGGTTGCAGGTCGAAGCGCGCGCGCAGGGCGTTGAGCTTGTCCTGGGTGGCCTGGCTCAGTGGGCGGATGTAGGTCGGGAAGCCGACAATCTGCACCACGCCGCCGCTGTTCTTGATCAACTGCATTTCCCCATCGCTGAGGTTGCGCGGGATGTCCACCAGGGCCCGCGGCGCTGAGTGCGAGGCGACCATCGGCGTGCGGCTCAGGTGCGCGACCTGCTCCAGGGCCTTGGTCGACATCTGCGACACATCGATGATCACGCCCAGGTCGTTGAGGCGCTGCACCGCTTGCTTGCCGATGTCCGACAGCCCGCCGAGGGCGTCCCGCGAATCATTGAAGAACGGCAGGGGCCGCGACGAGTCGGCCCAGGCGTTGTTGCCCACGTAGCTGAAGCCGAACATGCGCATGCCGCGCGCTGCCCATTTGTCCAGGGCGTTGAGGTCATTGCCCAGCGGGTAGGCGTTGAGCATGCTGATGAAGATCGCGAACTTGCCTTCGCCGTGCAGGCGACGGAAGTCGTCGGGGGTGTAGGCGATGGCGACTTGATGGGGGAAGTCACGCACCATCGCGCTGATGATCTTGTAGCGGGTTTCCTGCTCGTGCCGGGCCTCGTCGACGAAACCGGCGGTCGGGCGATGGGGCGCGTTGGGGCCGTTCCAGATTTCCGGCCAGCCGAAGATCGTCAGCGCCGCCCCGGACAGGCGCCCGCGTCCGGTCTTGACCAGGTCGAACTGGCCTTCGCCGTCCTTGTCGACTTCGTTGCCGGCGGTGCCGAAGTCCATCGGTATGGTGATGTGGCTGTCGAACGAGAGGATACGCTCCTGCAGTTGATCGGCCTGTTTCATCATCTTCACCGGGTAGCCGGGATTGTCCCTGAACCAGTAGTCCCAAGCCCCGAAGCCTGCCCCCGCGCTGATCGCCAGGGCCAGCGGCAAGCCGATGAAAAGAGCCTTTTTCGAACGTGGTTTTGTCATTGCCGTCTCAGTCAGGTTCGCCGTCGGGGATCAGGCGCGGGGGCCTTTGCTATCTGGGGGGAACGAGTGGCCGGGACAGGAATTTAGTGTTTGTGCCGGCCTCATCGCTGGCAAGCCAGCTCCCACAGGGGTATCGCAGTTCCTGTGGGAGCTGGCTTGCCAGCGATGCCTTTAAATTTGTCGGCGCAACAATCGTTCTAGCTTGGATAAAGCCTGCTCCATGGCTGACACAGGTAGGGCAATGACGATTTCTCGACGATGGTTCCTCGCGGGTCTGGCGCTGACCGGTGCCGCCGTGCCTGCGGTCTATTACGGGCATCGCGAACTGACCCGAGCGGACCCGACGATCACCCCGGACGAAGCCTCGTTCGACGTGGCGGACGTGGCCGGCCAGCGGTTGGCGGATGCCTTGCGCGGGGTCTGGCAGATTCGGTTCGAAGGTCGTGACGCCGGTATCGAAGGCTTGCCCCTGGAGGGACTGGAGGTCTTTCTCGACATCGGTCACAAAGGTCGTGGCGTGGTCGGCTTCCTCGACACCGCCAAGCGTTTGCGCTCCGCCGAGGAGCCCCGTTACCGGGTGCTCGGCGATCTGTCCGGGGCCAGCCCGAAGCAGCTCGGTTGGCGGCTGCTGGGCGCCAGCGGCTGCTGCGAGTACGAATTCGACATGACCCTGGATGAGGTCTGGGCCGGTTTCGCTAACGCCGGCAGCGGCAGCCTCAGTGGGCGTGTGCTGGACCTCAAGCGTCCGCTGATGCTGACGGCCCAGGACAATCGCTTCATTGCCGTCAAGCGGGTATTCCCTGAAGCGCGCGAACGCAGCGGCCTCAATCCGACCCTGCTGGCCTGGCTGGTATCGCCGCAGCACCGTCTGTTCCACCAGCTCTGGCATGCCTCTCGGGACAAATGGCACAAGCTCTCCGAAGACCAGCGCGGCGCCCTGCGCGGGCTCGGCTGGCAACCCGGTCCGCGTGACAGGGAGCGCGATGCCCGAGGTGTACGCAAGGATCGCAACGGTTCGGGCGTGGACTTTTTCTTCATGCACCGGCACATGCTCGGCACGGCGCGTTCGATGCAGGACTTGCCGTCCTGGACGCACTTCCCGTTGCCGCAGCCGGAGCTGGCGCGGGACCGGCCCGGCTTCGCCCGTTACTTCGACAACCACGACGGCACCGCGCTGCCGCCGACCTGGCTGGCCGAGGACGATGACGAGTACACGCAATGGGTCAGTGACATCAAGACCGGCGAGACGTATCACAGCAATTTCCAGGTCTGGGAATCGCGCTACCGTGATCCGCGTTACCTGTCGACGCTGACCCTCGGCCAGTTCGGCTCGGAGGTCGAACTGGGCCTGCACGACTGGCTGCACATGCGCTGGGCTTCGGTGCCGCGTGATCCGTCCAACGGTCAGCCGGTGCCTTTTGCCCGGGATCCGGCAGACTTTTCCGCGCGCTGGTTCGCTGCGGAAAACGATTTCCTCGGCGACCCGTTTTCCTCCCATGTGAACCCGGTGTTCTGGCATTTCCACGGCTGGATCGATGATCGTCTGGAGGACTGGTTCCGCGCCCACGAGCGCTTCCACCCGGGGCAGGTCAGTCGGCTGCAGGTCAATGGCGTGCCCTGGTTTGCGCCGGGGCGTTGGGTCGAGATCGATGACCCGTGGCTCGGCCCGGTCACCCATGGCTGCAGCACCACGCCGGGGTTGCAGGCGGGCAAGTCAGTGGAAATGGACCCGGAAACCATGAAGCTGGCGTTGCGCATCACCTTTGGCGAGGATGAAAAGAAACTGAAGGATTTGTTCCGCAAGGTGCCGCAGCGGCCGTGGTATGCGCGCAATCTGAAGGCTAAGCAGAGCCAGGCTTGATACCGCGTTATCGTTCAATCGCTGGCAAGCCAGCTCCCACAGGTCATGTGTTGTCCCTGAATCATGCGGCACCCACCACCCCCTGTGGGAGCGAGCTTGCTCGCGATGGCTGACTGGCAGGCAAAATTGATGTTGGGTGTGCCGGCCTCTTCGCTGGCAAGCCAGCTCCCACAAGGTTTTGTGTTTGCCGCATGATCCGGGCACGACGCATAACCTGTGGGAGCTGGCTTGCCAGCGATGGCGTACGCAGCGGCCGTGAAAGCAGAAGATCGCAGCCTTCGGCAGCTCCTACATGGGAATGCGTACCCTGTAGGAGCTGCCGAAGGCTGCGATCTTTTGATCCTCAGAGCACCTGCCACCCCCCACCCAACGCCTTGTACAACGCAATACTCGCCTGCATCCGCGACAAGCGCAGTTGCACATTCAAATCCTGCGCCGCATACAGCGTGCGTTGGGTTTCCAGGACCGTCAGCAAATCCTCGGCCCCGGCCTGGTAACGGCTTTGCGCGATGTTGAACGCGGTCTGCGCCTGGCTCAGTTCTTCACTCTGCCAGCCGCGCTGTTCATCCAGCCCGCGAATGCTGTTGAGGGCTTTTTCGACGTCGGCGAAGCCGTTGATGATCGCGCCGCGATAGGTTTCCAGCAGTTCTTGCTGGCGCGCTGTGGCCTTGTCGCGCTGGGCGCCGAGGCGGCCGTTGTTGAACACCGGCGCAAGCAGCCCGGCGCTGAGGTTGTAGAAGGGGCTGCGCAGAATATCGTCGGCCCGGTCGGCACCGGAACCGATTTCGGCGGTGAGGGTCACGGTCGGTAGCATGGCGGCCCGGGCGACGGTGACATCGGCCTGGGCGGCGGCCAGTTGCGCCTCGGCCCGGGCAATGTCCGGACGGCGGCTGAGCAACTGGCTGGGTACCCCGGCGTCGATGGCCGGCCAGGTCAGTTGATCGAAGCGTTCCTGACCCATCGACAGTGCCTGCACCGGGCGGCCGAGCAGGGCGGCGAGGCTGATTCGTGCCTCTTCGGCCTGTTGCCGCACCAGCGGCAGCTGGCGTTGCTGCGCCGCCACCAGGCTTTTTTGCTGCGCCAGTTCCAGGGCCGTGGCCGAGCCCGAATCGAAGCGGGTCTGCACCAGTTTCAGCACGCTTTGCGCATTGGCCAGGTTCAACTCGGCGATGCGGCTCTGTTCCTGCAACGACAAGGCTTGCGCGTAGCTGTTGGCCACGCCGCTGAGCAAGGTCAATTCCACGGTGGCCTGATCGTATTCGCTGGCGTCCAGACTGAATTGCGCACTGTCGCGGCTGGCGCGCTGGCCGCCCCAGAAATCGATTTCGTAGCTGGCCACCAGGTTCGCATTGAAGTAGTCGACGGCATCGTTATCGCTGTCGGCATCGAGCTGACTGTAGCCACTGCCCCGCATCAGTTTCTGGCGATTGGCATTGGCCCCGGCCTTGACCTCCGGCAGTTGCGAGCCGCCGGCGATGACCGTGTCGGCCTGGGCCTGGCGCACTCTGGCGATGGCGGCGGCCAAATCGTAACTGCCGAGCCGCGCCTGTTCGATCAGGCGACCCAGTTGCGGGCTGCCGAAGCGGTTCCACCATTGCCGGTTGTCATGGACAGCGCCTGCGGTGTGCGGCGATTGCCAGGCAGCCGGCGGCTGGATGCCGCTGTCGGGGCGCTGGGCCGGGGTGCTGCAGGCACTGAGCAACAGGCACAGGGTTAACACACTGAGTGGCGGCTTCATCAATCGATCATTCACTGGTAAGGGCCGTGACCGGGTCGAGTCGGGCAGCTTTGCGGGCCGGCATAAAGCCGAAAACAACACCGGTGACCAGGGCGCAGCCGAAGGCGCCCAGCACCGCTATCAGGGAGAACGCGACAGCCACTTCGCTGAAAATCAGCACGCCACCGACGATCAGCGCCAGGGCGATGCCGGTGAGGCCGCCCACCACCGAGAGCATCACCGCCTCGGTGAGGAACTGGCGCAGGATGTCGCGCTGGCGCGCACCGGTGGCCATGCGGATGCCGATCTCGCGGGTACGTTCGCGCACGGTCATGAGCATGATGTTCATCACGCCGATCCCGCCCACCAGCAGCGAAATGGCGGCAATTGAACCGAGCATCAGCGACAGGGTGTTTTGCGTGCGTGCCTCGGCCTGGATCATTGCGGCGTTGTTGGTCAGTTCGAAGTCGTGCTTGCCGTCGTGCAGGCGCAGCATCAATTGCTCGATGGCTTTTTCGGTTTCCTTGACCTTGCGCGCGTCGGCGGCGGCGATGGCGATGTACTCGGGATTGTGCGTGCCGAACAGCCGCACACTGGCGGCGGAGTAGGGGATGGCAATGCGGTCGTCGCTGTCGGAGTCGCCGGAGCTGGCGCCTTTTTCGGCGAGCACGCCGACCACCTGGAAGGGTACGTTTTCGATCAGGATGTACTGGCCGATCGGGTTGGCCACGTCCTTGAGCAACTTGCTCCGCACCTTGTGCCCGATCACCGCGACCGCCGCGGCGTTCTGTTCATCGGCGTGGGTGAAGTAGCTGCCTTCGACCACCGGCCAGTTGAAGATCGCCGGGAAGTTGGTGTCGTTGCCACCGACATAGCTCATGTGATCAAGGTTGCCGAAGCGCACCCCAGCCTCCTGGCCGTTGACCGGCATGATCCGCATCACCTGGGGCAAGCTGGCGATCGCCGCGACCTCGTCGAGGGTGATGATGCCCATCGGCGTGCGCGGATTGGGCGCCGAGCCGCTGAGGTAAATGATGTTGGAACCGAACGCGCCCATCTGCGCCATCACCTGGCGCTTGCTGCCTTCACCCACGGCCAGCATGACCACCACCGAGGCGACGCCGATGATGATCCCGAGCAGGGTCAGCGCGGTGCGGAACTTGTTGATCCACATCACCCGCCACGCCGCGTGCACGGCATCGACCAATTCGCCCTTCCAGGCGCCAGTGGCTTCGGCGCCTTCACTCAAGCGCTTGCGCAGGTCGACGGCTTGTAGCGCACCGGGGGTGGCCGAATGTTGCGCGGTCGGGTTTTCAGCGGCGCTGTCACTGATGATCAGGCCGTCGCGGATCTCGATGATGCGTTTGGCCCGGGCCGCCACTTCGCGGTCGTGGGTGATGAGGATCACCACGTGGCCCTGGCTCGCCAGCTCGTCGAGCAGGGCCATGACCTCGGCGCCGCTGTGGCTGTCGAGGGCGCCGGTGGGTTCGTCGGCGAGAATGATGTGGCCGCCGTTCATCAGCGCACGGGCGATCGACACCCGTTGCTGCTGGCCGCCGGAGAGCTGATGGGGGCGGTTGCCGGTGCGCGAAGCCAGGCCGAGGCGGTCGAGCAGGGCGGCGGCGCGGGCGTGGCGTTCGGCGGCCGGAGTGCCGGCATAGATCGCCGGCATCTCGACGTTCTCCTGGGCCGAACCGGATGGAATCAGGTGGTAGCCCTGGAATACAAACCCGAAGGCTTCACGCCGCAACCAGGCCAGTTCGTCGCTGTCGAGGGCGGCGACGTTTTCCCCGGCGAAGCGGTATTCGCCCGAGGTCGGGCGGTCGAGACAGCCGAGGATGTTCATCAGCGTCGACTTGCCGGAACCGGAAGCGCCGACAATCGCCACGAACTCCCCGGCATGGATCGACAGGTCGATGCCGCGCAATACGTGAACTTCAGGCGCGTCGCCACCGCCGTAGGCTTTGCGGATGTCCGAAAGTTCGATCAGGGGCGTCTGCATTCAGCCGCCACTCCCGTCGACCGGGCCGATCAACAGGTGATCGCCTTCTTGCAGGCCGTCGAGGATCTGCACCCGCAGGCGGTCACTGATGCCGGTGCGTACGTTGCGCTGTTCGATGCTGCCGTTTTTGGCGACCACTTGTGCGGTCTGCAGGTCTGGCTGTGCGCCGGTTTGCAGGGCGGCGATGGGCGCGGTGAGGACGTTCTGCGCCTGGCTGGCGACGAAGAACACCTGGGTGGTCATTTCCGCCATCAGCGCGTTGTCGGCGTTGTCGACGTCCAGCAGCACGGTGTACAGCACCACGCGGGCACTCCCGCTTTTGCTGGTGCTGGCGGGGCTGCCGCCGCCCTGGCTGGTCTGGTCCAGAGGCTTGGGCGGCACGGGGAGGATTTGCCGCACGGTGCTGGTCCAGCGCCGGGTGCCGCCGCTCAGGGTGGTGAACCAGGCGTGCATGCCGGGTTTGACGTGGCCGATGTCGGCCTCCGAGACCTCGGCCCACACGGTCATTGGCGACAGTTTGGCGATACGCAGGATCAGCGGTGTCTGCTGCTGGGCGTTGAGGGTCTGGCCCTCGCGGGCATCCAGCGCGACCACTGTGCCGGCCATCGGTGCATAAATCAGCGTGTAGCCGAGCTCCGCCTGATCGCTGCGCAGACTGGCTTCGGCTTGGCGGATCTGCGCCTGGAACATGTCGATGCGCGCCTGGGTCACGCGCAGTTCGGCCTGGGCGGTCTGCACGTCTTCTTCACGGGTGGCGCCGCCGGCGGCGAGGTTCTGCTGGCGCTGGTATTTCTGCCGGGCCAGTTCGTGTTGCGCCCGCTGTTCCTGCAGCTGCGCCTTGAGGTTTTCGATGGAGAAGCGTCCGGCATCGAGTTTGGCCTGTTGCGTGGACGGGTCGATCTCCACCAGCAACTGGCCTTCCTTGACCCGGTCGCCGACTTCCACGTGGATCTTGTGGATTTGCCCGGAGGCCTGGGCACCGACGTCAACATAGCGCCGCGGTTGCAGGGTGCCCAGGGCGGTGACGCTGCTTTCAATGTCGGCGCGGCTGACCTGGACGGTGGTGAACTGGTCGCGGCCCGGCGGGATGAACTGCCAGGCGGCGACGGCTACCACGGGGATCAGACAAAGTGCTGCAAGCAGGGCGCGTCGGGTCTGTCGGGGGCGTTTCATGCAGGGTTCCGGCCTTGGGAAATCGGCCCGTCCGGGCAGAGACGGGGAGCTGTCCTTAGGACGATGAAAGCCCCCGGGAATTTAGCCCCAGACACACGACGTAACACCTGTAGGCGCTGCCGCAGGCTGCGATCTTTTGACCTTCGAGGTGGCTGATCACGCTGAAGATCAAAGGATCGCAGCCTGCGGCAGCTCCTACAGTGGAGGTGACTATTTACCGCGCATGGTGAAGCAGTACTTTAAATCTATATGAGAATTACTATAAATTACACTTCTCAAACTGCCACTATCGTGCCACTGCGTGTTCCAGCGGTCGCCGAGACGGCTCAAGGACAGCAACCGCACCCCCGTGCGGACGGGAGTCATGTTGGAAAACTACTATCGCGAGCTGGTGTGTTTCCTGAACGCCAGGCTGGGCAACCGTCAGGTGGCCGAAGATGTGGTGCATGACGCTTACCTGCGGGTCCTGGAGCGTTCCAGCGATACACCGATCGAGCAGCCCCGGGCATTCCTTTATCGCACCGCCCTCAACCTGGTCGTCGATGACCATCGGCGCAACGCCTTGCGGCGCACCGAGCCACTGGACGTACTCGACAGCGAAGAAGGCAGCTTCATACCTTCACCGCACAAGGTCCTCGATCACGGCCAGCGCCTGGACATGCTCCAGCGTGCCCTGGCGGAACTGCCACGGCTGTGCCGCGAGAGTTTTCTGCTGCGCAAGATCGAGGGCCTGTCCCATCTGGAAATCGCCGGGCAACTGGGCATTTCCCGTGCGCTGGTGGAAAAGCACATCGTCAATGCCATGAAGCATTGCCGTGCGCGGATGCGTCAGTGGGAAGGCCACTGATCCTCCGGGATTCATCAAGCCCCGTTAAATTTAGTTCCATTGTCCTCGTTCCTACTCAACAGACGACCTGTTGTGCGGCCCAAGGCCTGTCAGGTCACTTAGGTTCAATGTCCCGCTGTTGCGGGGAACATCCAGAGGACACTGGAAATGACACAGGCTATTGCATCGCCCCTCGTTCACGACCTGATCGGCGTCGGTTTCGGCCCGTCGAACCTGGCACTGGCCATCGCGCTGCAAGAGCGCGGGGTGAGCCAGGGCAACCTGGATGTGCTGTTTCTCGACAAGCAGGCCGACTATCGCTGGCACGGCAACACCCTGGTGACCCAGAGCGAGTTGCAGATTTCCTTCCTCAAGGACCTGGTGACCCTGCGCAATCCGACCAGCCCTTATTCGTTCGTCAATTACCTCAAGGCCCACGGGCGCCTGGTGGACTTCATCAACCTGGGCACCTTCTATCCGTGCCGCATGGAGTACAACGACTACCTGCGCTGGGTGGCCGGGCAGTTCACGGCGCAAAGCCGCTACGGCGAAGAAGTGCTGACCATCGAGCCGGTGCTGCACAACCATCAGGTCGAGGCATTGCGGGTGATTTCCCGCGATGCGAGCGGCCATCAACAGGTACGCACCACCCGTTCGGTGGTGGTCAGCGCCGGTGGCACGCCGCGTATTCCCGAAGTGTTCAAGGCGCTCAAGGACGACGTCCGGGTGTTTCACCATTCCCAGTACCTGGCGCAGATGGCCAGGCAGCCGTGCGTGAACAACCAGCCGATGAGCATTGCGATCATCGGTGGCGGGCAGAGCGCCGCCGAGGCCTTCATCGATTTGAACGACAGCTTCCCGTCGGTGCAGGTGGACATGATCCTGCGCGGCTCGGCACTCAAGCCGGCCGACGACAGCCCCTTCGTCAACGAAGTGTTCTCGCCGGAGTTCACCGACCTGGTGTTCCAGCAGCCCGACAGCGAGCGCGAGCGACTGGTCAACGAGTACCACAACACCAACTACTCGGTGGTGGACATCGATCTGATCGAGCGCATCTACGGCATCTTCTACCGGCAGAAGGTCTCGGGCATCGCCCGCCATGCGTTCCATACCCTGACCACGATCGAAAAGGCCACCGCCAACGAACGCGGCGTCGAACTGGTGCTGCGCAACAACGCCACCGGCGAAGTCTCGGTGCGTCACTACGATGCCGTGGTCCTGGCCACCGGTTACGAGCGGCAGATGCACCGCAAGCTGCTGGCGCCGCTGGAGGAGTACCTCGGTGACTTTGAAGTCGACCGCAACTACAAACTGATCACCGACGAGCGCTGCAAGGCCGGCCTCTATATGCAGGGCTTTTGCCAGGCCAGCCACGGGCTGAGCGACACCTTGCTGTCGATCCTGCCGATCCGTGCCGACGAGATTGCCGGGTCGTTGTATGAGCATGGCAAGCATCGCGGGCATGGGCGGTCGGTGGTGGATCTGTTGTTGGCTACGGCCAGCTGATTGTTGAAAAGATCGCAGCCTGCGGCAGCTCCTACAGGGGCATGGCGTACGCCTGTAGGAGCTGCCGCAGGCTGCGATCTTTTGCTTTTCCTGAACCCTTCCTGAAGAACCCCGCGTTTCCCCCTGCAAGGTTTTGTAACGGGTTTACTCTCCAAGCATCGGGGCGTAAGCTTCGCGCGTTTTCATCCATTACGGAGACCCACAGTGGGTACTTGTTCGAGTGACAGTTGTCGGCCGGTCTCGGTAACCGGCATTTTCTCGGCAAGATAACGCGCAGTCTCCTGTGCCGTTGTCTCGCCGACAAGCGAGCAGCGGCATCCTGATCATGGCCCGTCCCGGCCGTGTCCCGACGTCCCTCTCATCGACACTGAACAGTGCGTGGTTTCGACTTTTTGTCCTGGCCGCCGCTCTATCGACACGCCTGTCATTCGTGACCGGCGCGCCAGGCCTTGCCTTGCCGGTTGTTCCGGCGGCAAAAGGCGTGGACCTGCCTGCTCGACGGTTTCCCGGCTGACCAAAAGGGGCACCAGCCATGAAACTTACCCTCAAGGAATTCTTCGCAGGCTTCCTGCGTAACCGCCACATCGCCCGGCACTTCCGTCGCCTGGCGCTGCTGGAAACCTTCACCGACACCACGGTCAGCCGTGAAGTCCCGCCCACCCTGGCGCAAACCCTGGTAACCGCTGCCGGCAGCGACACCGGCCAGTTGCTCAACACACTCGGCTCCCACACCGATGGCTTGAGCGAGCCTGAAGCCGATGCCCTGCGCGAGCAGTTCGGCCTCAATGAAGTCGAGCACGAACAACCGCTGCCCTGGTGGACGCACCTGTGGCACTGCTACAAGAATCCGTTCAACCTGCTGCTGACACTGCTGGCGGTCATCTCCTGGCTGACCGAAGACATGAAAGCCGCCATCGTGATTTTCTCCATGGTAGTGCTCTCGACCTTGCTGCGTTTCTGGCAGGAAACCAAATCCAACCAGGCCGCCGATGCCCTCAAGGCCATGGTCAGCAACACGGCCACCGTGATGCGCCGGGACCTTGAGGAGCGCCGCGCGCAGCGCATCGAACTGCCGATCAAACAACTGGTGCCGGGTGACCTGATCGTGCTGTCTGCCGGGGACATGATTCCCGCCGATTGCCGGGTGCTCAGCGCCAAGGACCTGTTCGTCAGCCAGGCGGCCATGACCGGTGAATCGATGCCGGTGGAAAAATTCCCCCGGCAGCAGGACCGCGACACGCTCAACCCGCTGGACCTCGACAACATCCTGTTCATGGGCACCAACGTGGTGTCCGGCACGGCCATGGCGGTGATCCTCACCACCGGCAACAGCACCTATTTCGGCGCCCTGGCGCAGCGGGTCGGTGCGACGGATCGCGCGCCGACGTCGTTCCAGACCGGCGTCAACAAAGTCAGCTGGCTGTTGATCCGCTTCATGTTCGTGATGGCGCCGCTGGTGTTGTTCATCAACGGTTTCACCAAGGGCGACTGGACCGAAGCACTGCTGTTCGCGCTGTCGATTGCCGTGGGCCTGACCCCGGAAATGCTGCCGATGATCGTCACCTCGACCCTGGCCAAGGGCGCGGTGTTCCTGTCGCGCAAGAAAGTCATCGTCAAACGCCTCGACGCGATCCAGAACTTCGGCGCCATGGACGTGCTGTGCACCGACAAGACCGGCACCCTGACCCAGGACAAGATCTTCCTGGCGCGCAACGTCGACGTCTGGGGCAACGACTCGGATGACGTGCTGGAAATGGCCTACCTCAACAGCTACTACCAGACCGGCCTGAAAAACCTGCTGGATGTGGCGGTGCTCGAACACGTCGAAATCCACCGTGAACTGAAAGTCGGCACGGCGTTTCGCAAGGTCGACGAGATTCCGTTCGACTTCACCCGCCGGCGCATGTCGGTGGTGGTCGCCGAGCGCGATCAATCGCACCTGCTGATCTGCAAGGGGGCGGTGGAGGAAGTGTTGGAGGTGTGCTCGCGGGTGCGTCATGGCGACGTCGATGAAGCCTTGAGCGAAGAACTGCTGGCACGCATCCGTCAGGTCACGGCCACGTTCAACGCCGAGGGCCTGCGGGTGGTGGCGGTTGCAGCGCGGCCGATGGTCGAAGGCC
This sequence comes from Pseudomonas sp. B1(2018), assembly GCF_003097365.1. Taxonomy (NCBI): domain Bacteria; kingdom Pseudomonadati; phylum Pseudomonadota; class Gammaproteobacteria; order Pseudomonadales; family Pseudomonadaceae; genus Pseudomonas; species Pseudomonas sp. B1(2018). Next base: position 105,114 of record NZ_PYUK01000010.1, read on the forward strand.
GCGACACCTACAGCCTGGCCGATGAACAGGCCCTGACGCTGATCGGTTACGTAGCCTTTCTCGATCCGCCAAAGGAAAGCACCGCGCCGGCCCTCAAGGCATTGGCGGCCCATGGCGTGGCGGTGAAAGTGCTGACCGGCGACAACGAGCTGGTGACGGCGAAGATCTGCCGCGAAGTCGGCCTGGAGCAGCAGGGCCTGCTGATGGGCAACGACATCGAGCGCATGAGCGACACCGAGCTGGCGAAAGCGGTGGAAACCACCAATGTCTTCGCCAAACTGACGCCGTCGCACAAGGAGCGCATCGTCCGACTGCTCAAGGGCAACGGCCATGTGGTCGGTTTCATGGGGGACGGCATCAACGACGCCCCGGCCCTGCGCACTGCCGACATTGGTATTTCCGTGGACAGCGCCGTGGATATCGCCAAGGAGGCGGCCGACATCATCCTGCTGGAAAAGAGCCTGATGGTGCTGGAGGAGGGCGTGCTGGAAGGACGCCGCACCTTCGCCAACATGCTCAAGTACATCAAGATGACCGCCAGTTCGAACTTCGGCAACGTGTTCTCGGTGCTGGTGGCCAGTGCGTTCATTCCCTTCCTGCCGATGCTGCCGATGCACCTGCTGGTGCAGAACCTGCTCTATGACATTTCGCAGATCGCCATTCCGTTCGATAACGTCGACGACGAGATGCTCAAGCAACCGCAGCGCTGGCAGCCGGCGGATGTCGGGCGCTTCATGCTGTTTTTCGGGCCGATCAGCTCGATCTTCGACATCACCACATTCGCCTTGATGTGGTACGTGTTCGATGCCAATACCCCGGATCACCAGACCCTGTTCCAGTCTGGCTGGTTCGTGGTCGGGCTGCTGACCCAGACCCTGATCGTGCACATGATCCGCACGCCGAAGATCCCGTTCCTGCAAAGCCGCGCGGCCATGCCGTTGCTGGTGATGACCGGGTTGATCATGGCCGTGGGGATTTTCCTGCCGATGGGACCGCTGGCGCATTACTTCAAGCTGCAGGCATTGCCGTCGCTGTACTTCGTGTTCCTGCCGGTGATCCTGCTGGCGTACATGGCGCTGACCCAGGCGGTGAAGGGGTTCTACATCCGACGGTTTGGCTGGCAGTAATGCTGCCAGATGTAGGAGCTGCCGAAGGCTGCGATCTTTTGATCTTGATCTTCAGCAATCTCCAAATCGCAAAATCAAAAGATCGCAGCCTTCGGCAGCTCCTACAGGACAGCGATCTTTACAAACAAACAAGAAGTGAAAACATGCAAGCCATCAACAACCTCAACCTGGCCTCCCTGCTCGACACCCTGGTCAGCCTCAGCGCGGCCTTCATCCTCGGCGGACTGATCGGTTTTGAACGCCAGTACCGGCAGCGCACCGCAGGCCTGCGTACCAACGTGCTGGTGGCGGTGGGCGCGGCGATTTTCGTCGACATGGCCAACCGGCTCGCCGGTGCCGAAGGCGCCGTGCGGGTCGTAGCCTACGTGGTTTCCGGCATCGGATTTCTCGGTGCCGGGGTGATCATGCGCGAAGAGGGCAATGTGCGCGGCCTCAATACGGCCGCCACCCTCTGGACCTCGGCGGCGGTCGGTGCCTGCGCCGGTGCCGACCTGCTGGCCGAGGCCTTGCTCGGCACGCTGTTCGTGCTCGCGGCCAACACCTTGCTGCGGCCGATCGTCAACAACATCAACCGTCAGCCGCTGGACGTGATTTCGGCGGAAGTCACCAACATCGTCTATGTCATCGCCCGGCGTACGCAGCAAAAAACCGTGCTGGCCTTGCTCGAAGCCGAACTGGAGCGCAGCAACTACCCGGCCAGCGATGTCGATGTGCATGCTTTCGGCACGGATGAAATCGAAATCGAAGCCACCCTGGCGACCACCTCGGTCGACGGTGATGAACTGGATGCGCTGGTGGCACGGATATCGACCTCGACCCTGGTGGTGCAGGCGTTCTGGAGTCCGAGTACTACGGAATGAAGACCAAGGTTTCCCTGGCAAGCGTCAGACTAACCGGCATTTATTTAGGAATATTCCTACATAAACCTAGGAGTGTCTTCCGTAGGCTTTGCGACCTCTTGAAACCGACATCCTTTTGGAGGTCACCTTGCCGGATAAATCCTTGCGCATCCTGATCGCCGATGCGCAGCACTTCAACTGCCTGCGGATCGAGCGGCTGTTCAACCAGCTCGGCTACTTTCGGGTGGCGCCGGTGCACAGCCTCGACGAGCTCCTTCCACTGGTGGAGTACGCTGGCGAACCTCTGGATCTGGTGCTCGTCAATGGGGCGATGGCCAGCGAAGGGCTGGACCTGTTCAGTTTCCTGGCCGACAACCCGCAGGTCCATCACGGGTTTATCTTCAATGACCAGCAGGCGCCGGTGCCGCCCATAGCGGGCAAGGTCCAGGTCAGCCAGGCCGCTCTGCCTGACCTGGCATCGATCACGCAGTTGATGAGCGCCATTGATTGTGGGTTACCGTTCGTCGGAACTGTCATTTCTGTCAGGTAGTTCTTTCCAGCCTTCCATGCAAAAGTCTATGCGCAGCGTTGTGCCCAGCTGCTGCGGTGCCTGGAGGGCATTTTTTGCCCGATCGTGTTGTTTTGCACGGGAGTTGTCATGAAGTCAGCACTGATTGTGGAAGATCATCCGGTGGTTCGCTCCATGATCAAACTCGTACTCAAGGGCGAAGGATTCAAGCAGATTTACGAGGCCTCCCGTGGCGACGAGGTCCTGTCGTTGATCCGGGAGCATCAACCGGATGTCGTGCTGCTTGATCTGGGCCTTCCCGGGGTGGCGGGGCTTGAGGTGATGGATCGCATCAAGGCCGAAAACACCCGATGTCGCGTGGTGGTGTTCACCTCGCTGGAGGCGCAGTTTTATCAGGACCGCTGCATGCGTGCCGGGGCTGTGGCCTATGTGTCCAAGAGCAAGGACCTGGATGACCTGAAGGCGGCGGTGAATTCGGTGATGGCCGGCTACACCTATTTCGCCCAGCTCCCTTCGAGTTCCGTGGCGATGGGGGAGTTGCAACGCAGTGAAAAGCAGCTGATCGACAAGCTCTCGAATCGTGAACTGACCATTCTGCAGTACCTGGCCCGGGGTTCGAAAAACCTGGAAATCGCCGAGACCATGCACCTGAGCTACAAGACCGTCAGTACCTACAAGACCCGACTCACCCTCAAGCTCAACATGAGCTCGTCGGTGCACTTGAGGGATTTCGCCCTGCGCAATCATCTGATCTGAATGAACGTTCTCCGACGGCTGGCGGGTTGGGTGCTGACGGGCCTTCTTCTCTGGGCGCCGACTGTCGGTGCGCAACAGTCGTTGACCTTGTTGGGACGCTCGAGTGCCGAAGGCCTGAGCGCCGGCTTGTCGGACACCGAGTTGCGCTGGCTGCAGCAAAAGGGCCGATTGGTGCTGGCTGTCTCGGCGCCGGACTATCCCCCCTTCGAGTTCAATACGGCGGGCAAGGTGTTCGAAGGCCTGACAGCCGATTACGCCGGGTTGCTCGAACAATTGTTGAACGTCGTCGTAGAGGTGCAATGTTATCCGTCGCGAGCCGACGCGGTGCAGGCCATCAAGGAAGGGCGGGCGGACCTGCTGGGAACGGCCAATCGATTTGAAGCTGAAGATCCGCAGCTACAGATGTCCAGCGCGTATGCGGTCGATCAGCCGGTGCTGGTCACGCGTACCGATTTCCCTCCGGTGCTCGACCCGACACTGGCCGGCAAGCGGCTAGTGATGCTGTATCACTACTTGCCCGAATACAGCGTGCAACAGTTCTATTCCAGGGCGCAGGTCCAGTTGTTTCCCTCGACGCTGGCGGCGATGGGGGCCGTGGCTTTCGGCCAGGCCGATGTCTACCTGGGCGATGCGATCAATGCCCACTATCTGATCAGCAAGAACTACCTGAACAACGTGCAACTGACTGACTTCTCGCCCATGGAGTCCGGGCGTTTTGCCTTTGCGATGGCCCGCGACAACGATTCGCTGTTGCACATCGTCAACAAGGCGCTGGCGGCCATCACCACCAATAAACAAATGAATATCCTGCGTCGTTGGGGGGCAAACGGGGTGTCGATCCCCGGCACCCAGTCATTGCAATTGAGCGTGGCCGAACAGCTCTGGCTCGAGCGCCACCCGCGGGTGAGGGTCGCGATCAACGAAAATATCCCGCCCATTTCATTTATCGACAGCGAAGGCAAGTTTCGCGGCATCGGTGTCGATCTGCTGGCGAAAATCAGTGTGCGCACCGGGCTGCAATTCGACATCCGCGGCATGAAGTCGGTGGCCGAGATGATGACCGGCATCAGGAATGGACAGATCGATGTGCTGGCCGGTATCGGCCTCAGTTCCCAGCGTGAAGATGAACTGCTGTTCACCCGGGCGTTTCTGAGCAGCCCTTCGGTACTGGTGACTCGCGTAGCCGCGGACAGCCCCAGGACCCTGGATGACATGGCGGGAAGGACGCTGGCGCTGACCCAGGGCAACATTGCCGGTGAGTACCTTCGCAAGCATTACCCGCAGATCCAGATGGTGGATGCGCCACTGTCGACGGACGCCATGGAAATGGTCGCCCAGGGCAAGGCCCACGGCGGCATCAACTCATTGATCAGCGCCCGTTACCTGATTTCCCGGCAGTATCGCGATCGCCTGCAAGTGACCAGCACCGTGGGCACCGACCCCGCCCGCAGCACCCTGGCGACCAGTCGCGAGGCCACTGAGTTGCATTCGATCCTGGACAAGGCGCTGCTCAGCATCCCGCCCGAAGAAATCGACGAGCTGACCCAGCCCTGGCGCTATGACTCGATGGTCGAGCAGAGTTACTGGTTGCGACACCGGCAGGCGATCGTGCAGGCGTTTGCGCTGGCGGGGGTCTTGCTGTTGCTCGCGTTGGCCGGGATCGTGTGGCAACGGCGGCAGATTCGCCAGCGTCAGCAATTGCTCGGGCAATTGCAGGAAGCCAAGGACGCGGCGGACGACGCCAACCGGGCCAAGACTACGTTCCTGGCCACCATGAGCCATGAGATCCGCACGCCGATGAACGCCTTGATCGGCATGCTCGAACTGGCGCTCAAGCGGGCCGATGAAGGGGGGACCGACCGCGCTGCCATCGAGGTGGCATCCAATGCCGGGCAGCAATTGCTGGATTTGATCGGCGACATTCTGGACGTCGCCCGGATCGAATCGGGGCATTTGTCGCTGGCGCCGGAGCGGGTCAACCTGCATGCGCTGGTGGCGTCGGTCTGCCGGGTGTTCGAAGGGCTGGCGATTCAGAAGAATCTGCAATGGCGGGTCGAGCTCGCCGAACACAGTGACCGCGATGTGATGCTCGATCCCGTGCGCTTCAAACAAGTGCTGTCCAATCTGCTGAGCAACGCCATCAAGTTCACCCGTGAAGGCCAGGTGAGCCTGACACTGCAAGCGCGGCCGCAAGCTCCGGCGCATCTCGCCGTCAGCGTACGGATCGAGGACAGCGGCATCGGTATCAGCGCTATCGACCAGCAACGCCTGTTCAGCCCGTTCGTGCAGGCCGATAACAATCAGCAGACTGCCCGGCAAGGGTCCGGCCTGGGCCTGGTGATCAGTCGTACCTTGTGCGAAATGATGGGCGGGCAGTTGCATCTCGACAGCGAGCCTGGGCGCGGCACCCGGGTGGACATCAGCCTGGTGCTGCCCGCCCTGCCAGCGTTGCCCGCGCAGGAGATGCCCCAGGACTCGGCGCAGCTCACGACCCGGGCGTTGTCGATCCTGGTGGTCGACGATTACCCGGCCAATCGCCTGCTGCTCTCGCGGCAGCTGAGCTATCTGGGCCACAGAGTGGTGCTGGCGGAGGACGGGGCGCAGGGGCTTGAACAGTGGCGCGGACAGGGTTTTGAACCGAGTTTCGAACTGGTCATTACCGACTGCAACATGCCGGTGCTCAGCGGTTATGAATTGGCGGGCGCGATACGTGAGCAGGAGCGGCTGCAGGGGCTGTCGCCGACGCTGATCCTGGGCTTTACCGCCAATGCGCAGGCCGAGGAGAAAGCCCGGTGTCAGGCGGCGGGCATGGACGATTGCCTGTTCAAACCCATTCGCCTGGTGGATCTGCAGGCGTGGCTGGCCCAGCGGTTTTCCAGCGCTCCCCCGGCGGCAAATGACAATCCAGGCTTGGCCGAGTTCGACTTGAGCGGGCTGGAGCGCTATGCGGAATCGGATCGTGAGCTGATCGATCAACTGTTGCACGATCTGGCGTTGACCAACCGCGAGGACCGCGTGCATTTGCTGGCCTTGCACACCAGCGGCAATCGCACGGGTTTGCAGACGCTGGCACACCGGATCAAGGGCGGGGCGCTGATGGTGCGAGCGCTTGCCCTGGTCGAGTGTTGCGAACAACTGGAGCGGGCGTGCAATGACGGCCGCGCGGCACTGATCGACGCCGCCGTCGACCAGTTGCAGCAAGCCATGGCCCGCCTGGACCAGCGTCTCGAGCAGGACTGAGGATCAATCCCAAACCGGTGCGATGCCTTTGGGGCTGGTCAAACGGTGGCCGCGGTCCAGTGTTGCGATCAAGGCCATGTCGGCCTCGCTCAAGGTCAGTTCGCGAGCCTTCAGGTTGCTTTCCAGGTTGGTCCGGCGAGTGGACGACGGGATCACCGAGTAACCCGATTGCATGGCCCACGCCAGGGTGACCTGAGCCGGCGTCGCTTGCAGGCGTTCGGCGATCTGCTGGATGAGCGGGTCCTTGAGGACTTCACCGTACGCCAGGGTCATGTAGGACGTGATGCCAATGCCCTGGCTCTGCGCGAACGCGACGACCTTGCGGTTTTGCAGGTAGGGGTGCAGTTCGATCTGGTTCGTGGCGATGTGCTCGGCGCCGATGGCCGCAATCGCCTGTTTCATCAGGTCGAGAGTGAAGTTGGACACGCCGATCTGCCGGGTCAGGCCCATGCGTTTGGCTTCGAGCAGGGCGCCCATGAACGCTGCGACAGGCACTTGATCGTCCGGCGACGGCCAGTGGATCAGGGTCAGGTCCAGGTAATCGGTCTGCAGTTTGCCCAGGCTTTCCTTCAGGCTGTCGATCAGTCGATCACCGGCCAGGTTGGCGACCCAGATCTTGCTGGTGATGAACAGGTCTTCCCGGGCGATGCCGCTGGCGGCGATAGCCTCGCCGACCTCGGCTTCGTTCTCGTAGATTTGTGCGGTATCGATCGCCCGGTAACCGAGCGCCAGGGCGGTGCTCACCGAATCGATGACCACCTGGCCTTGCAAGCGAAACGTACCCAGGCCGAAGGCGGGAATGGACATTGATGACTCCAGAGGTTGCAGTGGGAATGCGCGGCAGTATCCGCGCCTGCATCCGTGAGAAAAACCGCTGGATTGGCAAATGACACTTGATTCGGAAGCATGAATGTATTCAGGTTGGAGTTCAGTATGCTCGCTTGTGGAAACGATATTGCCTACCTCTTTCATTGACAGATGAAAGGAGTTGGAGTGCTTGCGTATCAAGTATTCCCGCCTTTTGCAACACTGCATAAAGTTGGTAAAAGTCGCCATTGAGGTCATTTGCAAAGACACCTGGGTCATCAGAGCCAAGTGAAATCATAATGTCAGGGTCGCCTTCTACGGCGAAGCCGGGAGCTTTCATCCACCGTAATGAATGATGCTCTGAATATGTCTCGTATTGGCTGATTCGAACATTACTAGTTGGGAGTGTTTCAACCACTACGTTTCGCTGAACAAGCAGCTGCATGACGTTTTGTTGAAGTAGTAATAATGTATTTTTGTCAAGGTAATCGGCGTCGATGCTGATCAGTTCCTCGCTGCGGCTCCATAATCCACCTTCACCTGTTACCCACTGGGTGAATAGTTTAAATAGTCGCCCATTCGCTCGCTTTTCCTTATCTACTATGCGGGCTTCTTCTCTCCATGCATCAGATAGCGACGTTTGTTGCCAGTTCCATGTGGGATCTCTGTCTGCCATCAGTACATATGGGATATGCAACCCACGCAGTCGCATGACGTTTTCAAGGCAAGTAGTGCTGATTTCTTGATTAAATATGTAACCAGCCATCTCGGCGATGGACGTTTCAATGCGGCGGACGTCGAGTTGAGTTGAAGGGTGAGATCGCAATAATGTCCAAGCGTAAAGTAGGTCCAACATCCACTCGCCGCGTGCTACCACTATTGTTGGAGGCATCCTAGCAAGCCAAAGAGCGGGGGCAATCCCAAACGCAGTGCCATGTCCGATACGATCTCCTTCTTTGAGGTCGAGCAGTTGCAAAGCGTCGATTACATGGCGCAGACCTGATATTAAATGAGGGAAATCTTCTCCTACATGATAGGTACGATGAGAAAATCCATGTTGATTGCAAACTCTAAACACCGGAGCGAATATTTCCGGAGGGGCATGGAGTTCATTTGCGGCGGCATCAATTCCTGTGACCCACCCCTTCAGTAAAGGCCACCTATTTACGACACTTAATAACGCATTGCCTTGCGTAACTAGATCTTTTCTTAGCGAATAATGTCGGTAGCTCTTTTCTTTTTTGCTTTGCCAATTCCAAGGCTTTTTTGGGAAGTGCGCTACTAGTGTCAGTTTATGATTTTTTCGATAGCTTGGGCTTTGGAGATCTGTTTGAAAAGCTTCTAAGGAATCTAGTATTTTGCTAAGCGAAGTATATGAGGTGATACTAGCGGTCGAATGTTTACTCTGTTGGAGATATTCCAAGTACCCGCCGAGGACCGAGGTGAGGATCGCCTGATTCGCCAGCATGGTTTTTTTAGGAGCGAAACGACCCTCCAACCATCCAACTCTACTTACGTTGGACCTTTCTCCATGCATTTGTTGAAAGCGTGCTAGATAATGCTTTTCCAGTGGGTCACGTAAATTTGTGAAGGTGAGTTTTTGGAATTGATCGAATCCGTACTGATCCTCTCCTTGTACCAAGAGTCGGTAATACTGATTTTGAAGCAATAGATAAATGTGAAGTAAACGATCGACCAGTGGTTCAGGTTTGTGCTGTAGACGTTGAAGGATAATTCGAATCCAGCTGGTTTCTTGAGCGTAGGAGCAGCGTTGATCAATAAGTGCACGCGTGTGCATTAGTGTTGGTGCGCTGAGAACTTCCTTATAGTCAGCCATACATTCAAACACCGGTGGTATCGGGTGGTGGAGAGCACGGTCAGATTCATAAGCCAACAAAATTAACCAAGCTCGGATGTTACGAGCCCCCAAAAGTTGGCGGTGCAGGATGGAAGGAGATAACTCTTCATTGATAGAGTGACACAGTTCTCGAGTGCGAGCTCCATTTGGAGAGAACTCTGAATATTGTTTAGAGAATGCCATTATTTCCGACTTGGGCTCATGCAGGGCTTTTAACCAGCATGCTTCAGCATGGGTGCTGCCATTTAGGTGAAGGTGGGTTTCATGCAAACCTTCGCGCTCAATGTAGTCTTCCACTAAAGGATGTATTGGGCTCAGCAATTGAGTTGCATGTGGGCCAGACGCTTTAGCTAGTTGCGACTCGCCAGAAGAATTGAATGGATTTTTAGCATACGCCGCAGCCAGAATTGGTAAAGCTGAAACGCGACTAAGAAGACTTTGTTGCCAGTCTCCGAAGCGCTCCATGCTGACATGTAGTCTTCCATGACGAAAAATAAGAAAATCGTTCGCCAAACTATTGAGTGCAGGTGCCACCCAGTGACCAGTTTTTGCCTGGAAGGCAGTGCAAAATAACCGCCAGTTAGACTGAAAAACATGATCGGGTTGCCGTGCAAGCCAAGTTTGGAATGTTAGATATGCAGCCTCTTCTATATCCTCTGCAGGGAGGGGGGATGTGAAGGGGATGTGCATTAGCTTCTTAAGTAGTTTGTTGTTGGATAGTAATGACGTGCCGATGCCAGAGTGAACTACGGTTGAATTGAATAGATAAGTCCTCATCCTCTGTTCCATTCTTATTGTTCCGAAGCTCTGTTTGTTCTAGGTTTTTTTATTTGCCTTGGGATGGCGGCTGTGTCTATATAGTTAAAGATATCTTCTGGGCAGCCATGGTCTGCAGTATCTGGTGAGCCAAGCGCTGAAAAAAGTTCTTTGTATGTTGCTGTTTGGGGAAGAAGTCCTAAAATAAGTGGGCAGCCGGCGATAATAGTGGTTAGTGGGTAGTTTTCCTTTTTAAAACTTCTAAATTTAGAGTTTATTGCAGATCCAGCTAGCTTTGGGTTGTTCCTGAAATTGCTTAATGTGTTTGACTTTTGGTGAGAGCTATAGTGATGGTCATGCTCCTCTACTAGCACGGCATTGATGATGCAAAGTGCATAAAACTCCATAATTTTTGCGGCGCCAGCATCGGCATCCATTGCATAGGTTTGTGCAACGTTTATTAGGCTAAAATATAGGCGCGTCCAAATTTTTCCAATCAGGATGGCAGAAGGGTTTAAGTTTTTTTCACGACCTTTAGTATCGTCAATCCATTGGCGGATGCTGCTAATTAAGTTTGATGTGAAATTTACGGGTTGCTCGTGCTCGTACACCTTTTCCAAGCCGTCTTCTGAGCCTGAGTTGTCAGACCATCGTGGGGCGGAAATAGTTGGGGTTGATCTGACTTTTCCCAGTTCGTGAGTAATGTGGGTATGTGTATTTTTTGAAGATGTTCGTAATAATCTGCACATTAGTCCAAGTATGTTAAATATGGAGGCGTATGTTCTGTTGTCTTTGTCGAAAACATTAATTAGCGTATAAGAGAATGCGGGTCGGATTTTGCCTTGCTCAAGTTTTGTTAATATTTCATCAATTGGGAGAGCGTTTGGGTTACTACCAGTCCCGCGATTAAGCCTCAGTACGCCACATTTTACTGGTGTGGACGATGGAGTAGATCCCATAATCACAGGTGCCGCATGCCAAGCCCAGTTTAAGGCGTCTTCTTCCCTGCCGATACTGAAGTAGTTTTTGAATCTGGTCAGCGCAATCTCGTCGTCTTCAGTTTTCATGACCTTATGCGCCTCCTTGAACAGTGCAACGCTTCCTGGTCCCTGCAGTAGATATCTAATAGTGTTGGCGGTGTTGTTTTCACAATGTCTCGCAACTTCCGCGGATAGCGCGGCGAAACTTTTGCGCAAGCTTTCATCTTTTGGTTGTGGCCGCAGATAGGCACCGGTGTCAAATTCACCGTCTTCAAGTGTCAAACGGAATACCGCATCAATTAAAGTTGGTGCATCACCTGCGCTCAATGCGTCGGTATCGATTCCCTTTTTGTATAGGCTGCCTAGTACCATGGCGCGCATCGCTTCCGAAAGGACAGAAGGAGCTATGGAGGAACCCTCTTGGGCCAAGTGAGGTGCACAAGAGTTTAATAGCTGAAGGATCGAACGCAGTGGTTGCTTAAGTAAGAACTCTCGAAATAGACTAATGTCTTGATCCGATTTCAATCTGAATCCATCAGCGATAATGCTTTTTAAGACCGTGTCTAGACTGCGAGTCTTTCCATCTTCCCAACTGTGGTGCGTGATCGATATTTTCTCAATCGCGTTATTAAAACTCCATAGTGGCGATAGGTGTATTCGTTTGTTTATTGGGAATAGTTTTAGAAGGTACTGGTCCTCAAGATGATCAATTAGTTTTTCACGTTGCTGATTTCGTGTAGGATCTTGTTTGTATAACCTGTCACCAATATTTTCGCAGTAGTGGTCTCTGACTAGGTGTGAGTACAGTTCGAGGTCGCCGGTTATCAACACAACAAATCTTGGGGTGTCTAGGTAACAGCGAATTAATTCGAGTACCTCTCGCCCTTTTTTAAAGTTCGTGTCTGCATCATCGATGGCAATAACGAGTGCGTCTGCGTCTAGTATTTTGCACGTAATCTCTACAAGTTCTTGAAAATTTCTTGCCAGTTCGACGCCGTCTTTTGCTCTTTCAATTCCCCAGTCAAGAAAGACCTCTTCATCGATACTGTTTAATGGGTTGTGGTCTTCGTTAAGTAGTTGGAGTCCACCAGCGAGTTTTTTAAATTGTTTTCTGAATGCTTCGCCTTTGTCGTCAAAAGTGTCTGAATATCTCTGGCTGGTTTTTTGAAGGTGGGTGTCTACGTTTTTTTTGATTTTATATATTATTGATAAAAAAAGATGCTCGCGAATATTTATTTTGCTTGGGTCGAGTAGTTGTAGTGGTGCAAGTCTCAATTCTCTAAGTTCGTTAGTTTTTTCACTGGTCAGTGCGTTGTATATGGCAGTCAAAAATGTTGACTTACCTGCGCCACGTGTACCGTCGATGAAAAATACCTGGCTGTTTCCAAGCGCAGGCGAGTAGGGCTCGGTTAGATTTTTTTTTGTTAGACGGTTTTTTATTTGAGTGGTGAGTTTTTTGAATGACTCTGCTTGTATGAGATTGTTTGGTTCGATGTGGCCATTTTTTTCGCTGGCTGATAAGTCAATTATTATGTTTGAGTCAATTTTTGAAGTCATTTACTATGGTCCATGTTTAATAGTTAGATCTAACTGATTTGAAGTTAGAGCTCAGAGTGGGGTCTATCGAGTTCTTGTGAAGATTAATACCCACTAACTCACGACAGCTTCTTCCTGGGGAACTTTAATTTTTATAAATAAACCAACTTTAGAGAGAATCCTGTAAAAGCCTACTGAGACGATATCGAATTGATATCATTTCGTCTACGGTGACCTGATCTGGCAATGAAATTTTTTGGGTAAAGAAACGCTAGGTGGCGTAGAGGCGGTCAGGAAACGAGGTTGGGCTGTGCAGTTCAAATTACCAATCAAATATTAGGGAATCGCTATGTGGCACTTTTTTAAACAGAACGCTGAGTTACCCTTACCCCCCGAGCCTCAAGAATCATGCAAGTGGTGGTCCCCGTCGCATACAACCGCCCATCCACATCATAAATCCGCCCCTCGGCCAGCGCCGTCGAGCGACCCAAGTGCACAATCTTGCCCTCGGCACGCACCGGTCCACTGGCGTTGTTCAGTGCGCGGACGTAGCTGATGCGCAGATCCAGCGTGGTGTAACCCTGGCCTTTTTTCAGTTGCGTATGGACTGCGCAACCCATGCATGAATCCAGCAAGGTCGCGGCATAACCGCCGTGGACCGTGCCCAGCGGGTTGTAGTGCCGGGCATCCGGCGTGCCCTGGAAGATGAACAGCCCGGCCGACCATTCGATGGGGATGAAATCCATCAGCGTGCCAATCGGCGGGGAGGGCAATTCGCCGTTGCCGATGCCTTCGAAAAACTCGGCGGGGGACAACGCGCTGACCTCGGCCATGGACAGACTGCCGGGCCCGGCGAGGCGGGCGCGCATGGCCTGTTCCTGGGCGATCCATTGGGCGAGGGTGGCGTCGCGGTTGGGGCTTTGCATGACGGAGTCCTCGGTGGGCTCAATATTATGGGTGTAATCAAATTCGATATTATGCCCGAAATAAAATATCCGCTACCCCCAATCAGCTGACCGCTTGCCGCTCAAAGCTTGCCGCTGCCCCTACGCAATATCACTGCGACTGAATTCCTCCCCGAGAAAATCGATCAAGGTGCGCACCGACGGCAGCAACCCCCGACGCGAGGGGAAGATCGCATGGATCACACCGCTCTTCGGTGCCCAGCCCGGCACCAGTTCCACCAGTTGCCCGGCAGCGATTTCATCGCGCACCACCACGCTGGGCAGGTGCACGATGCCGATCCCGGCGACCGCCGCATGGCGCAAGGCCAACAGGTCATCGGTGACCATGCGCGGGGCATGCCGGATCATCGCCGTGCTGCCATCGGCGCCGAACAGTTCCCACTGATATTCGCGCTGCGCCGCGCCCCAGTGCAGGCTCGGCAAGCCGCTGAGGTCGGCCGGGGAGGCCGGTGTCGACAGGCGCGATAAAAAGGCCGGACTGCCGACCACGCTCTGGGTGCTGTTGCCCAGCACCTTCATCACCATGTCAGTGTTTTCCAGCGGTGGAAAGCGTACCCGCAGGGCAATGTCGATGCCTTCGTGAATCAGGTCGACCCGGCGGTTGGTGCTCTCGATGAACACTTCCACCAACGGGTACTTGAGCATGTACCGGGTCAGCATCGGCCCGACCCAGGTGTTGAGCAGCGCCGTCGGGCAACTGATACGCACTATGCCCTGAGGCTCGGAGCGGTTGCGCTCGATCAGTTCGGCGGCGCTTTCCGCCTCCACCCGCATGGCCAGGCAGCGCTGGTAATACGCCTGGCCGATTTCCGTCAATGAGCAATGCCGGCTGGTGCGGTGCAGCAGGCGCACGCCGAGGCGTTCTTCAAGCTCGGCAATGCGTCGGCTGAGCTTCGACTTGGGCATGTCCAGTGCCCGGCCGGCCGCAGCGAAACCGTGATGCTCCACCACTTGGGTGAAGTAGTAGAGGGTGTTGAGGTCTTCCACCATCGTTCTCCAAATAGAACGCTAAAGCTGATTTTTGCAGTCTAGCGCAGCAAAGGTCACGGTTTTAAGCTTTGTCCATGGCTTCACACCCCTCATCAGGAGACACCATGAAAAACATCATCGGTATCTACACCAGTCCACGGACCCATTGGGTCGGCGACGGTTTTCCGGTTCGCACGCTGTTTTCCTACGACAACCTGGGCAAACACATCAGTCCGTTCCTGTTGCTCGATCACGCCGGCCCCGCTGAATTCACCCCGACCACCGAACGACGTGGTGTTGGTCAGCATCCTCATCGTGGTTTTGAAACCGTGACTATCGTTTACAAGGGCGAACTGGAGCACCGGGATTCCACCGGCAGCGGCGGCAAGATCGGCCCTGGCGATGTGCAATGGATGACCGCGGCCTCGGGGATCCTGCATGAAGAGTTTCACTCCGACGGTTTCGCCAAAAGCGGCGGCACCCTGGAGATGGTGCAACTGTGGGTCAACCTGCCGGCCAGGGACAAAATGGCCGATCCTGGCTACCAGACGATTCTCGATGCTGACATCCCGAGCATCGCCTTGAAAAACAACGCCGGCAGCCTGCGCCTGATCGCCGGTGAGTTCGACGGCCACAAGGGCGCGGCACGCACCTTTACCCCGGTCGACCTGTGGGACATTCGTTTGAATGCCGGCAAGTTGCTCACCCTTGACCTGCATGAAGGGCGCAACACCGCACTGGTGGTCTTGCGTGGCACGGTTCAGGTCAATGGCCTGGAACCGGTGCGCCAGGGGCAACTGGCCCTGTTCGATCGCAAGGGCGATCAGATGACTCTCGAAGCCAGCGAAGACGCGGTGGTGTTGTTGCTCAGCGGCGAGCCGATCGACGAGCCGATCGTCGGTCACGGGCCGTTCGTGATGAACACCGAGCAAGAAATCCACCAGGCCTTCGCCGACTTCCAGTCCGGACGCTTCGGCCGGATGCACGCTTAATTCGCATCGCTTTAACACCCGACTCTACACAGGATGAGTAGGCCGGTTTTCAGGCCAGGGATGGCTGTTGCCCAAAAGAAAGAGGAAACGCACATGAGTACTGTCTACGCGGCCAACTTCAACGGCCAGAAACCGACCATAGATCCCGATGACAGCGCGATGCTGTTGATCGATCACCAGAGCGGACTGTTCCAGATCGTCAAGGACATGGACGTGCCGCAACTGCGCGCCAACGCCATTGCCCTGGCCAAGGCTGCCACCTTGCTGAAGATGCCGGTGATTACCACTGCCTCGGTTCCGCAAGGACCGAACGGGCCGTTGATCCCGGAAATCCACGAGGCCGCCCCCCATGCGCAGTACGTGGCGCGCAAAGGCGAAATCAATGCCTGGGACAACCCGGAGTTTCACGCGGCGGTCAAAGCCACCGGCAAGAAAACCCTGGTGATCGCCGGCACCCTGACCAGCGTGTGCCTTGCGTTCCCGTCCATCGCCGCCGTGCATGAAGGCTACAAGGTGTTTGCGGTGGTCGACGCCTCCGGCAACCACTCGAAACTGGCCACTGACCTCACCGTTGCCCGCCTGGCCCAGGCCGGGGTGGTGCCGATCGACATCATGGCGACGCTCTCTGAGCTGCAAGGCTCGTGGAACCGCCCCGATGCCGAACAGTGGGCCGCTGTCTACGCCCAGGCCATGCCGCATTATCAATTGCTGATCGAGAGCTACCTCAAGGCCCAGCAAGTGGCGAACGAACACGAGGCGCTGGATTCCCAGCGCTAACCGAATCGGCATCGATAACCTGCGAGGATTACTGCAATGACTACTTCCTACAAGCGTCTGGACAAGGACAACGCCGCCGTTCTGCTGGTGGATCATCAGACCGGCCTGCTGTCACTGGTCCGCGACATCGATCCTGATCGCTTCAAGAACAATGTGCTGGCCCTGGCCGACCTGGCCAAGTACTTCAAGCTGCCGACCATCCTTACCACCAGTTTCGAAACCGGTCCCAACGGCCCGCTGGTGCCCGAGCTCAAGGCGCAGTTCCCCGACGCGCCGTACATCGCTCGCCCGGGCCAGATCAACGCTTGGGACAACGAAGATTTCGTCAAGGCGATCAAGGCCACCGGCAAGAAGCAACTGATCATCGCCGGCGTAGTGACCGAAGTCTGCGTGGCGTTCCCGGCACTGTCGGAGTTGGCCGAAGGCTTTGATGTGTTCGTGGTCACCGACGCGTCCGGCACCTTCAACGAACTGACCCGCGAATCGGCATGGAGCCGCATGACCGCCCAGGGCGCGCAATTGATGACCAGGTTCGGCCTGGCCTGTGAACTGCACCGCGACTGGCGCAACGATATCGAAGGGTTGGGCACACTGTTCTCCAACCATATTCCGGACTACCGCAACCTGATGACCAGCTACAGCACGCTGACCAACAGCAAATAGTCCAGCTACGACTATCCCTGTGGGAGCGGGCTTGCTCGCGAAAGCGGTGTGTCAAACAACATAAACGTTGCCTGACACACCGCTTTCGCGAGCAAGCCCGCTCCCACATTTGTTTTTGTGGCGTTTGCAGAATCCCGCCAAATCAATTGCTCCTACACTAGTGCCAATCCACGCTATCTTCGCGTCATTGGCCCTGGATGGAGTTGCTTGATGCTGTCATTGCTCACTGAACACCCATTGATCTGCGCCATGGCGCTGATCCTGATCGATCTCGGGCTGTGGTATTTGCTCAGCGCCGCGGGCAGTGCCTGGCGGCTGCTGGTGCGGGTGGTGATTTTTTCGTTGTTCAGCCTCCTGTTGTTCAACGAAGGCCTGAACCCGATGGAGCCGCCGCCCTGGGCCGATAACGTGCCACTGCACCTGGCCGCCACCGGCTTGCAGATCGGCTGGTGGTTGTTCGGCGCGCGGACTCTGACCGTGTTGATTGGCGCGGTGATGATGCAACGGGTCGGGCATACCGGGCGCTTGCTCCAGGATTTGCTCGGCGCGGTGATTTTCCTGATCGCGGTGATTGCGGCCCTGGCCTATGTGCTGGAACTGCCGGTCAAGGGCGTGCTGGCCACCTCCGGCGCGTTGGCGATCATCGTCGGCCTGGCGTTGCAAAGTACCCTCAGCGACGTGTTCTCCGGGATCGTCCTCAACACCACCAAGCCCTATCAACTCGATGACTACATCTCCATCGACGGCATGGAGGGCAAGGTGACCGACATCGACTGGCGCGCCACCCGCCTGCAGACCTCTCAGGGCTGCATGGCGGTGATTCCCAATTCGTTGGCGGCCAAGGCCAAGATCATCAATTTCAGCCGGCCGAACGACATGTTCGGTATCTCCGTATCCCTGGAAGTGAGCCCTCATGCTAGGCCGAACACGGTGATCGACGCGTTGGAACGGGCCATGCAAGGTTGCCGTGCGCTGCTGGATAAACCGTCACCCAGCGTTGGCCTGAAAACGTCCAGCAACACCGGAGCGATCTACGAAATCAGCGGGTTTGTCGCGTCGATGGATGAGAAACGCTCGGTGCGCAATCAGCTGTACGATCTGGCTTACCGGCACTTGCAGGCCTCCGGGGTCAATTTGTTGTCGAGCGTGGAGCCCAGCCCGCCGATCAACTCGACACGCAAGCGGGCGTTGCTGGACAGCTCGCCGATTTTCTCCACCCTGCGTCAGGAAGAGAAAGACACGTTCAGCCAGAACATGACCCTGCAAACCTTTCGCGCCGGGGAGGTGATCCTGGAAGCGGAGGAGGTCAGCGATCACTTGTTCATTATCGAGTCCGGCGTAATCTCGGTGACCTTGATGCGCCACGGAACGCCCTACGAATCCGGGCGCATGGGGCCGGGGGAGGTGATCGGCGAGGCGGGTATTCTCACCGACAGCGCGCTGCCTGCGCAGTTTACCGCCAAGACATTCTGTGGCCTGTAC
The DNA here is from genome assembly GCF_003097365.1 of Pseudomonas sp. B1(2018). Lineage (NCBI taxonomy): Bacteria > Pseudomonadati > Pseudomonadota > Gammaproteobacteria > Pseudomonadales > Pseudomonadaceae > Pseudomonas > Pseudomonas sp. B1(2018). Next base: position 123,390 of record NZ_PYUK01000010.1, read on the forward strand.
CGCATCGAAAAGTCCTACCTCAAGCCGTGCCTTGATGCCCGTCACGACATCAACAATGCAATGAAAGCCTTGCTCGATTACCGGCTGCAAAAAGCGAAAACCCTGACTCAGGAGCTGCCGGTGGCGGTGGAGAAAAAGGGCTTTCTGCGGTGGCTGCGCAGACACACCGAGGTTTAATTTCACCCAAGGGTTAAGTTTATAAGGCTGTAAGTGTTCTTTTTTCGCTATAGCCAGGGGCTATATATTTCATTCGATAGTGTTCTATAAAGCTGTCATTTATGACAGCAGTAGTTATTTTCTGCTGAGAGTAGCGTTTCTCTCTCTTAACTCATTCTTTTTGAGGGCATGGAAATGGCTGGCGAAGAGATTCAAATGCAGACCTTTAAATTCCAGAGCCTGGAGCGTCCGGACTGGATGATCAAGGCAGGTCTGGACAAGGGGACGTTTCATGATCGACATGACTTGGGAGTTGTACTTCCCTATGGTACCGAGATTTACTTTCGCCTGAAAACACCGGCATCAAGCGTCGGCGTGCAATTACGTTTGCTGAATGATGACGGAAAGACGGAAAAACAATCTGAAGTAAAAACAGAATGGCGTTCACTGTTTGCTACCGTGGCTTCGGTGCCCTTTGTCGATACTCTATACACAGAAAAAGCTGGCGAGTTGATTGAAATTGAAGTGACGTTTGTGGGGAATGTAACCAGGTTGTCGAAATATTATTCTGGTACGCAGGGGGAGGCTTTTTTTACAAGCTGGAATGCGACGGGTGCTGCATTTGCTCTGTTGTGCACGAAATATGCACAAATTTTAGTGCCTATAAAAGACAAGGTTTTTTTATCGAGTCTAGGCGGGTTGCAAAAACTATCTGATTACTATGATCAATTGTTCGAGTACTTTAATTACTTGACGGGCCTGTCATTTGATACGACGGTGCCCACTGACAGGAATATTCCCAATCGTTATTTTATGAAGGCTGACAAGTCGGGAGGAGGAGCCGCTTATTATGGCGGGGGGTGGACCGCAGAAGTGGGTGGTTCAGTTGCTGGTTTCTGGTTGGATGTCGAGGCGACAAATTGGGGCTGTCTACACGAAGTGAGTCATGGTTATCAAGGGAATTTTTTTAGTGATGAAGTTATCCAGATGGGCGAAATTTGGAATAGTGTCCTGTCTCAACTCTATCAGGATAAGTGGTTGGGGGCTGATGTTTACAGTAAGGGGTGGCTTTACACTTCTGGGGAAGAGAGATTCTACGCGGACGCCAGGAAAGTATTTGATCTAGGTATGAGTAGTGCAGGTCCTGCCGGTCACTTTGTACTGTTTTTCTACATGCTGATTATTTGGAAGACGGGCGAGAAAGGTTTGGCGGAGTTTTATCAGCGTTACCGTCGCATAAGCAATGTTTCAACGGTTGACGCCGTGAATTACCCGGCGATGGATATGTTGAGCAGCGTCTCTATTGATGTCGGGAACGCTGATGTGTCCGGGTTCATGGAATATGTAAAGGTTAAACTGACCAGGCGTCAGATCATAGAAAATTCCTACAGTGGCGCGACACCCGTTTGTCCGCTTTATGTGCCCCTGGCGCCCTCTGATCCAGAAGCGTTTCGGAAAATGGTCGGTGTGAGAAGTTTCTTGCATCTTGTGAGCACTGCCCAATTGGCCGTCACTGGCTTGAAAGGCGGAGTGATTTTTAAATTTAAATCTGATGTCTACAACCAAGTTGTTGGCAAGTCCTTGGTTTTAAAGAGTGGAAGCGGAAAGTCCAGGGTGATAAGCGTCAGGGGTCAAAACAATTTGGTGGCAGATTTGCCTGTGGGAATATATTCCTTGCAGTTGCCTTCTGCTCGTGTTGGTGGTTTTGAAGCTGACAGATTCTATGTGGTGGTTCGACAAGGTGTAAGCGAGTTTGATTGTGTTTATATTGATAAGCGGGCAAGTGTTTTTGCAGATCAAGCAATCTATTTGGGAGGGCTCTCCGGCGACTTTGGTACGATTAGGGTGAACATTTCGCAAGGCGCGTTGGTATTTGATGTAGCGTCGGAAAATCCTCACGAGTATTTTAAAGAAGAATTGTATGCAAAGGTGACTATAAAAAACTCTGAGGGCAGGCTGGTTTTTGAGCGCGAAATTTTGGGGAAGACTACTTTATTTCATCTGGAGCTTTCAATTTCCCCAGGTTATACGATCGAAGTCATTCATGTGGAGCCTGATCGCTTGAGAGTGTCAAATGTCGTGAGCGGGTCACCTGTTATCGATGAAACTAATAAAGTAAATATTTTGACCGTTACGGAGCGTGGTCTTGTCAATCAAGATCTGGGAACCGATGCTGATGAAAACTTGAAGGCTGCCATGGAACGAGCCGCTGAAGTTTACGAGCGATTACCGCATCTGGTTCTGCATGATGACTTTCCGATGAAAGGTGATTTTGTACGTGCCATTAATTTGTTTGCCGAACCTGAGCGAAGTGAGTTGTTTTCACGTTATAAAAAAATTGAGTTTTCTACTCCTGGCACGAATGGTAATGCGGGTGGTAATGTCGTATGGTATCTAAAGGGGTTTGATGATGGTTTGATAGGGCTTGTAAGTTTTAAACTTTCAGAAAACCTGGTTGAGTTAAAAATCTTTCCAGTGATGCCGCATGGTTATTTTGCCTTCCCGTATGTTGCCGTTGTCCTCAAATCAAGCAATGGCGAAATTCGATATTTGCGTGAGCTGCGAGGAGATGCCCTCGCCGAGGAAGAGTCGGTGGTGCTTTCATTTACAACAGGTGACACCGTAAGTGTCATGCACAAAGAGCCTAGCCGTAATTATCTGGAGGATGAAGATGGTTTCCGGTATGCGACGGGGCTCGTTCAACATGCTACCTGCAGCGCTCTACGGCGATTGGAGCTGTCCAGCTACTGGTCGACAACTTTGGACAATCCCGACTCTGAAAATGCCTCGAAGGAATGCAAAGTTGATGGCTAGATCGGTTTTGAAACGATGATCGAAGAGTTGACGTTACTGCGTTAATCAGAGACTCGTTCACCCTACGTTATCTTGCGGCGGACCCTTGCATTTAGCCCTCGCGCGTGAGTGTCCGGCGACTGATGCCTTCGTAGCGCAAGGCTCGTTGCCTGGCTTGGGCATGCTCGGCACTTCGGCTTCCGGCAGGTGAGCGCAGACCAAGTGATGGCAATTCTGAAATAGCCCTCCCTTCAGGAAGCCACCGTCAGTGGCCTCCTCGACTTCTGGAATATTGGCTATTTGTGCAGACCAGCCGAGGGACTAACGTAGCGACACACCCACTTGCCCTGGAGCACGTCATGCAACCCCGTATCGATTTCTACACTGCCAGCCCCGACGCCCTCAAGGCGATGATCGCCCTGGAAACCGCAGTGTCGAAGCTGCCGCTGGAAAAAAACCTGATTGAACTGGTCAAGCTGCGCGCTTCGCAGATCAACGGCTGTGCCTTCTGCATTGACATGCACACCGCCGATGCGATCAAGGGTGGCGAAACCCCGCGTCGTCTGTTCGCCGTGACGGCCTGGCGCGAGGCGCCGTTTTTCACCGAGCGTGAACGCGCTGCGCTGCTGTGGACCGAATCCCTGACCCAGCTCAGCCTGACCCACGCTCCGGACGAAGACTACGAACTGGTCAGCGCACAGTTCACGCCCAAGGAAATGGTCGACCTGACCGTCGCCATCAGCACCATCAACAGCTGGAACCGCCTGGCGGTCGGCTTCCGTAAAACGCCTCAGGCCTGATGTTCAACCAACCGCCGATGCCTCAATGGGCATCGGCACTCGGCGCGGCCGGTGGTTGCACCTTGCGCATCAGGGGCACCATCGCCGTGGCGATGACGAAGCACACCCCGATCATCAGAAACGCGTCGCCATAGGTTTGTGTCTGGGCTTCGCGGTAGGTCAGCAACCATAGCTGATGCAGGCTGGCGGTGACCCCGGCGTCACCGCTCTGGCCGAGGGCGGCGAAGTTGTTGCCGACCTGGGACAGCCATTGGTTGAGGGCCTCGTTGGTGCTGTTGAGGTTTTCCGCCAACCGGGTGAAATGCAGGTTGGTGCGGTCGTTGAGAATGGTCGCACAGGCGGCGATGCCGATGGCCCCGCCCAGGTTACGCATCAGGTTGAACAGCCCCGATGCATGTTTGAGCCGCGCCGGTGCCAGGCCGCCGAGGGTCAGCGTCACCGCGGGCGGCACCGCCAGTTGTTGGGCAATCCCGCGAAAGGCTTGCGGCAACATCAACTCCCTGGCCCCCCAGTCATGGGTGATCGGGCTGAAATCCCACATCGATAACGCGAACAGCCCGAGGCCGGTCATCATGATCCAGCGCAGGTCGACGCGGTTGGCCAGAAAGGCGTACAGCGGAATCGCCATGATCTGGAACACCCCGGTGGAGAAAACCGCCAGACCAATGTCCAGCGCACCATAGCCACGCACCCGGCCGAGAAACAGCGGCGTCAGGTAAATGGTGGCGAACAGGCCGATGCCGGTGACGAACGAGAAGAAGCAGCCCAGGGCAAAGTTGCGATCCTTCAGGGCGCGCAGGTCGACAATCGGATTGGCCACTTGCAGGGTCCGGCCGATGAACGCCAGCCCGGCCAGGCCGCTGATCCATGCGGTGGTCAGGATCGTGCGATCGCTGAACCAGTTCCAGCGCGGGCCTTCCTCGAGGGTGTATTCCAGGCAGCCGAGGAACAGCGCCAGAAACACCATGCTCAAGTAATCCGCGCCTTTGAGCAGCGACAGTTCCGGCTGGTCGATTTTCACCAGCATCGGCACGGCCACGGCGACAAAGATGCCGGGGACCAGGTTGATGTAGAACAGCCAGTGCCAGGACGAGATGTCGGTGATCCAGCCACCGATGACCGGCCCCAGTGTCGGTGCCAGGGACGCTACTGCGCCTATGGTCGCGGCGGCGATCACCCGTTGCTTGCCGGTGAAGAACACGAAGGCCGTGGTGAACACCATCGGGATCATCGAACCGCCCAGAAAGCCTTGCAGGGCGCGGAAGGCGATCATGCTCTGGATGTTCCAGGCCACGCCGCACAGCAGGCTGGTCAGGGTGAAGCCCACCGCCGATGCGCAAAACAGCCAGCGTGTGGAAAACACCCTGGACAACCAGCCCGACAGCGGAATCACGATGATCTCGGCGATCAGGTAACTGGTTTGCACCCACGCGGTTTCGTCGGTGCCGGCGGAGAGTCCGCCGCCGATGTCACGCAACGAGGCCGAGACAATCTGGATATCCAGCAGCGCAATGAACATGCCGATGCACATGCTGGCAAAGGCGAAGACCTTGGTGGCCGTCGCCATGTCCGCGGCATTGAACGGTTGCGCCGGGGCGGCGAGGGCGCGGTTCATGGCGCGCTGGCCACGGCGGGCGCATCAGGCACCTTGCGCGTGTCCACTTCAGCGGTCACCGACAACCCCGGACGCAGGTGGCCGAGCACACTGTCGGCCGGGTCGAGGTGAATCCGCACCGGTACCCGCTGCACGATCTTGGTGAAGTTGCCGGTGGCGTTTTCCGGTGGCAACACACTGAATTGCGAACCGCTGGCGGGGGCGAGGCTGTCCAGGTGACCGTGGAACTCCTGCCCCGACAGCACGTCGGCACGGATCACCACCCGTTGCCCCGGCACCATGTGCGCCAGTTGGTCTTCCTTGAAGTTGGCGTCGACCCACAGGCCGCTGGAAGGCACCACCGAGAGCAATTGCGAGCCGGCCTGGGCATAGGCGCCGACCCGTGCCCGACGGTTGCCGATCACGCCGTCAACCGGTGCCTTCAGTTCGGTGTAGCCGACATTCAGTTGCGCCAGATCGCGCTCGGCCCTGGCCTGGATCAAGGCGGCACGGGCCTGTTGTTTCTGGGTGTCGATCACATTCAACTGGCGCTGAGCGGCCAGCAATTCCGCCTGGGCGCGGTTGCTTTGCGCCTGGGCGGTCTTGAACGTGGCGTTCGCCCGCTGGGCGCTTTCCACCGAGACAGCGTTGGTGGACACCAGTTTTTTGTAGCGGGCATCGTCATCCCGCGAACGGGTGGCTTCGGCACCGGCGGCGTCGATGCCGGCGCGGGCCTGGCCAATGACGGCCTGTTGCAGTTGTTCGGTGGCGTCGAGGTTGGCCAGCAAGGCTTCCTGGGCGGCCACGGCGCCTTCGGCCTTGGCCAGGTTGGCGCGGTAGTCGCGCGAATCGAGACGGATCAGAACATCGCCGGCCTTGACCTTCTGGTTGTCAGTCACCAGCACTTCGTCGATGTAACCCGCCACCTTTGGCCCGATCACCGTGACGTCACCGCCTATGTAGGCGTCGTCGGTTTCTTCGATGAAACGCCCGGCCGTCCACCAATGCGTGCCATATACACCGGCCAATACCAACGCTGCGATGCCCACTGTTGGCAGCAGCAGGCGTTTGAGCAGGGGAGGTTTGGCGGCAGTCACCGGGGCAGCCAGGTCGGGTTCAACGGTGGACATGCTGGTCATGGAGGATTACCTGTTGGAGCGGTGGTTAATTATGATGGCTGTAATATGACGCGTGTAATATTTTGTGGCAAGTGGTTTTTGCTGCCGGTCGTCAGGTAGTTTTCCGGGAAGATGAGCTTCTGTGTGCGCTGGAGAACCCCTGTGGGAGCAGACTTGCTCGCGAATGCGGTGTGTCAGCCAACATCGTCGCGGCCTGACACTCCCTCTTCGCGAGCAAGCCCGCTCCCACAGAGGATCCCGGCGCCGCCACCAACCCGTCCTTGCCTTCCCGGTTGCAGCTGGCGGATAACGGCAATCCGTGTCGTTTCCCGTCAAGTACGTGCAAGGCGTCGCTCTACACTGCCAGGCAAACGATCAGAATCCGGGAGCCGGGGATGAATCTATCTGTCGAACAATTGCGAATCCGACTGGCCTGTGCGTTCCGCTGGGCGGCGCGGCTGAATCTGCACGAGTCCATTGCCAACCACTTCAGCGTTGCGGTGTCGGGGGACGGCCGGGAGTTTTTGATCAACCCTTACGGCAGGCACTTCTCGCGGATCAAGGCCAGCGACCTGCTGCTGGTCAACGCCGACGACCCCGCCAGTCTCGACCGCCCGGACGCGCCGGACATCACCGCTTGGGCCTTGCACAGTGCCTTGCACCGCAACCAGCCCCACGCCCGCTGCATCCTGCATACCCACTCGAAATACGCGACGGCCCTGGCCTGTCTGGCGGATTCACGGTTGCCGCCGATCGAGCAGAACTGCATGCGTTTTTTCGAGCGGGTGGTGATCGACGAAGGCTTCGACGGCATGGGCCTGGGAGACGAGGCGGAGCGGGTCAGCCGTCTGCTGGGGGATAAGCCGATTCTGCTGATGGGCAACCATGGCCTACTGGTGGCGGCGCCGAGCATTGCCCAGGCGTTTGACGATCTGTATTACTTCGAGCGTGCCTGCGAGACCTACATCACCTCGCTTTCGACCGGCCGTGAACTGCGCATCGCCAGCGACGAAATCGCCCGCAAGACCTGCCGGCAATGGCTCGACTATCCGGGCTTTGCCGACAAGCATTTCAATGCGTTGATGGGCATTCTCGATGAGGAAGAACCGGGTTATCGCCTGTGAGTCAGTCTGCCTCGAGCGATCGGTGTTCCTTGCGCAACGGCTGGCGCATCACCGGGGCGGTCCAGACCTGGCTGCGGTCTTCGCTGGGTGGGCAGCCGAAGCGGGCGCGATAGGTGCGGGAGAAATGCTCCAGTGAACCGAACCCGGAACAGGCCGCCACTTGCGCGACGCTCAGGCGCGTCTGTTGCAGCAGGCTGTGGGCCTTGGCCAGGCGCAGGGTGATGTAGTACTTGAGCGGCGACAGGCCGGTCTGATGCTTGAATTGGCGCTCCAGTTGCCGTCGCGACAGGCCGACCTGAGCGGCAATCGCTTCGCAATCGAGCGGTTCTTCCAGCGCCTGTTCCATCAACCCGATGGCACGGCGAATCTTGCCGCCGTACAGCCCGGTGTTGGTCAGGCCGCCGTCCAGTTGATTGTCGGCCGGTGCGCGTACCTGGCCCATCAACAGGTGCATGCCGATTTCCCGCGCCAGTTCGCTGTCGAGGCTCTGGCCGATCCAGCCCAGCAGCATGTCCAGGGTCGTGGTGGCGCCGGCGCAGGTCATGCGCTGGCGTTCCAGAGTGTAGAGCTGTGGCCGGGCATGGACCCGTGGATAGCTCTCCTGAAACCCTTGCAGATTGTCCCAGTGCACGGCGGCTTCGTAGCCGTCGAGCACCCCGGCGGCGGCGAGCAGTTCGGTACCGGTTTCCACGCCCATCAACACCGCGCCGAACAGCGCCTGCTTGCGCAACCAGCTTTTGAGCGCGAGGTTGCGGCTGTGTTTGTGCACATCGAAACTGGCGAGCACCACGCACACATCGAACCCCTGATCGGCCTTCAAACCGTCATTGGCGACCGTGGTCAGGCCATTGCTGGCTTGTACCGGCTGGCCGTCCAGGGACAGCAGTGACCACTCGAACAAGGGCCGTTGAGTCAGCCAGTTGGCAATGGCCAGCGGCTCCAGCACGGCCGCCAGACCGAAGTTGGAAAACGACGGCAGCATCAGCACCGCGACCCGCAGTGGCGCGACCTCGCCGCGCCGCCAGGTGAAACGTGCATCGGTGCTGATGGACGACTGATTACTCATGAGTGATCTCTATCGTTGCTGCGTTTGCCATTGTGGGTGAATCCACACCGGGGCGTCGACAGCCGGCAGTGGCGGCAAGCCGCGAATCAGGTCGCTGGCCTTTTCCGCAATCATCACCGTCGGTGCATTGGTGTTGCCGCTGACGATCAGCGGCATGATCGAGGCGTCCACCACCCGTAATCCGTCGAGGCCATGCACCCGCAATTGCGCATCGACCACTGCTTCGGCATCGCCCGCCGGGCCCATCTTGCAGGTGCCGCTGGCATGGTAGCCGGTTTCCGTGACCTGCCTGGCCCAGGCGTCCAGTGCTGCATCACTTTGCGCTTGCGGGCCGGGCACCAGTTCTTCGCCCCGGAAAGCGGCCATGGCCGGTTGCGCGATGATCTCGCGCACCAGCCGCGCACCGGCACGCATGTCGGCTCGATCCTGCTCGGTTTTCAGGTAATTGAACAGGATGCGCGGCGGTTGCCTGGGGTCGGCGCTGTTGAGTGTGACGCTACCCAGGCTGGAGGGGCGCATCAGGTCGATATGGATCTGGAACGCATGGCCCGTCACCAGATCGACGCTGCCGGGTTTGACCGCCAAGGGCATGAAGGTCAGTTGCAGGTCGGGATGTTCAATCCCGGCCCGGGAGCGGATGAACGCCCCGGCTTCAAAGTGGTTGCTCGCCGCCAGGCCGTCGTGAGTGGCGAACCAGCGTGCGCCGATCCACCACTTGCCCGGCGCGGTGGTCCACGGGTAGAGCGACACCGGCTGCTTGCAGCGGTATTGCACCACGGTGTCCGGGTGATCGTTGAGGCGGCGGCCAACACCGGGTAAATCATGCTTGACCGTGATCCCCAGATCCCGCAGTTCCGCCTCCGGGCCGACTCCAGATAGCAGCAACAGTTGCGGCGAGTTGATCGCCCCGGCGGTCAGTAGTACTTCGCGCCGGGCAAAGGCCTGGCGGATCTCGCCGTTGTGTTCGTACTCAATGCCAACGGCGCGTTTGCCGTCGAACAGAACGCGCAAAGCCAGGGCATCAGTGCGCACCTGCACATTGCCGCGGGCCAATGCTTCACGCAGATAGCCACGGGCAGTGCTCCAGCGTCGTCCGTCGCGGGTGGTGCGGTCCACAGGGCCAAAGGCTTCTTGGCGATACCCGTTCAGATCATCGCTCAGGCCATACCCGGCTTCGGCACCGGCCACCAGAAACGCCGCGCACAACGGCGTCGTTGTATCGCCCGGGGTGACGTGCAGATGGCCTGCCGCGCCGCGGTAATCGTCCGCGCCATCTGCATGGGTTTGCGCACGCTTGAAATACGGCAGCACATCCTGATAACGCCAGCCGTCGCAGCCCAGTTCGGCCCAGCCGTCGTAGTCCCGGGCATGGCCACGGATGTAGACCATGCCATTGATCGACGACGAACCGCCCAGCGTGCGGCCTCGCGGTGTGCCGATCCGGCGACCGTCCAGATACGGTTCCGGCTCGGAACTGTAGCTCCAGTTGTAGCGCGTGCCGCCCACCACCAGGCCTACGGCGGACGGCATATCGATGGTCCAGCTCTGGTCCGCCGGGCCGGCCTCCAGCAGCAGAATCCGCACCGTCGGGTTTTCGCCCAGACGATTGGCCAACACGCAGCCAGCGGACCCTGCGCCCACGATCAGGTAATCAAATTCATGATCGGACATGGTTTAGGGTGCTCCCTCAATGAAAGGTCAGGACACATAACCCTGTGGGAGCGGGCTTGCTCGCGAATGCGGAGTATCAGGCAATGAAAATGTCGACTGACACACCGCTTTCGCGAGCAAGCTCGCTCCCACAGGGACTGCATTCGTCCGGTCAGTTCGCGGTCGACCCATGAATCCCGTTGAATACCAACCGATGAAAGTGATGCACCAGATGCTCGCTTTCATTGCTGCGCTGGGCATCGATCATGTAGCGGCCCTGGTCGTAACCGAGCGAATGCAGGCCTTTCTGCACTGAGATGTTCAGGGCGATGTCCTCCGGCCCCAGATCCTCGTTCATCCACTTCATGCACGACGTACTCACCGCCGCAGTCTCGGCATTGCTGGAGTAGTAACCGAAGCGCAGCAGCGAGCGCTCGGCGTCCAGCGGAATCATGATGAATGAGCCCAGGAACTCCGAGAACGGGAAGGTGTAGAAGGTATTGTTCGGCCACATGCCGATGTTGAAGAAGCACTCGTCCGGGTTGAGGTCCTTGCGTAGCGGCACGCCGTAGGCTTCGGTCACTGAGAGGTTGGCCGGGGCGATGTAGGTCCACCAGTTGTCGCGTTTGCTCAATTGGTAGCCCTTGAAGTCAATCAGCCGGGCCAGGTCGATGTGGCAAGGCCCCGACAGTTTGAAGTGATAACCCTCGATGGAGTTATCCATGATCACTTTCCAGTTGGCCGGTACGATCACGTCTTGCTCTTCGATCAGGCGCATGTCGGCCAGGTCCGGAAACACCCGGCGCATTTCCTCGTCCGCCCCGGGGAACAAATCTCGCAGGGACGGCGCAGCCGGGTCGAGGTTGAAGTAAATGAAGCCGCCCAATTCTTCGGTGCGGATCTGCGGGATGTTGAACTGCTGCAACTCGAAGTTCTTCATCTTCTCGCAGCGGGGTGCGCTGCGCAGGCTGCCGTCCATTTCGTAGCACCACGAGTGATAGGCGCAACGCACCACGCCACCGGTGGTGCCGCGCCGTTCTTCGAGCAGGCGATTGCCGCGATGCTGGCAAACGTTATGGAAGGCGTGGATCTGGCCCTGACGGTTTTTCGCCACCACTACGCTCTGGTCGAACAGATCCGTGACCACGTACTGTCCCGGCTCGGCGAACTCACTGACGTGCCCGGCCACGTGCCAGGCGTGCATGAAAATGTTGTCGCGCTCGGCCTTGAACAGGGTTTCGTCATAGAAGTAACGCGAGGGCAGGGTGAAGGCTTCTTCCGGGTCCTGATGGTCCCAGCCGTCGATCGGGCTCTGCTGCTTACGGTTCTGGAAACTGTGCATGGGGCGATCTCCTCAGTGACTGGCCGCGCGGTACGGCTTCGTGTTCTGAGGGGTAATCTAGGGTGCGGGGCGGGGCCGGTATTGATCGATTGCGACCAGTTGCGCGGAGAAAACATCAAGAACACCCCCTGTAGGAGCTGCCGCAGGCTGCGATCTTTTGATCTTGAACAATCAAAGTCAAAAGATCGCAGCCTGCGGCAGCTCCTACAGGAGGGCGTGAGAAGGGCGGGGGCTGCTTAGACGCGTTCGAAAATCGCCGCAATCCCCTGGCCGCCACCGATGCACATGGTCACCAGCGCGTAACGGCCGCCGGTGCGGTGCAGTTCGTGGATGGCCTTGGTGGCGATGATCGCGCCGGTCGCGCCCACCGGGTGACCCAGGGCGATGCCCGAACCGTTCGGGTTAACCTTGGCCGGGTCGAGGTCCAGTTCCTGGCTGACGGCGCAGGCCTGGGCGGCGAAGGCGATGTTGGCTTCGATCACGTCGAGGTCGGCGACGGTCAGGCCGGCGCGCTTGAGTGCCAGGCGGGTGGCCGGGATCGGGCCCAGGCCCATGAATTCCGGTTCGACGCCGGCGTGGGCGTAGCTGACCAGGCGGGCCAGTGGCTTCAGGTTGTTGGCCTGGACCGCGTTGCCGCTGGCCATGACCAGCGCGGCGGCGCCGTCGTTCAGGCCCGAGGCGTTGCCGGCGGTGACCGAACCGTCCTTCTTGAACGCCGGCTTCATGGCTGCCAGTTGTTCCAGGGACGTGGCGCGCGGGTGTTCGTCGACGCTGAACAGTTTGACGCCTTTGCGATCCTGGATTTCCACGGTCGCGATCTGCTCGCTGAAGTAGCCGTTGGCAATCGCGTGGGCCGCGCGATTCTGGTCTTCCAGGGCCAGGGCGTCCTGCATTTCACGGGTGATGCCGTTGCGCGCGGCGACGTTTTCGGCGGTGATGCCCATGTGGATGCCATGGAAGGGGTCATGCAGGATGCCGAGCATGTAGTCGATGACCTGGGCGTTGCCCATGCGCGAACCCCAACGGGCGGACGGCATCAGGTACGGGCCACGGCTCATGGATTCGGCACCGGCGCCGACGACGATGTCGGCATCGCCGAGCATCAGGGTCTGGGCGGCGTTGATGATCGCTTGCAGGCCCGAACCGCACAGGCGGTTGACGTTGTAGGCCGGGGTTTCCTTCGGGATGCCGGCGTTCATCGCGGCGACGCGGGAGATGTAGGCGTCGCGAGTTTCGGTCGGGATCACGTTGCCCATCACCAGATGGCCAACGAGCGCCGGGTCCACGGCGGCTCGTTCCAGGGCGGCTTTCACGGCCGTGGTCGCGAGGTCGGCCAGGGGCACGTCCTTGAGCGAACCGCCGAACGTACCGATGGCGGTACGGGCGGCGCTGACGACGTAGATTTCCGGAGTGTTCATGGCTGGTTTCCTTTCGGTGGATTCTTGTCTGTACTGCGATTGAGCAGGGCGTTCAAGGCGGTTTTCGCCTCGTCGGTATTCAGGCGCTGGATGAACAGCGTGTTTTCTTCGCGCAGGGTGGCTTCCAGTTCCGGCAACGTCGCCTGTTTCATCAACTGCCGGGACTGGCGCAAGGCCTCCTGGGGCAGGGCCAAAAAGCGCTGGGCGATTTTTCTGGCCGCTGCCAGGCATTGCTCGCCGTCATCGAAGGCTTCGTTGGCAATGCCCCAGTTCACCGCGTCGTTGCCGTCCAGGCCGTTGCCCAGCAGGAGCAGGCTCGCGGCGCGGGCGTGGCCGAGTCGACGGGGCAGCAACAGGCTGGCACCGAATTCCGGGCACAGGCCGATGTTGACGAACGGCATGCGCAGCTTGGCGTTGCGGGTGACCAGCACCTGATCGCAATGCAGCAGCAAGGTGGTGCCGATGCCGATGGCCGCCCCGCAGACTGCGGCGATCAGTGGCTTTTGCAGGTGCGTGACGACTTTCATCAGGCGAAACGCCGGGGCGTCCAGATGCGTCGGCGGATGCTGGAGGAAATCCACCAGGTCATTGCCACTGGTGAAGCAGGCCGGGCCGCCGGTGAGGATGATCACGCCGGTCTGCGGGTCTTCGTCGGCGGCCAGCAACAGGTCGGCCAGTTGCGTATACATGGCGTTGTTCAGCGCGTTGAGCTTGTCCGGGCGGTCGATGGTCAGCGTCAACACGCCGTCGCGTTGCTCGTGTTTGATCAATTCTGTCATCGCAGGCTCCGCAGGGTCGGTTCAGGCTGCCACTTTAAGCGCCGGACAAATCCCGATCTATGGCAAAACGGGTCAACTGCGCTGCCGCTTTTTGCCATGCCTGTGTGCCAAAAACGACACACACCCATTCGGGGTATGGTTCCGCCCGGCCAATCGACCAATAGTGGAGGCATCCGCTCATCCAGAGCCGAACTCGCTATAAGGTGCATTTGCTATGGGCAAGACACTGCTTAAGGTGATTTCCAGTCTGTTTGTTGTACCGCTGACCTTTCATGCCTACGCCGCACAAGGGGACGAGAGCAATACGCTGCGGCTGTACAACTGGGCGGATTACATCGGTGAAAAAACCATCGCCGATTTCGAAAAGGCCACCGGTATCAAGGTGGTCTACGACACCTTCGACTCTTATGAAACGGTGCAGGCCAAGTTGCTCACCGGCCATTCCGGTTATGACCTGATCGTGTTGAACGCGTCACTCGCGCCACCCCTGATCAAGGCCAAGGTGTTCCAGCCGCTGGACAAAAAACAGCTGCCGGGCTGGACCAACCTCGACCCGCAAGTCCTCGAGGATCTGCAAGGCTACGACCCCGGCACCCAGTACTCGGCGCCCTACACCTGGGGCAGCAACGGCGTGACCTACAACGTCGACAAGATCAAGGAACGCATGCCGGACGCGCCGATCGGTTCGCTGGCGATGATCTTCGATCCGAAGATCGTCTCGCGCTTCGCCGACTGTGGCGTGACCCTGCTCGATGCGCCGACCGAAGTCATCCCCATGGCCTTGACGTATCTGGGACGCGACCCGAGAAGCGCCGCGCCGGAGGATTTGAAGGCCGCCCAGGACTTGCTGTTGTCGGTGCGGCCCTACATCCGCAAATTCGACTCGGTCAATTACCTGACCAGCCTGCCCAACGGCGATGTGTGCATGGCCATGACCTGGTCCGGCGATTACGCCACGGCCATGGCCCGCGCGGCAGAAGCCAAGAAGCAGATCAACCTGGCGTACTTCATCCCCAAGGAAGGCTCGCTGATCTGGTTCGACAACCTGTACATCCCGGCCGATGCGACGCACGTCGCCAATGCGCACAAATTCCTGGAATACCTGATGCAGCCGCAGGTGATGGCGGATGTGAGTGACTACATCAATTACGCCAACAGTAACGCAGCGGCCACGCCCCTGTTGAACGCCGAAGTGCGCGACAACCCGGCGATCTACCCCGATGCACAGACCCGCAAGCGCCTGTTCCCGCAGAAGACCCAGGACGCCAAGGACATGCGGGCGATTACCCGGGTCTGGAGCACCGTGAAAAGCGGCATCTGATTTGTTCGATCGTGAGTCATTTCGGTTAGAGGTTCATTTATGGCGACGCCAACACGCAGCGTTTTTTCCCCAGCGGACGAGTCCCGGCTGGTCAAGGCCGACAAGGCCCATCACATGCACGGCTACCACATGTTCGACGAACACGCCGAGCAAGGCTCGTTGAACATCGTTGCCGGCGATGGCGCCTACATCTACGACACCCAGGGCAACCGCTTTCTCGATGCGGTGGGCGGCATGTGGTGCACCAACATCGGCCTGGGCCGCGAGGAAATGGCCGAGGCCATCGCCGATCAGGTGCGCCAGCTGGCCTATTCGAACCCGTTTTCCGACATGTCGAACAACGTCGCCATCCAGCTGTGCGAAAAACTCGCCAGCCTGGCCCCCGGCGACCTCGACCATGTGTTCCTGACCACCGGCGGCTCCACCGCGGTGGACACGGCTTACCGGCTGATCCAGTACTACCAGAACTGCCGTGGCAAGCCGGAAAAGAAACACGTCATCGCCCGGTTCAACGCCTATCACGGCTCCACCACCCTGACCATGTCGATCGGCAACAAGGCCGCCGACCGGGTGCCGGAATTCGATTACGCCAACCCGCTGATCCACCACGTCTCCAACCCCAACCCGTACCGCGCGCCGGACGGCATGGACGAGGCGCAGTTCCTCGAGTTCCTGGTCAAGGAGTTCGAAGACAAGATCCTGTCGATTGGCGCGGACAAGGTCGCCGCTTTCTTTGCCGAACCGATCATGGGCTCGGGCGGGGTGATCATTCCGCCCCGGGGGTATCTCAAGCGCATGTGGGACGTCTGCCAGCGCTACGACATCCTGTTCGTCGCCGACGAAGTGGTGACCTCGTTCGGGCGCCTCGGCAAGTTCTTCGCTTCCCGGGATGTGTTCGACGTGCAGCCCGACATCATCACCACCGCCAAGGGCCTGACCTCGGCCTACCTGCCGCTGGGCGCGTGCATCTTTTCCGAGCGCATCTGGAAAGTCATCGCCGAGCCGGGCAAGGGCCGCTGCTTCACCCACGGCTTCACCTACAGCGGCCACCCGGTGTGCTGCACGGCGGCGCTGAAGAACATCGAAATCATCGAGCGGGAAAACCTGCTGGCCCATGTCGACACGGTGGGCGCTTATCTGGAAGAGCGCCTGGCCACCCTGCGCGACTTGCCGCTGGTGGGGGATGTGCGCTGCCAGAAACTCATGGCCTGCGTGGAGTTCGTCGCCGATAAACACACCAAGGCGCTGTTCCCCGACGAGATCAACATCGGCGAGAAGATCCACGTGCGGGCGCAGGCCCGGGGTTTGCTGGTGCGGCCGATCATGCACCTCAACGTGATGTCGCCACCGCTGATCCTGACGTTTGGCCAGGTCGATGAGATCGTCGAGACCTTGCGTACATGCATTCTCGAAGTGGCGGCCGAGCTTGAGCAGAGCGGCCAGTACTTCGGCCAATGAACTCGCTGAACAGGCTATTACCAAGGGCCTGTGCACCCGCTAGACTGCGGGGCATGAGCAAACCAGACGACGATACGCTGATCGCGATGCCCTTCGGGGCGTTGCACAAATGGCATGGGGGAATGCGCGAGGCATTCGCCCATGTCGATGAGCCGGACGCCCTGCAGTACCTGGCGTCAGCATTGGCGCAGCTGGTGTCCGTCGAGTCGATGATGATCAGCCTGGAGCGCAAGGACCGCGCACCACAGCTGCTGCATCAGCGCGGGATTGCCCAGGAGTATCAGGTCTCGATTCTTGAGCGCTATTTTTCCGGGGGCTATTTGCTCGACCCGTTCTGCCTGGCGGTGGAACAGGGGTTGGCGCAAGGCTTCTATCACCTGGAGGAAATCGCCCCGGACAACTTCTTCGACAGTGACTATTACAAATCCTATTACCTGAAGGCGGGCTGTTCGGAAGACAGCTACTACATCGTCGATACCGGCAATGACACGAAAATTTCCGTCAGCCTCTATCAGGGTTTCGGCGGTGAATGCCTGAGCGACGCACAGTTGAACCTGCTGCGAGCCGTCGAACCGCTGGTGCGTGAATTCATCAGCGAATTCAGCCAGCGTGGACTGCTGCGCAGTGCCGGGATCGAGCGTGATGACGAGCAAGGCCTGCGCGACGATCTCAAGCATCGCGTGCAGGCGGCGTTCGAGAACTTCGGTTGTGAACTGCTCACCGAACGCGAGCGGGAAGTGGCGCACATGGTGCTGCGCGGGCATTCGGTGAAGTCCACGGCCAGCCAGATGAACATCTCGCCGGAAACCGTACGCATGCACCGCAAGAACCTGTACCTGAAGCTGGAGGTGGGTTCGCAGTCGGAGTTGTTTGCGCTGTTTATCGAGTGGTTGCGCAAGCACTGACAAGCAAAAGATCGCAGCCTGCGGCAGCTACTACAGGGGTTGCGTACACCCGGATGCCCCCAATCCCTGTAGGAGCTGCCGCAGGCTGCGATCTTTTGATCTTCTACTCAAACGGATCGCCCCGGTCCAGAGCCCGATTGACCGCCAACTCCCCCAGCATGATGACTTGCGCAATAACCAGCAGCGTATTGCGACTCGCCCCCTTCGTCCGATCCGCCAGATCTACAGGGGTTGCGTACACCCGGATGTACCCAATCCCTGTAGGAGCTGCCGAAGGCTGCGATCTTTTGATCTTCTACTCAGACGGACCGACCCGGTCCAGAGCCTGATTGACCGCCAACTCCCCCAGCATGATGACTTGCGCAATACCCAGCAGCGTATTGCGATTCGATCCCTCAGTCGACTAAACGTAGGGGTGGCGGCTGTGCGCAAGTTAGTCGACCGGCAAGGAAAGCAAAAACCGGCGCGTCCGAAGACGCCAAGCGCACAGCCACCATCGAGCGCAGGCTGATGCCTGACTGATGATACTCATGCGACCGCTTTAACCTTGCCCGGGCGACTAAACCCGATCACTGACAATCAGTGACGCGAATCAAGTTACCGAGCGGCCCCAAGGCGCACAAGCCGGCGGATTCTGGGGTATGTGTAGGCAACGACGCAAGGCGTTGTAGCTTTCGTGAAGTAACCTCGCGGCCTTTTAAACAAGCAGTAACTTGCCCATAAAAGCGCCGCGAATAAAGGCCCGTAAACCCCTCGCCACCTGGCATTTGCCGCAGCCGCAGTCATGCCCAAATTGATCTCATCAACCATCGAGAGGTGAAGTGAAGAAGCCGGTGGTACGTCAGGGAGACACGCATCAAAAGTCAAAAGATCGCAGCCTGCGGCAGCTCCTACAGGGGGGGCGTACACCCGGATGTACCCGATCCCTGTAGGAGCTGCCGAAGGCTGCGATCTTTTGCGCTTGACCCTTACTCTTCGCGCTTGACCACCAGGGTCAAAATGTCATAACTCGCCACCAGCTCACCCAACTGGTTGGTGACCTCCACATCCCACGCCACCACCCCTTGCGGAATCCCTTGCGGGCTCTTCTTGCCCTGGTCGATCTTGCGTTTGCAGGTCAGGCGCGCCTGGATGGTGTCGCCGATGCCCACCGGGTTGATGAAGCGCAGGGTGTCCAGGCCATAGTTGGCCAGCACCGGGCCGACGCCGGGGGATACGAATAATCCGGCTGCTGCCGACAGTACGAAGTAACCGTGGGCGATGCGCTTGCCGAATTGCGATTCCTTGGCCGCGATGTCGTCGAAGTGCATGTAGAAGTGGTCGCCCGACAGGCAGCCGAAGTTCACCAGGTCGGCTTCGGTGACGGTGCGGCGGTGAGTCAGCAGCGACTCGCCGATCTGCAGGTCCTGGAAATGGCGACGGAACGGATGCACGTCGGTTTCGACGACCTTGGCGCCGCGCACGTATTCGCCGGTGACCGCCGCCAGCATGGTTGGCGAACCTTGCACCGCCGCGCGTTGCAGGTAGTGTTTCACCGCGCGCAGGCCGCCGAGTTCTTCACCGCCGCCGGCGCGGCCCGGGCCGCCGTGCTTGAGTTGTGGCAGCGGTGAGCCGTGACCGGTGGATTCACCGGCGCAGTGGCGATCCAGCACCAGCAGGCGCCCGTGTAAGGCTGCCGCCACCGGAATCGCCTTGGCAGCGATCTGCGGATCCTTGGTCACCAGGCTGGCCACCAGGCTGCCTTTGCCGCGCGCGGCCAGGGCCAGGGCTTCGTCAAGATCGTCGTAGGCCATCAGGGTGCTGACCGGGCCGAACGCTTCGATGTCATGGGCACCGCCCTCGGCATGCGGGTCACGGGCCTGCAACAGGGTCGGGGCGAAGAACGCGCCTTTGTCGACATGTTCACCGCGCGGTTCGAAACCGTCGCGGGCGCCGAACAGCATGTCGCTGCTCTGCAACAGGGCTTCCAGGCGCTCGGCCACGTCCTTCTGCTGGTCGTGGGAAGCCAGTGCGCCCATGCGCACGCCTTCCACCGACGGGTCGCCGACCACCACTTTGGCCAGGCGATCACGCAGACGGGTAGCGACGGCGTCGATGTGTTTGGCCGGCACGATGGCGCGGCGGATGGCGGTGCATTTCTGCCCGGCCTTGGTGGTCATTTCCCGGGCGACTTCCTTGATGAACAGCTCGAACTCTTCGTCGTCCGGCGTCACGTCCGGGGCGAGGATCGCGCAGTTCAGCGAGTCGGCTTCGGCGGTGAACGGCACCGAGTTGCGGATCAGGTTCGGATTGACCCGCAGCTTGGCCGCCGTGTCGGCGGAACCGGTGAAGGTCACCACGTCTTGGCCCTGCAGGCGGTCGAGCAGGTCGCCGGTGCCGCCGATGATCAG
This sequence comes from Pseudomonas sp. B1(2018), assembly GCF_003097365.1. Taxonomy (NCBI): domain Bacteria; kingdom Pseudomonadati; phylum Pseudomonadota; class Gammaproteobacteria; order Pseudomonadales; family Pseudomonadaceae; genus Pseudomonas; species Pseudomonas sp. B1(2018). The sequence continues at coordinate 143,304 of NZ_PYUK01000010.1, forward strand.
TTGCAGGCTGCCCGCCGGAAGCAGGCCGGATTCATCCATCAGGCGCACCACGGCTTCGGTCAGGTAGCTGGTGGCGCTGGCCGGTTTGACGATGCACGGCATGCCGGCGAGGAAGCTCGGCGCGAACTTCTCCAGCATGCCCCAGATCGGGAAGTTGAAGGCATTGATGTGCACGGCCACGCCACCGCGCGGCACGAGGATGTGGGTACCGGCGAAGGTGCCCATTTTGCTCAGTTGCAGCGCCGGGCCTTCGTGGACGACGTTGCCCGACGGCAGTTCCCGCGAACCGAGGCTGGCGTAGGTGAACAGCGTGCTGTTGCCGCCCTCGATGTCGATCCAGCTGTCGGCACGGGTCGCGCCGCTGTGGTGGGAGATCGCGTAGAGCTGTTCCTTGCGCTCGCTCAGGTACAGGGCCAGGGCCTTGAGACGCTGGGCGCGCTGCTGGAAGTCCAGCGCCATCAAGCCGCTGATGCCCTGGCGACGGCCGTGCTCGATGGCTTCGGCGAAGTCCGGGCGTTCTTCATGGGTACGGAAGATTTCATGGCCGTCGATGGCGCTGCGCAGGATTTGTGCGCCGTGTTGGCCGATCCAGCGGCCGGCGATGAAGCTTTGCAGAGTTGCAGGTGAAGAGGACATCACGATTGCTCCAGGTGATGAAGGGTTGAAGCGCGGCCGCGACCGCGCCCTTTCGGAATTACCAAAGCGCCAGGGTGTAGCCGACGATCAAGCGGTTTTCATCGAGGTCGGTCGTCAAGCCGTTGCCGGAACGGAAGGTCACGTTGCGCCAGCGCAGGCTGACGTTCTTGAGCACACCGCTCTGGATGACGTAGCTGATATCGGTGTCGCGCTCCCATTCGCGACCGTTGTCGACGCTGCCCGCCTTGACGTGGCGGCCGTCGGTGTAGCGGGTCATGAAGGTCAGGCCGGGAATGCCTTGCGCCGCGAAGTCATAGTCGTAACGCAGCTGCCAGGAATCCTCCTCGGCGCGGGTAAAGGTGTTGAACGTCACCAGGTTGACCACGTAGGGGTCACCGCCGTTGAGGAACGGAAAGGCGCTGTCGCCGGACAGTTGCTGGTAGGCGGCACTGACCTTGTGGGCGCCGTGGGACACCGTGAACATGCTGTTGAAGTTGCGGTTGTCGATACGCCCGGCGCGTTCGGCACCGTCGCCCCGGCTGTCGAAGTAGCGCACATCGCTGCGCAGGTTGAAGCCGTTGCCCAGCGCTTGCGTATGCAGCAGTCCGGCAAATTGCTGGCGATAGATCTGGTCGAGCTTGCCGTAGTAGTAGCTCAGGTTCAGTTGTGGACTGAACGCGTAGCTGCCACCGCCGAAGTCGAAGTGATCGCTGGTGGCGGCGCCGTAGCCGATGTCATCGTTGCTGGAGGAGTCCCGCAGGTTGGCCTTGGTCAGGCGTCCGGCATTCACCGTCAGGCCGTCGATTTCCTGGCTGGTCAGCAAGCCACCTTCAAAGGTCGAACCCAGCAGGCGCGTGTCGTTGTAAGTCGCCACGGGCAACAAGGGCTGCAAGGTGCCGAGTTTCAACACGCTTTTGGATACTTTCAATTTGCCGGTCAGGCCCAGTTCGCTGTACTCGTCGTCGGGCTCATGGCTCTGCGGGCCAAACGGCAGCAGCCCGGTGCCACGGCGATCCGGGCTGGAGTCGAGCTTCAGCCCCAACTCTCCCAATGCGTCGAGACCGAAACCGAAGGTGCCGTCGGTGAATCCGGATTCGACACGCGCCGTGAAACCCTGGGCCCATTCCTCGGCCCTGGATTGCGGCGCGTTGTGCTGACGGAAGTCGCGGTTGATGTAGTAGTTGCGCATATCGATGCGGGCCTTGCTGTCGCCGATGAAGTCGGCCATGGCGCTGGGGGCGAACATGGGCAGGCTTAATGCGGCGGCCAGCGAAAACAGTGATTCACGAGGTGCGTTACGTGCGGGCTTCATTATTTTTATTCCCTGCCAAAATTCAGTGTTTGCTGGCGCCGGTGGCACCAATGCCGGTCATCGAACGGATGAACTGCGCCAGATAACGACCGCGCTCGAGGGCTGCACGGGGCGAGGTGTCGGTGACGGAAAACAGCCATGCACTGAAGAACGCCAGGCTCATGGAAAACAGCGCCGGGTTGGAGTACGGGAACAGCGCCTTGTCGTGATGCATCACGTTGACCCACACCGCCGGGCTCAGCACCAGCAGGACAATCGCCGAGACCAGGCCGGACAAGCTGCCGAGGACAGCGCCGCGGGTGGTCAGGCCTTTCCAGTACATCGAGAGGAACAGCACCGGGAAATTCACTGATGCGGCGATGGCCAGCACCAGGCCCGAGAGGAAGGCAATGTTCTGCGATTCGAACAGCAGGCCGAGGATGATCGCCAGCACACCGATGCACAGGGTGGCGATTCGCGACACGCGCATTTCCTGCTGTTCCGTGGCCTGGCCCTTGCGCATCACGCAGGCATACAGGTCATGGGACACCGCCGAGGCACCGGACAGTGCCAGCCCGGCAACCACCGCCAGAATGGTGGCGAAGGCGACTGCCGAAATGAAACCGAGGAACAGGTTGCCGCCTACCGCCTGGGCCAGGTGCACGGCGATCATGTTGCCGCCGCCGATGATCGCGCCACTGGCGTCGCGGAACGCCGGATCGGTGCCGACCATGACGATGGCGCCGAAGCCGACGATGATCAGCAGCAAGTAGAAGTAGCCGATGAAACCGGTGGCGTAGAACACGCTTTTACGCGCTTCCTTGGCATCGCTGACGGTGAAGAAACGCATCAGGATATGCGGCAGGCCGGCGGTGCCGAACATCATGCCAAGCCCTAAGGAAATCGCATCGACCGGGTTGGACAACAAGCCGCCGGGGGCCATGATCGCGTTGCCCTTGGCATGCACGGCGGTGGCGCCGGCAAACATGGCCTCGGTGCTGAAGCCGAAGTGCTTGAGCACCATGAACGCCATGAAGCTGGTGCCGAACAACAGCATCACCGCCTTGATGATCTGCACCCAGGTGGTGGCGAGCATGCCGCCGAAGGTCACGTAGAACACCATCAATACGCCGACCAGCATCACCGCATAGAGGTAGTCGATGCCGAACAGCAACTCGATCAGCTTGCCGGCGCCGACCATCTGCGCCACCAGGTACATCAGCGCCACGGTCAGGGTGCCGAAGGCCGAGGTCAGGCGCACCGGGGTCTGTTCCAGGCGATAGGACACCACGTCGGCAAAGGTGTATTTGCCCAGGTTGCGCAGGCGTTCGGCAATCAGGAACAGGATGATCGGCCAGCCGGCCAGCACGCCCAATGCGTAGAGCAGTCCGTCGTAGCCATTGAGGAACATCATCGCGGAAATGCCGAGGAACGAGGCGGCCGAGATCATGTCGCCGGCAATCGCCAGGCCGTTCTGGAAACCGGTCATGCCGCCACCGGCGGTGTAGAAGTCGGCGGCGGAGCGGGTGCGAAGTGCCGCCCAGCGTGTCACACCGAGGGTGAACAGGACGAACACCAGGAACATGCCGATGGCGTTCCAGTTCAGCGGCCGGGAGACGCCGTCGGCGGCCACCGCGATATCAGTGACCACCGTCAGCGGCAGCAGGAACAAGGCGAGAAGGCGACTCATCGGGCGCACTCCTGCTTGAGTTTTTCATTCAAAGGATCGATCACGTTGTTGGCGCGATAGACATAGAAACCGGTCAGCGCGAAGGCCAGCCCGACGATCACGACACCCACCAGCATGCCCACGGTGGTCACGCCGCCGCTCAGGGATTGGCCGAGGGTAGAAGGGGAGAAAGCCACCAGCAGCACGAAGCCGTAATAGATCACCAGCATGGCCAGGCTCAGTGACCAGTACAGCTTCTGTTTGCGACGAACCAGCTGGATGAAATCCGGGTGCTGGCGGATGAGTTCTATTTCCTGGGGTGTCATGACGCGCGCTCCTTTGTTGTTTTTGTTTTGGGTGAAACCGTTGAAAAGATCGCAGCCTGCGGCAGCTCCTACAGGGGATGTGCTTGCCCGGATGCCTGTGTAGGAGCTGCCGAAGGCTGCGATCTTTCAGAGCTGATCGAAATCCAGCACCACCTTGTCGCTGATCGGGAACGCCTGGCACGACAGCACGTAGCCGGCGGCCACTTCGTAGTCTTCCAGGGCGTGGTTGCTGTCCATTTCCACTTCGCCTTCGATGACCTTGCACTTGCAGGTCGAGCACACGCCGGCCTTGCACGAGTAGGGCAGTTCCGCACCTTGCTCGTTACCGGCGTCGAGGATGCTCTGGCTGTTGCGCGGCAAGTCGAAGGCCAGGGCGCGGCCATCGCTGATCACGGTGATCTGGCTGACCGCCGCATCGACCTGGCGGGCGGCTTCGCGGGCCGCACGTTTTTGCTCGCTGCCAGCGGCGGCGAACAGTTCGAAATGGATGCGCTCAGGTGGCATGCCCTTGGCCTTGAGGCTGTCGCGCACGGTCTCGGTCATTTCCTGCGGGCCGCAGATAAACGCCGCATCGAGCGCCTTGACGTCGAGCCAGCGGGTGAACAGCTGCTCGCACTTGTCGGCGTTGATCCGGCCGTTGTACAGGTCGACGTCCTGCTGCTCGCGGCTGAACACGAAGATCAGGTTCAGGCGCTGCAGGTAGCGGTTCTTCAGGTCTTCCAGCTGCTCGCGAAACAGCGCGCCGGAGCTGGAGCGGTTGCCGTACAGCAGGGTGACGCGGCTGTGGGGTTCGGTTTCCAGGGTGGTCTTGATGATCGACAGGATCGGCGTGATCCCGCTGCCTGCGGCCACGGCCAGGTAGTTGCCGTGGCGAGCCGGGTCGAGTTCGACGCAGAAATGCCCGGCCGGTGGCATCACTTCCAGCGTGTGCCCGGCCTTGAGCTGTTCGTTGGCAAACGCCGAAAAGCGTCCACCGGCCACACGCTTGACCGCAATACGCAATTCACCGTCGTTGACCCCGGTGCAGATCGAATAGGAGCGGCGTACTTCTTCGCCGTCCAGTTGGGTGCGCATCACCAGGTGCTGGCCCTGGGTGAAATGAAAGCTGTCTTGCAGGTGCTGCGGAATCTCGAAGGCGATGGACACCGCGTCACGGGTCTCGGCGCGCACGTCCTTGATGGTCAGGCTGTGAAATTTGCTCATTGTTGTTCTCCAGCTGGGACGGCCGATTCGCCGCTCAGATGCACTTGAAATAGTCGAACGGTTCCCGGCAATCGACGCAGCGGTACAGCGCCTTGCAGGCGGTGGAGCCGAACTCGCTGAGGACCTCGGTGTGGGCGCTGCCGCATTGCGGGCACACAACCTGCGGGCTTTCACCGAGCAGGCTGCGCTTGCTGGTGCTGCCCTCCGGCGGCGCAATGCCGTAGGCGCGCAGGCGTTCACGGCCGCTGTCGCTGATCCAGTCGGTGGTCCAGGCCGGGGTCAACTTGCGTTCCAACTGCGGCGCCTTGAACCCGGCGAGTTCAAGGGCTTCGCGGATGTCGCTCTCGATCACTTCGGTGGCCGGGCAGCCGGAGTAGGTCGGCGTGACCACCACGTGAAGGTGGCCGGCCTGCCAGTCCAGGTCGCGGACGATGCCCAGGTCAACCACGCTGACCACCGGCACTTCCGGGTCCATGACCTCTGAAAGGATCGCCCATGCGGCGGCCAGGTCGGTCGGCCCCGCCGGCCGGGCACCGAGGTCGCTGGCGATCAGCTCACCAGGTTGCATCGGGGTACGCTCGTGGCAGGCACTGCATTTCGGCCAGCAGGATGCCCAGGTGTTCGCTGTGCAGGCCCTTGCGTGCATTCAGGTAGAAATAGCTCGGTGCGGCGGGCACGGGCAGGGTGGCGCTGGCGAAGATCTGCTCGACCTTGGCTTGCCACTGGGCGGCCACACTGGCGATGTCCGGGGTGATGCCGGCGTCGCACAGGCGCTGCTCGCTGTCGTCGGCGGCGATCAGTTCCACGGTGAAGCGCCAGACTTCAGGGATGGCCGCGAGCATGCGCTTGTGGCTTTCCTCGGTGCCGTCACCCATACGCTCGATCCACTCGCCGGAGCGGCGCAGGTGATAGGTCACTTCCTTCACCGCCTTGGCGGCGATCCCGGCGATGCGTTCGTCGCTGGACTGGCTCAGGCCCTGCAGCACCGGCAAATGCCAGGCGTCGTAGAGGAACTGCTTGAGCATGGTCACCGCGAAGTCGCCGTTGGGTTGTTCCACCAGCAGCAGGTTGCGGTAAGCGCGCTCGTCGCGGCGGAACGCCAGGTGATCGGCGTCGCGGCCGTCGTCCAGCAGTTCGGCGGCGTACTCCAGCCAGTTGCGCGCCTGGCCCACCAGGTCGAGGCCGACGTTCATCAGCGCCAGCTCTTCTTCCAGTGCCGGAGCCTTGCCGCACCACTGGCACAGGCGCTGGCCCTGGATCAGGGCGCTGTCGCCGAGGCGCAGCAGGTATTCGATCAGATCAGTCTTGTTGTCCATGGTCGACCTCACATGTGCCCGACTTCGGCCGGCAGCTCGTAGAAGCTGGCGTGGCGGTAGACCTTGTCGTCCGACGGATCGAACAGCGGGTCTTTTTCATCCGGCGACGAGGCGGTGATCAATGCCGAAGGCACCACCCACAGGCTCACGCCTTCGCTGCGACGGGTGTAGAGCTCGCGCGCGTTTTCGATGGCCATGGTGGTGTCGGCGGCATGCACGCTGCCGACGTGCTTGTGGTTCAGGCCGTGCTTGCTGCGCACGAAGACTTCGAAGAGGGTCCACTCGGACATTTCAGTTACTCCACATCTGTTCGGTTTTTTGCTGGCGGGGCGGAAGATCAAAAGATCGCAGCCTGCGGCAGCTCCTGCATGGGATCGCCGGCTTCTGTAGGAGCTGCCGCAGGCTGCGATCTTTTAGCGGCTCTGGAGTCGCTGAAGATCAAGATCAGAAGATCGCAGCCTTCGGCAGCTCCTACAGGGGGCGATTTGACTTACGCGGCGTTCTTGTTTTGTTTTTTGCGGGCATGGGCGACGGCGGCTTCGCGCACCCAGGCACCGTCTTCGATCGCCTTGCGGCGGGCGGCGACGCGTTCCTGGTTGCACGGGCCGTTGCCCTTGAGCACTTCGTAGAATTCGTTCCACTGGATTTCGCCGAAGTCGTAGTGGCCGCGCTCGGCGTTCCACTTCAAGTCCGGGTCGGGGCAGGTGCAGCCCAGCAGCTCCAGCTGCGGGATGGTCTGGTCGATGAAGCGCTGGCGCAGTTCGTCGTTGCTCTGGCGCTTGATTTTCCAGGCCATGGACTGGGCGCTGTTCGGCGAGTGTTCGTCGCTTGGGCCAAACATCATCAGCGACGGCCACCACAGGCGGTTGATCGCGTCCTGGACCATGTCTTTTTGCGCCTGGTTACCGTGGCGCATCATGGTCAGGAGGATTTCGTAGCCCTGGCGCTGGTGGAAGCTCTCTTCCTTGCAGATGCGGATCATCGCCCGGGAATACGGGCCGTAGGAGGTGCGCTGCAGCACCACCTGGTTGACGATCGCCGCGCCATCCACCAGCCAGCCCACCGCGCCCATGTCGGCCCAGTTCAGCGTCGGGTAATTGAAGATGCTCGAGTACTTGGCCTTGCCGCTGTGCAGTTTGGCGATCTCTTCATCACGGTCGGCGCCGAGGGTTTCCATGGCGCTGTACAGGTACAGGCCGTGGCCGGCTTCGTCCTGGATCTTGGCCATCAGTTGCAGTTTGCGTTTGAGCGACGGCGCGCGGGTAACCCAGTTGCCTTCGGGCAGCATGCCGACGATTTCGGAGTGGGCGTGCTGGGAAATCTGCCGGATCAGGGTCTGGCGGTAGGCATCTGGCATCCAGTTCTTGGCTTCGATCTTGATTTCTGAATCGATTTTTTCCTGGAAGGCGCGTTCCTGTTCGGACATTTCCGAGAGGTCCTTGATGCGCTTTACGCCTGTTTCTACGAGCTGTGCGTACATTTTTGAGTTCCCGCCTTGAATCTGTTCTGGGGCATGGGGACTTTATAAGCGATACAGAATTTAATATCAAACACAAAATGACGTGTCGTATTTGTTTTTTGTATCGCTTTGGGGGTTGGGGGGCTTTGGGTGGGGGTGCATATCCGTTTCTTCGTTTGCGGCGGCTGGCGGTTTCGCCCTTACGGCGACTCACTTTTTTTACAAGCGCCTAAAAAAAGTAAGCAAAAAAACGCTCGCCCCGAACGTACGGCCCCTCGCTGAGGCTCGGGGTACCTTCGCTCCGGTATTCATCCGGGGGCATTGCCCTCCGGTCGGCTTCGCTTCGACCTACATGCAATGAGTTCGACTGCGTCGAACGGCGCTGTGCGCCAGTCCCCGGATGAACACCTGCGCTCAGCCTGCCGAGGGGGCGGGTGGATCAAGATCAAGAGCTGCAGGCGAGCTAACGCTCGGCCTGTTGAGTGGTGAAGAGCGGCGTGGTGTGGGCTGCTCTGTCTTTGCTTTTCTGTGGGAGCGAGCTTGCTCGCGATGGCGGCCTGACAGCCGACCAAGATCTTGCTGATGCCCACCGTTCAAATTGTGGGAGCGGGCTTGCCCGCGAAGGCGGCCTGCCAGCCGACCAATCTCTCGCAGGCATACCCGGATCAACTGTGGGAGCGAGCCTGCTCGCGATGGCGGTCTGCCAGTCGACTAGGTACCTCACAGACGAACGAAACCCGCGAACAGGCCGGCCGGTAGGCCGCCTCGGACGCTGTTGCGGTGTACGCCCCCTCGTGAGGCCGAGTGGAGGTTCTGCGCAGTGGGCAACCCGGCATGGATGCCGGGTTAGCCGCCCCCGGCCATGGATGGCCGATGGCGGCGGGCCCACGGAGCAGGACCGGAGCGAGGGCATGCCGAGCCACGGCGAGGCACCGAATGTCAGGGGCAAGAGCGTTTGGTTACTTTGCGCTTTTCAAAGTGACCCGCTGTAAGAGCGGAACCATAGGAGGCCGTTACCGAAGAAACGGATATGTACGCAATCAAAAAAAGACAGGCTGGCAGTCAAGCCGCCTTCGCGAGCAGGCTCGCTCCCACAGGAATAGGGCTCGACTCCAGAGTCGGTAAAGCCCGGCCAAAAAAAAGCCCCGCAATTAGCGGGGCCATAAAGGGTGCAGCAGTCATGCTTTAGGGCGTTTATCCAACACGTGGCAAGCCTTGCCCTCGGATCGCTTGATCGAGTGGAAAGGCTGCAAAACAACCCGCGAACTGATCCCGATATACGTCTTGATGTGTTTGCTCAGTTCCCCGCAAACAGCCTTCTGCTGTTCATCGGTCAGGTGCTGGTGCTCGGCCTTCAACTCGACATGCACATCAACGCTGTCCAGGTTGCCATTGCGATACAGATGGATCTCATAGCACTCGGCGAGTTGTTTGACTTTGAGTACCTGTTCCTCGATCTGTGTCGGAAACACGTTGACCCCGCGGATGATCAGCATGTCGTCGCTGCGTCCGGTGATCTTGTCGATGCGGCGCATCGGTCGCGCGGTACCCGGCAGCAGGCGCGTCAGGTCGCGGGTGCGGTAGCGGATCATCGGCAAAGCTTCTTTGCTCAGGGAGGTGAACACCAGTTCGCCCATCTGCCCGTCCGGCAGTACTTCGCCAGTGACCGGGTCGATGATTTCCGGGTAGAAGTGGTCTTCCCAGATGGTCGGGCCGTCCTTGGTTTCGGCGCATTCCATGGCGACACCTGGCCCCATGATTTCCGACAGGCCGTAGATGTCCAGGGCGGTGATGCCCAGGCGCGCCTCGATGGCGCTGCGCAGTTCGGCGGTCCACGGCTCGGCGCCGAAGATGCCCAGGCGCAGGGCGAGTTTGTGCGGGTCGATGCCCTGGCGCTCGATTTCGTCGGCGATGTTGAGCATGTACGACGGCGTGACCATGATGATGTCCGGCTGGAAATCCTTGATCAGTTGCACTTGTTTTTCGGTCTGGCCACCGGACATCGGGATTACCGTGCAGCCGAGGCGTTCGGCGCCGTAGTGCGCGCCGAGGCCACCGGTGAACAGGCCGTAGCCATAGGAGATGTGCACCTTGTCGCCACGGCGGCCACCGGCGGCGCGGATCGAGCGGGCCACCACGTTGGCCCAGGTGTCGATGTCGTTCTGGGTGTAGCCGACCACGGTCGGTTTGCCGGTGGTGCCGCTGGACGCGTGCAGGCGTACGATGTCGTTCATCTGCACGGCAAACATGCCGTAGGGGTAGTTGTCGCGCAGGTCGGACTTGGTGGTGAAAGGGAATTTCGCCAGGTCGTCGAGGGACTTGATGTCGTCCGGGTGCACGCCCAGCGCATCGAAGCGCTGACGGTACAGCGGCACGTTGTTGTAGGCGTGGTTCAGGCTCCAGCGCAGGCGTTCCAGCTGATGCTGGCGCAGCTCGTCGATGCTGGCGGTTTCCAGCGGGTCCAGCACAGGGTTCAGCACGGCTTGGGCAATTGGCATGTTCATGTGTTCACTCGAATTGTTTTTGTGTTCCAGCCCTTTTGCACAAGGGCTTTGAGTGCATGCCCCAAGGATACCTCTCGGCTCCTCGGGAATCGCGATTCTTTAGTGGGATAGACGCTCGATGATCAGCGCGATCCCCTGGCCGACGCCAATGCACATGGTGCACAGGGCGTAGCGGCCGTTACGTTCCTCAAGCTCATGCAGGGCGGTGGTCACCAGTCGCGCGCCGCTCATGCCCAACGGGTGGCCAAGGGCGATGGCGCCGCCGTTGGGGTTGACCCGCGGATCGGTGTCGCTCAGGCCAAGCTCGCGCAGCACCGCCAGACCCTGTGCGGCAAACGCTTCGTTGAGCTCGATCACGTCCATGTCGGCCAGGCTCAGGTTGGCCACTTCCAGCACCTTGTGCGTGGCCGGCACCGGGCCGATGCCCATGATCCGTGGTTCGACGCCGGCGGTGGCCATGGCCACGACCCGGCCACGGGCGGTCAGGCCGTGGCGCTTGGCGACTTCCGGGCTCGCCAGTAGCAGCGCGCAGGCACCGTCGTTGACCCCGGAGGCGTTGCCGGCGGTGATGCTGCCTCCTTCACGGAACGGCGTGCCGAGTTTGGCAAGCTGTTCGAGCGTGGTGTCGCCGCGTGGATGTTCGTCGTGCTCGACCACTTTGGCCGGGCCTTTGCGCTGCGGGATTTCCACGGCGACGATTTCTTTCGCCAGGCGCCCGTTGGCCTGGGCGGCCGCTGCACGCTGCTGGCTGCGCAGGGCGAAGGCGTCCTGATCGGCCCGGGAGATGTTGAACTGTTCGGCGACGTTCTCCGCAGTCTCCGGCATGGAGTCGATGCCGTAGGCCTTTTTCATCAGCGGATTGACGAAGCGCCAGCCGATGGTGGTGTCGAAGATCTCGGCCGCACGGGAAAACGCCTGTTCGGCCTTGCCCATCACCAGCGGCGCGCGGGACATCGACTCGACACCGCCGACCAGCATCAACCCGGTTTCGCCGCTGCGAATCGCCCGTGCAGCCGTGCCCACCGCGTCCAGCCCGGAGCCACACAGGCGATTGAGGGTGGTGCCGGGCACGCTGACCGGCAATCCGGCCAGCAGGGCCGACATGCGCGCGACGTTGCGGTTGTCTTCGCCGGCCTGGTTGGCGCAGCCGTAGATCACGTCGTCGACGGTGCTCCAGTCGACTTGCGGGTGGCGGCGCAGCAGTTCGCGCAGCGGCACCGCGCCGAGGTCGTCGGCGCGCACGCTGCTCAGGACCCCGGCGTAGCGGCCTATAGGGGTGCGGACGGCGTCGATGATCAGGGCGTCATTCATTCGGGTTCTCCTGCGTCAGCACCGGGCCGCGCACTTTGTAGGATTTGCCATGGAACAGGGCGATCAACTGGCCCTGCTGGTTTTCGATACGCACGTCGTAGTTGCCGGTGCGTCCGGAACGGCTCTGCTCGATGCAGTCGGCATTGAGCGTGTCACCCAGGCGGGCCGGGGCGATGTAGTCGATGCTGCAACCGATGGCCACGGTGGCTTCGTTGTAGCTGTTGCAGGCAAAGGCGAACGCCGAATCGGCGAGGGCGAACAGGTAGCCGCCGTGGCAGGTGCCGTGGCCCTGGACCATGTCGGCCCGCACCGTCATGCCCACTCGCGCGCAACCGGGGCCGGCCGAGAGCAGGCGCATGCCCATGGCCTGGCTGGCGGCGTCGCGCTGGAACAGCGACTGCGCGCACTCACTGGCCAGGGTCATGGCTTCATGGTTAGTCATGGAATGTTCTCCCTTCGGCGACGCGACGGCGCAGCAGCAGCGACGGCCGGTAGCGTTCTTCGCCATAACTGGTTTGCAGGTTTTCCAGCACGTTCAGAATGTGCGACAGGCCAATGGCATCGGCCCAGGCCAGCGGCCCCTGCGGATAATTGACCCCGGCGCGCATCGCCAGATCGATGTCGGCGGCGGACGCCACACCCTGCAGCAGGGCATCGGCGGCTTCGTTGGCGAGCATCGCCACGGTGCGCAGGACGGCGAGGGCCGGGCTGTCGCTGAGCAGGCTGACCTTGAGGCCGGCCCGTTGCAGCAGGGCCACGCCTTGTTCGAGGGCCTGCGGATCGATGCCGGCCGCATGGCTGATGGCGATGCGTTTGGCATTGGCGTAATCGAACGCCAGATCCAGCAGGATCAGGTTGCGCAGCCCGTCTTCGCGAGCCCGCTGACAGGCCATGCGCCCATCGCTCAAGGCCAGCACGGCATCACCGACTCGCAGCAAGCCCAGACCATCGCGCTGGACGATCTCGACGCCTTGTTCATGCAAGCGTGCGAGCAAACCTTGAGCAATACCGAGGTCGCCCTCCACGGCACAGACCTCGACTTTCGCATCGCTGCTGATTTCAGCCGCTTGCGGACGTTCCGCGCCTTGGGCGTAGCGGTAGAAACCCTGGCCGCTCTTGCGTCCCAGGCGTCCGCCGTCCACCAGTTCTTTCTGGATCAGCGACGGCAGGAAGCGCGTGTCCTGGTAATAAGCGTCGAACACCGAACAGGTCACGGTATAGTTGACGTCGTGGCCGATCAGGTCGGTCAGCTCGAACGCGCCCATGGCAAAGCCGCCGGCTTCGCGCATCAGCGCATCCAGGGTCGGGCAGTCGGCCGCGCCTTCCTGCAGCATCCGCAGGCTTTCGGCATAGAACGGCCGGGCCACGCGGTTGACGATGAAGCCCGGCGTGGAGCGGGTGTGCACCGGTTTTTTGCCCCAGGCCTTGGCGGTGTCGTACAGGCACTCAGCCAGGACGGGATCGCTGGCCAGGCCGGAAACGATTTCCACGAGTGCCATGACCGGCGCCGGGTTGAAGAAGTGCAGGCCGAGCAAGCGTTCTGGATGCTCAAGCTGCGCGGCGATGCTGGTGATCGACAGCGACGAGGTGTTGCTGGCGAGAATGCAGTGCTCGCCGCAGATGCCTTCGAGCTGGCGGAACAGTGCACGCTTGACCTCGAGGTTCTCGACGATGGCTTCGATGATCAGCTCGCAATCGGCCAGGGCTTCGATGGCTTCCACCGCTTGCAGGCGGTCAACGGTTGCGCTGCGCGATTCGGCGGACAGCTTGCCGCTCTCGACCCGTTTACCCAGTTGTCGATCGATGCCTTCGATGGCCTGCGCCGCCGCGCCGGGACGGTTGTCCAGCAGCAACACCGGATGGCCGGCTTGCGCCGCGACCTGGGCGATGCCGGCGCCCATGGCCCCGGCGCCGATCACGGCGATGCGTGCAGAGGTGTTCAATGCGGTCATGACTCAGCGCCCCTTGAAGCTTGGGGTGCGTTTTTCCATGAAGGCGCCGACGCCTTCGCGATAATCCTCGCTGCGCCCGGCCAGGCGTTGCAGGTCGCGCTCCAGTTCCAACTGTTCGTCGAAGCTGTTGCTCAGGCTGGCGTTGAGGCTGCGTTTGATCAGCGCCAGGCCGTAGGTGGGTTGAGTGGCGAGGTGGCGCGCCAGTTTCAGCGCTTCGTCGCGCAGGTCGGCGTCGTCCACGCACTGGTAGATCAAGCCCCATTGTTCGGCCTGTTCGGCGCTCAGGCGATTGCCAAGCAAGGCCAAAGCCTTGGCTCGGGCCATGCCGACCAGGCGCGGCAAGGTCCAGGTGCCACCGGAATCGGGAATCAGGCCGATCTTGCAGAACGCCTGGATGAAACTGGCCGAACGCGCCGCCAGCACCAGGTCGCAGGCCAGCGGAATGTTGGCGCCGGCACCGGCGGCGACGCCGTTGACCGCACAGATCACCGGCAGCGGCAGGTCGCGCAACTGGCGGATCAGCGGGTTGTAGAACTTCTCGATGGACTCGCCAAGATCCGGCACGGCGCTGCCCGGCGCGACATTGCGGTCGCTCAGGTCCTGCCCGGCGCAGAAGCCGCGACCTTCACCGGTCAGCAGTAGAACGCGCACGTCCGGGTTCTGCCGCACTTGCTTGAGTGCTTCTTTCACTTCGCCGTGCATCTGGGTGTTGAAGCTGTTGAGCTGGTCTGGCCGGTTGAGGCTGAGCAGGGCGACGCCGGCGTCGATGGAAAACAGGATGTGTTCGAAGTTCATGGTCTGGGCGTTCTCTTGGCAGTCGTTCGAATTCGTTGGATTACTGGCCGGTGAAGGTCGGCGCGCGTTTGTCCTGGAAGGCCGCAATGCCTTCGTCGCGGTCGCGGGTGCCGGCCAGCACGGTGAAGGCGTGGCGCTCGAAGCGCAGGCCGCTGGCCAGGTCGGTGTCCATGGCCTTGAGCAGCGCTTCCTTGGCCAGGCGTACCGCCAGTGGCGCCTTGGCGGCAATGCCGCGGGCGATGTGCAGGGCGCGGTCGACGGTGAACTCTGGTTGAGTCACTTCGCTGACCAGGCCGGCGCGCTGGGCCTGGCGGGCGTCGATCGGCTCGCCGGTGAGAACCATCTGCATGGCCATGGATTTGCCGACGGCGCGCAGCAGACGCTGGGTGCCACCGGCACCGGGCATGATCCCGAGGTTGATTTCCGGCTGGCCGAAGCGCGCGTCTTCCCCGGCAATGATGATGTCGGCGTGCATCGCCAGTTCGCAGCCACCGCCGAGGGCGAAGCCGTTGACCGCGGCGATCAGCGGTTTGCTGAAGCGGGTGATGGTTTGCCACGAGGCCTGGCGCGGGTCGTCAAGGATGCCGACCAGGTTGCGTTCGGCCATTTCCTTGATGTCGGCACCGGCGGCGAAGGCCTTGCGGCTGCCGGTGAGGACCACGGCGCGGGTGTCGGGGTCGGTTTGCGCGGCGTTCAGTTCAGCGGCCAGTTCGCCCAGCAACTCGGTGGTCAAGGCATTCAGGGCTTGCGGGCGCTGCAGGGTAATCAGGCGGACGCCAGGCTCGATCAATTCGACGGCAAGGGTCAGAGGCATGGCGGATGCTCTCGCGGTGCACGCTCGGCGTGGTGCCGGCTCGTTATTGGATCGGCCGCAGGGGCCGGTTTTGCCCAAGTATAGCTACAACGTGATACGTAAATGCAATATGAAAATAGATTTAATGTGTCTTAATTGTGTGGCTTTCGATTTTTCGTCTTCCTGGTAGAAGGGCGCTTGTAACGGGTTTTTCCTTGAATTCATTGGGTTTTATAGCGTTTTGAAGGGCGCATTGGTTTTCGTCGGAAAGGGGTGTTTCAAGTGATACGGTTTTTAGTCTTTGTGCTGGTAAAAGTGATGTGATACAAAATAGGCCATTATTTGCATCGCTTTGCGAAGGAACCTGCCATGACCTGCTACAGCCTTGATGGCCTGACTCCGGTGGTTGACCCGAGCGCTTACGTGCACCCGTCCGCCGTATTGATCGGCGACGTGATCATCGGCCCGCATTGCTATGTCGGTCCGCTGGCCAGCCTGCGCGGGGACTTCGGGCGGATCGTGCTGGAGGAGGGCGCCAACCTGCAGGACACCTGCGTGATGCACGGCTTCCCCGACAGCGACACGGTGGTGGAGCGCAACGGCCACATCGGCCACGGCGCGGTGCTGCACGGGTGCCGGATCGGCGCCGATGCGCTGGTGGGCATGAATGCAGTGGTGATGGACAACGCCCGGATCGGCCCGCGCTCCTTCGTGTCGGCGGCGGCGTTCGTCAAGGCCGGTTTCGAATGCCCGGAACAGTCGCTGGTCATGGGCGCACCGGCCAGCATCAAGCGCAGCCTCAGCGATCAGGAAGTGGCGTGGAAACAGGCCGGCACCCGGGAGTATCAGCAACTGGCCCAGCGTTGCCTCGAGCAGATGCAGGTGTGCGAACCGCTGAGCGAACCGGAACCGAATCGCCCGCGTATCAGTGACAGTGGGTTGCGGCCAAAAGGCAGCTGATCCCCTGTGTAGGAGCTGCCGAAGGCTGCGATCTTTTGATTTTGTTTTTTTGACAAATCAAGATCAAAAGATCGCAGCCTTCGGCAGCTCCTACAGAGTTTCGGTATATTCCTTTTCTTTTTTTGCACGGAACGCCCATGTCGTCCCTGACTCCCTTGAACCACCTGATTACCCGCTTCCAGGAGCAGACGCCGATCCGCGCCAGTTCCTTGATCATCACGTTGTACGGGGATGCCATCGAACCCCATGGCGGCACCGTGTGGCTGGGCAGCCTGATTCAATTGCTCGAACCCATCGGCATCAACGAACGGCTGATCCGCACTTCGATTTTTCGCCTGACCAAGGAAGGCTGGCTGACCGCCGAGAAAGTCGGTCGCCGCAGTTACTACAGCCTGACGGGCACCGGTCGTCGCCGTTTCGACAAGGCCTTCAAGCGGGTCTACAGCACCACGATGCCGGCCTGGGATGGTTCCTGGTGCCTGGTGATGCTCTCGCAACTGACCCAGGACAAACGCAAACAGGTGCGCGAGGAACTGGAATGGCAAGGCTTCGGCGCGATTTCGCCGGTGGTGCTGGCCTGTCCGCGCAGCGACCGTTCCGACGTCAACGCGACCCTGCTCGACCTCGGCGCCCAGGAGGACACCATCGTCTTCGAAACCACCGCCCAGGACGTACTGGCCTCCAAGGCCCTGCGCCTGCAGGTACGCGAGAGCTGGAACATCGAGGAGTTGGCCGCGCACTATAGCGAGTTCATCCAGTTGTTCCGGCCGCTGTGGCAAGCCCTGCGCGAGCAGGAAAACCTGCAACCGGCCGACTGCTTCCTGGCGCGGGTGCTGTTGATTCACGAGTACCGCAAGCTGCTGCTGCGCGACCCGCAACTGCCGGACGAGTTGCTTCCCGGCGACTGGGAAGGCCGCGCCGCCCGCCAGTTGTGCCGCAACATTTACCGTTTGATCTACGCCAAGGCCGAAGAATGGCTGAACGCTGCACTGGAAACGGCCGACGGCCCGTTGCCGGATGTCGGTGAAAGCTTCTATCGGCGTTTTGGCGGACTGAAGTAGCACGTCACTGTTCAGGGAGTGGTGCGGTTCAGGAGACTCGAAGCATCCGGTGTCGTGTGGATTGACGTAGACAATAAAAATAAGCCTGCGTGAGGCCTGACATGATTTCTACAACAGCACAGCGCCATGAAGGGTTCGACCAGTGGATCCATCAGATCAACCAGATCTGTGGCGCCTTCAACGCACAACCCCTGGGCAGCGAATTTGCCGGGCGCATCCGCGAATACCAGAGCGATGCGCTCAAACTCAGTTTCGTCGACGTGTGCCAGGCGCGGTTGTACCGTACGCCCCAGGAAGTCGCGGCGGGCGAGGGCGGCAAGTATTTCGCGGTGTTCCAGCTCGACGGCACGGCGGGCATGGCCCAAGGCGACGACAAGGTCTTGCTGTCCCCCGGCGACATCACGCTGATCGATGCCTCCCGCCCCAGCGATTTCACCTACGGCGAAAACTCCCGGCAGTTGTCGCTGATCCTGCCGTATCAACTGGTCGAGCAAACCCTGCGCTTCAACCCGGTCAAGTGCGGCCACCGGATTGCCGCGACCTCGCCCATTGCCATGCTCTCGCACCGGCTGATCCTCGACGCCACCCGCCAGCAGCACCTGACCCGCCAGGAAAGCGAAGCGACCCTGGAGGCGATCGTCAGCCTGCTGCGCCCGGCGATCAGCCAGGCCGACGACTGCACCGATGCCCATGAGCGGATCTTCCGCAAGACGCTCACCTGCATCGACGAAAACATTCGCTCCGAAGACCTGTGCCCGGAATGGCTGGCGCGGGAAGTCGGCATGTCCACCCGCGGCCTGTACCGGATGTTTGCCAAGAAGGGGTTGGTGGTGGCGCGCTACATCAAGAACCGCCGCCTGGACCTGTGCGCCGAATCCCTGCGCCAATCGGGCAAGGAGCAGAAGTTGTCGGTGCTGGGGTATTCGTGGGGGTTTTCCGATTCGAGCTACTTCTCCACCGCGTTCAAATCGCGCTTCGGCATTGCGCCGGGGGAGTATCGCAAGCGGTATGCCTGATATCTCAATGGCAATGCATCGCCCATGTGGGAGTGGGCTTGCCCGCGAAGACTGAGTGTCAGTCGATATCAATGCTATCTGACACACCGCTATCGCGGGCAAGCCCGCTCCCACAGGGTTTTGTTTGTAGCCTATTCGCGGCGTTCATCAAAAAGCTCTACGGTTTGAGCATTTGGCTGAACGCCTCCAGCTCACTTCTCTCCAGATCGGAAACCAGCACGAAGCGCATGTGGTTTTCTTGCCAGGACACGACATTGAAACCTCGGATCGTCTGGCTCTGTCGCGGCTTGTCGGCCGCCTGCACGGGCAAGATGAACACATTGATTATGTGCTTGGCCCGGCCATAACTCAGGGCCGCCGTGGTCTGATGCTGCAGATAATCCAGCCGTCCGCCCAGCAGGGGAAAACCTTGTGCGGAGTAATCGAATACCGGCGGCGAGAAGTCGAGTTTGCCGGTGAACCAGGGCTTCACGGTATGGTGGTCGGACGACACCACATCGTTCAAATGCTCGCCCATCAACGAACGCACATGGCTGGAGACCGCCTCGTCCATCAATGGCTGTTCGCTGCCCGGCGTCGCTACATATAACACCACCGCGAAGGCCAGAGCCGCCGCTGAAAAAGCGGGTGCGAACCATTGACGCCAACGCTCGACGAAGCTGGCTGCCGGGGGAACAGGGGGGAACACCCGGGCAGTCAATGATGCCGGCGCTGCGTAATACGGCGCCCGTTGCTTCACACCGGCCTTCAGCAGCTTCGTTTGATCATGCAACCGCGAACACTCGGCGCACTCGGTCAGATGCCCGGCCACGTTCGCAGCCGTCGCCAAATCAAGTTCCTGGTCCATATAGCCATGCATCAGCGTCTGGCAAACCGTGCAGTCGAGTTCATTCATGATCGTGCAACTTCAGTAGTTCGAGCTTGAGCATGGCCCGCGCTCTGGCCAGCCTCGACATGACGGTGCCGATGGGAATGTCGACCACCAGGGCGATGTCCTTGTAGGGCATGTCTTCGAGTTCCTTGAGCACGATCACCTCGCGAAACGCCGGCGGCAGGGCGCACAGGGCTTGCTGGATCAGCGCCGCATTTTCGTTGTGGATGGCCAGCAGTTCCGGGGTCTGGCTGTGGCTGAGTGCCTTGTCGTCTTCGGGGAGTTCATCGCCGATAGCGACCCATTTGTGGCCGGCCGAAGTTTTGAGCCAGGTGTAGCTTTCATTGCGCACGATGGTCAGGAACCAGGCCTTGGCGTTGCCATCGGCGAAGCGGTGCAAAAACCTGAAGGCGCGCAAGGCACTTTCCTGCACGACATCGGATGCGGCGCTGTCGTTGCCGGTGAGCCAGCGCGCGAGGTTGTAAGCGGCGTCCAGGTGGGGTGCAAACAGTTCCTCAAATCGCTTCATAGTGGTTTCCGCACTGTCCCACCTCTATAACCGTGAAGCGGCGCATTTTATTCCCGGAAAAAAACATGTTTTTTCATCTGGAATAAAGTCCTGTCCCGCTCGGTTTACCTCGTGTCAGCTACATCACCCGCTTCACCACTGTAGTACGCCACCGAGGGCATACCGATGGACATTCATGCAAAAAACCAACGACGCACCGACGGCCCGCTCAACCCCGACCGCCGTACGCTGCTCAAGTGCTCGGCATGGGCCGGGGCAGGCGTGATCTGGGCCATGAGCGGCGGCATTCCCCGGGCCTTCGCCCTGGATGAGGCGGGCAATGTTTCCAACCCCAAGGCGCTCGCCAGCACCTTCCACTTCGTGCAGATCAGCGACTCGCACATCGGTTTCAACAAGGAGGCCAACCCGGAACCGCTCAAGACCTTGCAAGTGGCGATCGACAAGGTCATTGCGCTGCCAAAACGACCCTCGCTGATCCTGCACACCGGTGATATCACCCACCTGTCTAAAGCCGACGAGTTCGACACCGCCGCACAATTGCTTAACGGCCTGCCGTCCACCGTGCACTACGTGCCGGGTGAGCACGACACCCTCGACGAGGGCGGCGGCAAGCTTTATCTGGAGCGTTACGGCAAGGGCACCAAAGGCAATGGCTGGTACAGCTTCGATGACCACGGCGTGCACTTCATTGCGCTGGTGAACGTCTTCAACTTCCAGGCGGGCCGTGAAGCGACTCTGGGCGCCGAACAACTGGCCTGGCTGGCCGACGACTTGCGCGCGGTAACCAGCAGCACGCCAATCGTGGTGTTTACCCATATTCCGTTGTGGACGATTTATCAGCCGTGGGGCTGGGGTACCGAGGATGGCGATCAGGCGATCGCCATGCTGCGCAAGTACGGTTCGGTGACGGTGTTGAATGGGCATATCCACCAGGTCATCCAGAAGGTCGAAGGCAATATCACTTTCCATACCGCTCGCGGCACGGCTTATCCACAACCCGCGCCGGGCACTGCGCCGACACCGGGACCGATGACGGTAGCGGCTGATCAGTTGCGCAATTATCTGGGAGTCACCGATGTGCGAGCGACCCAGGGGGAGCACCCGCTGGCGCTGATCGATTCGACACTGGTTTAGGGAGGCGGTGCAATGAAAACGCGATTGTTGGCCGTTGCCTGCCTGATGGTATCGATGCCGGTGTGGGCTCAGGAGGTGAAAATCGACATCAAGGAATTCATGTTCGGCCCCAAGGATCTGAACGTGGCTGTGGGCACAAAAGTGACGTGGGTTAACGACGACGAGATCCCGCACACGGTGGCGGAATCCCACAAGGTGTTTCGCTCCGGGGCGCTGGATACCGGTGACAGCTATTCCTGGGTGTTCGACACGCCGGGGGAGTATGAGTATTTTTGCGCGCTGCATCCGCAGATGCTCGGCAAGATTGTGGTGAGCCAGTAAACATGTCCCCTGTAGGAGCGAGCTTGCTCGCGAAAAACTCGAAGACGCCGCTGGGCATCTGGTTTTACGCGTAATCGTTCACGCTCATCGCGAGCAAGCTCGCTCCTACAGGGGGCACGTATTTTTTATTCCGGGGTGCTGAGGTTCAACGTCGGCGTTTCATCAAAGAAGTTCCACGGCTTCAACAGCACATGCACCCACTCGGTCGGCATGATCGGCCATTCCTCGGCGCGGGCGATGTGGGTGGTGCCGGTGGTCAGCCAGACCACGTCGTCGGTGTTCTCGATGGAGTGGTTATCCTGGGTGAACTGCCCCAGGCCCGAGTCCTTGTCCGAGCGGTTCGGGTACTTGCCTTCCGGGTATTTTTCCTCGGGGTTGTATTGGGTCACCCACAGTTGCTTGTCCATGAAGCTCAGGCGGTGGTAGAGCCATTCGTCCTTGCCGAAGTTGGCGCCCTTGGCCACCGGGTGGGTGCCGCCGGCGTATGGAATCAGTTGATAGGAAACCGGGTTGCCGACCTTGTTCTCCTTGCTGAAGTTGGTCAGCAGGCGCACGGTCGACGGGTCGAATTTCTGCGCCGCTTGCTGCTCGGTACCGACCACTTTGGTTTCGGTCTGCATGGTGCTGGTGCGCGGGCCGCCACGGTCGTTGGGCAGCACCACCGGGTTCACTTCCACCAGTGAGTTCTGCTCGCCGTCCACGTCCATGTCGAGGCGGAAGTTGTAGATGTGCTGGTGCGTAGTGCCGACGATGTTGTGATCGAGCAGGGTGCCGTAGCGCGTGTCTTCCCTGGCGGTGTCTTCGTGCATGGTTTTGGACTTCACGCCCTTGACCGCTTCGATGCCGGTGGCGCCGGCGTCGATGCCGATGGTGCCGTTCTGCTGGAAGACCCAGTCGAAGATGTAGTCGTAGTTGCCGACGGTGCTGATCCAGCGCACCACCAGTTCACGACGCTCGGTGCTGAGGTTGGGCTGGCCCATTTCCTGGTGTTTGTATTCAGGCCCGGCGTAGCGCTCGAATACCGCCATGGCGCGGGGGATCGCGGTCGGTGCGCCGGTGTAGTCGGCGATGGTGGCGTCCAGCAGCACGGCGTTTTGCGGGGCGTCCTTGCCGCGGGCGATCGGCGAGGTCAGGGTGCCCATGCCGTAGTCGCCGGAGTCGAGGTAGGCCTTGAAGTACCAGCCGACATCCGGGTCGCCGTAAGGCACGATCATGCCGCCCAGCGAGCCTTCGTACATGATTTTGCGTTTCGTGCCCTTGTCGTCGTAGGTGACGGTGGACAGGATCGGCCCGACCCGCGAATCGAGGCGAACGTGGAAGTCCCAGTTCTGCCAGTGAATGCTGTTGCCGCTGATGGTGTAGTTCTTGCCCTCGGGCTCGATGATTTCCAGCGGTTTGACTGCGACGCCCTGGCGTCCGCGTCCGTCATACGGCGTCGGTTTCATCGGCACCGGGATCAGCGCGTCGTCTTCGATCTTGATCAGTTTCTTCTGTTCCAGATCGACAATCGCCACCAGGCCCTCGATCGGGTGCGCCCAGTAGTTGCCGTCACCGGTGTTGAGGTAGCTGACGATTTTCAGCAGGCGCTTGTCCTGCGCCAGGCCGTCCTTGCCGTCGAAGTAACCGACGGTCAGTGGCGTGGCCACGACCTTCTTCACGTCGTTGATACCGCGCTTGGCCAGGGCCTGGGCGTATTCCGGGCTGGTCTCGACGGCCGATTGCACCGTTGCGAAGTCGTCCAGCAAGACCATGCCGTGGGCACCTTCGATCGGCTTCCAGGACTTGAGTGTCTTGGTGTCGAGATCCACCAGCGCTTCGATCACGTGTTTGCCGTCGAGCACCACGATCGAGGCCTCGCGCGGCTGGGCGACGTTTTGCCCGGTGAGGGCGAAGTTCCACACCTGATCCTTGGGCGGCGCCTTGACCGAGACTTCGGTGAAACGGAAACCGGGCTTGTAGTTGTCCGATTTCTTGACGATGTCCACGGCTGTGGTGATTTCGGCGGCGCTCAGGGGGTTGAGCGGGTTGGGGCGGGTCTCGACGACGAAGGTCTTGTCCAGCCCGGACTGGAACACCTGGTTGATGAAGTCGGTGGACATGAACGCCTTATGGTCCTTGAACACCACCGGCACCGTCAGCTCGATGCGCTTGCCGTTGAGCATCGCCACTTTGCTGTCGGGCTTGACCTTGAGATAGACCCCGTCCTTGGCAATGGTGAACAGGTTGGCGTAATCGTCCCATTTCACCGTGGCACCAAAGGCCTCCAGACCCTCTTGCAGCGGCACCATGTCGGCATGACCGCCGTGGGCCTGGGCATTGTCCGCCCAGTAAGGCAGGCCGAGCGTGCCCAGCGTGATAGCCAGGGCGAGGCGGGCCAGCGGTTTTCTGTTTCGCAATGCAAGGGAGGTGAACATTCTGGGTTCCTTCGGAAAAGCCGATAACAGCCATGCCCGCACTTTGCTACAGCCGGTGAATGGATGCATTGGGAATCCTGCCAAAAACCTTTGGATCTGTGCCTGATTGAGCGTAGTAGGGCGGATACTGACCGCTTTGCTATCGGTTGTCGTACAACAATGAATGGTCGATGATCCCTTTCAAAACTGACAAGAGAGTGAGCGGTGCGTCGCGCTACCTGCGTCCAAGAGCCCGTTTAACGGGGTTATTCGATTATATATCGCATTTTCAGGACGGTCAGGCCGTTCAGGTCTAAGGAGTTTCTTGTTGACAGTGGCCCATGGGACTGGCTATAAATCGCTTAAGTCATACGACGACATATGACATGCACGTCCAAATCAAAAATAAAAAGAGTGTCGACCTCAACATGAATCCAATCGCCTCCCTCTCGCCCCTGAAGCTCCCGTGTTCAGCCATCGGCTTCCATGTGCACACACCCTTGCGCCCGTTACCCGTGACAACCCGTCACTGACTCGCGTGAGAAACGCAGGCTGAGCAATCAGTCCCTGCTTCCCAGTGGGTTGTCTGATGAGTTGTCCGAAACCAGTTGGCCCGATCCCTCGGCGGAATATGGCCCGTTTCGTCGTGGACCGATGCATTGAAGTGAAGCCCGGTGGCCCAATTGATCTCGTTTTACACCGAGAGATCATCACCCAAAATCTACAATAAAGTGATGCCATGAACTTGAACGAGCCCATTACTGCGCAACGCGTCAGCCAGTCTGTCGGTAAATACCGATGGACCATTTGTGCATTGTTGTTTTTTGCAACCACCGTCAATTACCTCGACCGCCAGGTGCTCAGCCTGCTGGCGCCGGATCTGTCGAGGCAGTTTGGCTGGAGCAACACCGATTACGCCAACATTGCCGCCGTCTTCCAGTTCACCTACGCGATTTCCATGCTGTTCGCGGGCCGTGTAGTGGACAAGATCGGCACCAAGGCCGCTTTTGTGGTGGCGATTTGCATTTGGTCGACCGGCGCCGTCATGCACGCCTTTGCAGAACCCATGGGCGAGGGTATTGCCGCCATCTGTAGCGCGCTGGGTATTGCGGTCATCCCGGTCTCGATCGCCGGCTTCATGCTGTCGCGCGCCGTGCTGGCGGTGGGTGAATCGGCCAACTTCCCGACCGCAATCAAGGTCACCGCTGAGTATTTCCCGAAGAAGGAACGCTCCTTCGCCACCGGCATCTTCAACTCCGGGGCCAACGTCGGCGCGATCCTGGCACCCATTTCGGTGCCGCTGATCGCTGGCCTGTGGGGCTGGCAGACTGCGTTCATCGTGATCGGCATGCTGGGCTTTATCTGGATGGGCGTATGGCTGGTGTTGTACGAGAAGCCGGAGCAGCAGAAGCGTCTGTCGGCGCAGGAGCTGGCGCATATCCGCAGTGATTCCCCCGCCAGCGCCGCTGTGCAGACGGGCGTCGACAAAAAGGTTTCGTGGTTCCAATTGCTGAAATACCGTCAGACCTGGGCGTTCGCCTTCGGCAAGTTCATGACCGACGGTGTGTGGTGGTTCTTTCTGTTCTGGCTGCCGACCTACCTGTCGGAGCAGTACGGCCTGAAAGGCGCAGCCATCGTGGTGCCACTGGCGGTGCTGTACAGCATGACCATGGTCGGCAGTATCGGCGGCGGCTGGTTCCCCAGCTATTTCATGGCACGTGGCGACAAGCCGTATGACGGCCGCATGAAAGCCATGCTGGTGATTGCCGTTTTCCCGCTGGTCGTGCTGCTGGCGCAGCCATTGGGGCACATCAGCGTCTGGGTGCCGGTATTGCTGATTGGTGTGGGCGCGTCGGCGCATCAGGCCTGGTCGGCCAACATCTTCACCACGGTGTCCGACATGTTCCCGCAAAAGACCGTTGCGTCCGTGGTCGGCATTGGCGGTATGGCGGGTGGGTTGGGCGGCGTCCTGCTGACCAAGATCGGTGGCTGGGTGTTCGACTACTACAAATCGGTGGGTGAAATCCGTACCGGCTACATGATCATGTTCGCCGTCTGCGCGCTGGCCTATCTGGTGGCGTGGAGTGTGATGAAGATGCTGGTGCCTCGCCACAAGGAAATTACCGACCTCTGAGTGACGGCTTCGAGGGTACCTGCAAGACGGACTAACCCGTCGGATTGAACAAGGCCGCTGAGCAATCAGCGGCCTTTTTTCGTTACCTGTAGGAGCTGCCGAAGGCTGCGATCTTTTGACTTTGATTTTGGAAAGAAAGATCAAAAGATCGCAGTCTTCGGCAGCTCCTACAGGGGGCGTGTTTGAGGTGGGTGGCGATTGCTTTGGTTTAATAAGAAGCATTACTATTCACGCCCCGTTTCCACAGCACAGCGCAATGACCCTCAAGCTGCCCCGCAGACACGGCTTTTTCGAGCATTACGAAGAGTTGGTTGGTACCTGGACCCGTCGCCTGAGGAATCGTCAGCAGGCCGAGGACCTGGCCCACGATACCTTCGTGCGGGTGCTTGAGTCCGATTCGGCGCGGGTGGAACAGCCCCGGGCGTATTTGCACCAGACCGCGCGCAACATTGCCGTGGATGGTTATCGGCGTGAGGACCGGCGGGGCGCCATGGAGTCAGAGGCGATCGATCTCAGTGAGTCGCCGACCGGCGACCCGGAGCATTTCATGCACGCGATCCAGCTGGCCGATTCCATCGAACGGGCGCTTACCGAGTTGCCGGTCAACTGCCGCAAGGTGTTTGTCTGGCAGAAAATCGAGGGCCTGACCCAGGCCGAAATCGCCGAACGCCTGGGGCTGTCCAAGAACATGGTGGAAAAGTATATGATCCGCACGCTTCGGCACCTGCGCGATCGCCTGGACGGGTTGCAGTCATGATGCGCTGCGGCCATGAACCTACCCGTAGGAGCTGCCGAAGGCTGCGATCTTTTGGCGGCCTTGGCGTTGCCGAAGATCAAAAGATCGCAGCCTTCGGCAGCTCCTACACAAAGCCGATACGGTGTGATGATTTTTCCCCGGCCCAACAGGAACTTCCATGATGGATACTCGTGATTGTGCGTGCGGGCAAACAAGGGTTCGCGATGACGCGGCGCTATGGTTTGTACGTTTGCAGGAACCTGTCGTCGATGTCGAAGTGCGTCGCCGGTTCCAGGCCTGGCTGGACCAACACCCCCAACACCGAAACGAATTCGACGTGCTCCAGAGTTTGTGGAGCGCCGCCGATTTGCTACCGGCGGCGCGTTTGCGTGCCTTGTGTGAAACTCCGCCAGCCCTGAAAAAACCTCGCCCGGTGCTGCGTTACGCGGTAGCCGCCAGCGTGCTCGCGGTGGCGCTTGGCCTGGGTCTGTTCAGCAGCCTGGATCATCCGGCGCCTTACACCGCCGAGTTTTCAACGGCCCTGAATGAGCGGCGCCATGTGGCGTTGCCGGACGGTTCGGCGGTGGATCTGGACAGCCGCAGCCGGATTCAGGTGCGTTTTGAAAAGGGTCAACGCCACGTTGAGCTGAGCGAAGGTGAAGCGATGTTCAGCGTCGCGCACGACACCCGCCGACCCTTTGTGGTCGAGTCGGGCAGCGGCAAGGTCACGGTCACCGGCACCCGGTTCGACGTACGCCGTGGCGCCAGCGAGACCCGGGTGGTGGTGGAGCAGGGCACGGTCAAGGTCCAGGGGCGCGAGGCTGCCGATCACGATTTCATCCATCTGACAGCAGGCCTGGGCACCCACGTCGATGCCCAGGGCAAGGTCGCGGTCGCCTACGCCGTCAACCCGACGGAAATGACCGCCTGGCGCAGTGGCAAACTGGTGTTCAACAATGCCAGCCTGGCCGACGTCGCCGAGCAGGTCTCACGTTATCGGGAGAAACCGCTCAAGGTCGCCAGCGCAGCGGTCGGCGATCTGCGCCTGACCAGCGTGTTCAAGTCCGACAACACCGATGCACTGCTCAAGGCCTTGCCGAGCATTCTGCCGGTGGCCGTGCGCACCCTTGGCGATGGCAGCCAGGAAATAATTTCAAAATAAAATTCAGGTTTTTTTCGAGTTCATCGTCTTCCTGTTCAACTGCAACTGGTTTGCATTAACAAGCGCACACTTTTGCGATCCACAGGATTACGTTCGACGTGAAAAACTCCACCGCTAAAAACAACAAATTCCCCTGGTTGCCGCTGGCGCTCGCCATCGCGGTCAACGTTGCGCTGCCCCAGGCCTTTGCCGCCGACGGCATCCGCATCCCGGCGCAACCCTTGGGACAAGCCTTGAGCCAGTTGGGCCAGCAAACCTCGCTTCAGGTGTTCTTCAGCCCTGAGCTGGTCGCCGGCAAACAGGCTGCGGCGGTGGACGGCAATATGTCCCCGGAAGACGCACTGCGCCAGTTGCTGCAGGGCAGCGGCCTGCAATACCAGATCGATGAAGGATCGGTGACTCTGATGCCGGCGCCGACTTCGGCGGCCAACGGCCCGCTGGAGCTGGGTGTGACCGACATCAAGGTGGTGGGCGACTGGCTCGATGACGCCGATGCCGCCTTGGTGCAGAACCACCCTGGCGCACGAACGGTGGTCCGCCGCGAAGCCATGGTCGAGCAGGGCGCGATGAACGTCGGCGAGGTGTTGAAACGGGTTCCCGGCGTGCAAGTGCAGGACGCCAACGGCACCGGTGGCAGCGACATTTCCCTCAACGTCGGCGTGCGTGGCCTGACTTCGCGCCTGTCGCCTCGCTCCACCGTGCTGATCGACGGCATCCCGGCGGCGTTCGCGCCCTACGGTCAGCCACAACTGTCCATGGCACCGATTTCCTCCGGCAACCTCGACAGCATCGACGTGGTACGCGGTGCCGGCTCCGTGCGCTACGGACCGCAAAACGTCGGCGGTGTGATCAACTTCGTGACCCGCGCGATCCCGGAACAGGCCTCCGCGGAAATCGGCACCACCCTGGAAACGTCGCAGCACGGTGGCTGGAAACACATCGACACGGCGTTCATGGGCGGCACCGCCGACAACGGCATGGGCGTGGCGCTGTTGTACTCCGGCGTGAACGGCAACGGTTACCGTGAAAGCAACAACGGCAACGACATCGACGACGTGATCCTCAAGACCCATTGGGCGCCGACCGATGTCGACGATTTCAGCCTCAACTTCCACTACTACGACGCCAAGGCCGACATGCCCGGTGGCCTGACCCAGGCGCAGTACGACGCCGACCCGTTCCAGTCGGTGCGCGACTACGACAGCTTCAGCGGCCGTCGCAAGGATGTGTCGTTCAAGTGGGCGCGGCAGATCGACGATCGCACCCAGGCCGAAGTGCTGACCTACTACACCGACAGTTTTCGTGGCAGCACCATCGCCTCGCGTGACCTGAAGACACTCAATTCCTATCCGCGCAGCTACTACACCTTCGGTATCGAACCACGGGTGTCCCATGTGTTTGATGTGGGCCCGACCACCCAGGAAGTCAGCGTTGGTTATCGCTACCTGAAGGAAGCCATGCACGAAGAGGCCAGCCGTGTGGCGCTGGTCAACAATGAGCCCGTCGTGCGTCCGGGGGCGGACGGCCATGTCTATCAGGACCGCACCGGTGGAACCGAGGCCAATTCGGTCTACGTCGACAACAAGATCGACGTGGGCAACTGGACCGTCACCCCGGGTATTCGCTTCGAACACATCAACACCGATTGGCATGACCGCCCGGTACTCGATACGGCCGGTAAACCGGTGCCGGAGAAAAAACGCAGCATCGAAAGCAACGAGCCGCTGCCGGCCCTGAGCGTGATGTACCACATGTCCGAGGCCTGGAAGCTGTTCGCCAACTACGAAACCTCGTTCGGCGCGCTGCAGTATTTCCAGCTGGGGCAGGGCGGTATCGCTAATGAGCCTGCCAACGGCCTGCAGCCGGAAAAGGCCAAGACCTACGAAATCGGTACGCGCTACAACGATGACGTGTGGGGCGGCGAGGTGACGCTGTTCTACATCGACTTCGACGACGAACTGCAATACATCAGCAACGATGTGGGCTGGACCAACCTCGGCGCGACCAAGCACCAGGGCATCGAAACCTCGGTGCACTACGATATGGCGGCGCTGGACCCACGCCTCGACGGCCTGAGCGCCAATGCCGGTTTCACCTACACCCGCGCCACTTATGAAGGTGAAATCCCGGGCTTCAAGGGCCGTGACCTGCCGTTCTACTCCCGTCAGGTGGCCACCGCCGGCCTGCGTTACGACATCAACCGCTGGACCTGGAACCTCGATGCGTTCGCCCAGTCGAAACAGCGCTCGCCGGGCACCGGGGTGAACGCCGACGGCAGTTTCAACGGCAACTACATTACCGAAGGCTCCGCCGACGGTCAGTTCGGTGATATTCCGGGTTACGTGACCTGGAACGTGCGTAGCGGCTATGACTTTGGCCCGCAGGTGTCGAACCTGAAACTGGGTGCCGGGGTGAAAAACATCTTCGACAAGCAGTATTTCACCCGCTCCAGCGACAACAACTCGGGCATGTACGTCGGCGCGCCGCGTACGTTCTTTGTGCAGGCCAGTGTCGGATTTTAACGCCTGAAGTGCAAAAGATCGCAGCCTGCGGCAGCTCCTACAGGGGGATACGATTCATGTAGGAGCTGCCGCAGGCTGCGATCTTTTCGCTGTTCAAACCCTCAACACCCTCCCGCCAATGGCCACCGCCACCAGCAGCACCGCCATCAACCCGAAGGCAAAACTCAAGCTGGCGCCATGGGCGACAAAGCCGATCAGCGCAGGCCCTGCGAGAATGCCCGCATAACCCAGGGTGGTAATGGCCGGCACGGCGATGCTCTCGGGCATGACCGTCTGCTTGCCTACAGCGGTGTACAGCACCGGCACGATGTTCGAGCAACCGGCGCCCAGCAGCGCGTAACCCACCAGCGCCGCCTCCCAACTCGAGGCGAACGTCGCCAGAAACAAGCCCGCGGCAGCCGTCAGCCCGCCGAACACAATCACCCGTGTCGCGCCCAACCGCCGTACGATTTTGTCGCCGGTCAAACGCCCGGCCGTCATGGTCAAGGCAAACGCCGCATAGCCGAGGCCCGCGTACGCCGTGTCGATGCCACGTTCCTGTGCCAGGAAGACCGCGCTCCAGTCCAGTGCTGCGCCTTCGGCGAGGAACACAATGAAGCACATGCCACCGATAAACAGGACGATGCCATGGGGCACCGCGAACGCCGGCCCTGAACTTTCACTGCCGTAGGGCAACAGGTGCGGCACGGCCCTGGCCAAGGCGATCAGCAGCATCACGATCACCACCAGCGTGGCTCCCAGTGGTGAAATCCCCAGGCCCAGCAAGCCGCTGACGCCTGCCGCACCGACGATCCCGCCCAGGCTGAACAGGCCATGGAAACCCGACATCATGTTTTTGCCGCTGGCGCGCTCGACGATCACCGCTTGCAGGTTGACCGTCGAATCCACCGTGCCGAGGCCCGCGCCGAACATGAACAGCGCCGCGATCAAGGCCGGAATCGATGACACCGTGGCCAGCAGCGGCAGGGCGGCACAGATCAGCAAGGTCCCACCGGTCGTCACCCGCCGACAGCCGAAACGCGTGGCCAGAATCCCGGCCACCGGCATCGCCAGGATCGAACCTACCCCCAGACACAGCAGCAACAGACCCAGGGCGCCTTCATCCAGCCCGGCCCGGGCCTTGGCATAGGGCACCAGCGGCGCCCACGCGGCGATGCCGAAGCCGGCGATGAAAAAGGCGATGCGCGTGGACATCTGTTCCAGGCGGCCGGGAACGAAGGTGGTCTGGCTGTTGAGGCTGGTCATATCAATCCCTGGCAAAAAACGTCACGTCCTCAACGGACAGTGATCGACCGAGGAGGGTTCGATCAGTGCCCGGAAAGTTTTACGGTCAAACAGGGCGACATCCTTGCACAGCGCTGCTGTTTTTCGCGATATGTTGAGCCATTCCAATGACACACGGAGGGCGCCATGGCGCAGAGGTACGATGCACGGGGCAATATTTACATCGTGGTAGCGCCCGAAGAATTGCGCCACCAGGGCATCGACTTGCCCGCTCAGGCGAGCCTGGCAGCACAAACTCGTCAGGCATGGGCTGCGGCGGCCATCGAAGCCTGCTGCAACTGGGCACCCGGCACGCAACCGGCCGGCAGCAAGGATCATCGCAGCGACGGGTTGCTGGTCGGACCGTTCCAGTCCTCGCCACCCTTTGACCTGTTGATCGTCAACACCGACGGTACCCTGGCCGAACGCAGTGGCAACGGGCTGACGATTTTTTCCCAGGCGTTGAGCGACCAAGGGCTTTTACCCCGCGACGAAGCCTGTCTGCTCAGGGTTCACCACGACAAGTCCGACACGCCTTCACCGGGGCAGACTTCGGTGAAAACCGCTGAAGTCGAGGGTGTGCAGGGGTTCTGGCTTGACCTTGGCCAGCCTGGTTTCGGGCCGTCGGCGGTCAGTGCCGAGGGTGTTGAAACGGCGCTGTTGAATGGCCGCGAACTCAGCCACGTCAAACCGCTGTCGGCACTCAATGGCGCATGGTCGCGCAGCCAGTTCGCGCGGGTCGGTAATCCGCATTGCGTGACGCTGGTCGAAAACGCCGACGACTTGCCGAGCAACGAGCAGATGCGAGAACCGGCGCTGGGTGAAGGGTTGATGCGAATTGCCTACGCCATGCCGGTCGGTGCAGGTAAACCCTGTCCGGCGGGGATCAATCTGCAATGGGCGATGCGCTTGTCAGAAGGGCACATCGCCGCGCGGGTATTCGAGCGCGGCGAGGGGCCGACGGCTTCGTCGGGGACCAGCGCCAGTGCGGTGGCCTGTGCGGCCTGGCGCGTGGGTTGGGTCAGGGCCGGGGAAGTGAAGGTGACGATGCCGGGTGGCACGGCGCCGATCTTGCTGGAAGAGGAGCGGGGGGAGTTGAGTCGGGTCAGTCTGTTTGGTACGGCTCGGTTAATCGATTGACTTCAAAATAGCCTTCGCGAGCAAGCCCGCTCCCACAGGGTTTTGTGAACGACACAAATCTACTGTGGGAGCGGGCTTGCTCGCGAAGAGGCCAGATCAGTCAACACCAAACTCAACTCAGCTCACTGAACTCAACCACCGGCATCGTCCGCTTCATCAACACCTTGCCCTCGCGCACCGAGTACAGCGGCAACCCCTGGCTGCGGATCACTTCGTAATCACTCTCCGCCGACAGAATCAGCAGGTTCGCCGGCCGCCCGCGTTCCAGGCCATAGCGCTCGCCGAGGTTCATGGCCCTGGCGCTGTTGTCCGTCACCAGGTCCAGCGCGCTTTGCAGGTTGCGATAACCGAGCATGTGGCAGATGTGCAGCCCGGCCTCGAGCACCCGCAAAATGTTGCCATTGCCCAGCGGGTACCACGGATCGACGATGGAGTCCTGGCCGAAGCACACGTTCATCCCCGCTTCCAGCAACTCGTTGACCCGGGTCACGCCCCGGCGTTTCGGGAAACTGTCGAAGCGACCTTGCAGGTGGATGCTTTCGGTGGGGCAGGAGACAAAGCTGATCCCCGAATGCCCGAGCAAACGAAACAGCTTGGCGCAGTAGGCGTTGTCGTAGGAGCCCATGGCCGTGGTGTGGCTGGCCGTGACCCGCGAACCCATGTCGCGGCTGCGGGCCTCTTCGGCGAGCACTTCGAGAAAGCGTGAATGCGGGTCGTCGGTTTCGTCGCAATGCACGTCGACCAGGCAACCGCTGCGTTCGGCCAGGTCCATGAGAAACTTCACCGAGCTGACACCCTGGTCGCGGGTGTACTCGAAATGCGGAATACCACCGACCACGTCCGCCCCCATGCGGATCGCCTCTTCCATCAACTCGCGACCATTGCGGTACGACTCGATGCCTTCCTGAGGGAAGGCGACGATTTGCAGGTCGACCAGGTGTCGGCTTTCCTCGCGCACTTCGAGCATCGCCTTGAGCGCGGTCAGTTGCGGGTCGGTGACGTCGACGTGGGTGCGCACATGCTGGATGCCGTGGGCGGCGAGGGCCTGGATGGTTTTTTTGGCGCGGGTCTTGGTGTCTTCCTGGGTGATGGTCGCCTTGCGTTCGCCCCAGCACTCGATGCCTTCGAACAGCGTACCGCTCATGTTCCAGCGCGGCTCGCCGGCGGTCAGGGTGGCGTCGAGGTGGATGTGCGGCTCGACAAAGGGCGGCACCACCAGATTGCCGCCGGCATCCAGGTCGCCAGGGCCCAGGGTCGGGGCCTCGATCTGGCGGGCGATGCTGCTGATCAGGCCGTTTTCCAGGTTCAACTCATGCAGGCCTTCCTGGTTGCGCAGACGGGCGTTGATGATGTGCATCGGGCGAGTCCTTTTAGCGAATCGTGTAGGCAATATCTCTACGTTAGCTCGCCAACGGCGGTCCCCGCCAGTGACATTGATCCAATGTGGGAGCGGGCTTGCTCGCGAAGGCGGTGTGTCTGCCACATAGATGCTGGATGTGCTGCCGCTTTCGCGAGCAAGCCCGCTCCCACAGGGGATTGGGTTTGTTCAGGAGGATTGTTGCAGGGGCAGAAAACGCAGCAACGCCGCGACTATGGCTTCAGGCGCATCTTCCTGAACCAGATGACCGGCGTTGGGTATCGGATGGAACTGCGCGCCGGGAATCATTTGCTGCAAGGCCCGACCGCGTTCGACGGGAATCCACTGATCGTCTTCACCCCAGAGAATCTGCACCGGGCAGCGAATCGTCGGGTACAAGCCCTCTACCTCACGGGTATAACGCTCGTCCATCTGCGCGATCTGCCGGTAGAA
Organism: Pseudomonas sp. B1(2018); assembly: GCF_003097365.1. NCBI lineage: Bacteria > Pseudomonadati > Pseudomonadota > Gammaproteobacteria > Pseudomonadales > Pseudomonadaceae > Pseudomonas > Pseudomonas sp. B1(2018). The sequence continues at coordinate 177,611 of NZ_PYUK01000010.1, forward strand.
CGCCGCTTGCCCCGGCTCCCCAAGCCACGGCTGAACGTAGGGGGCGAGTTCGGCGTCGGGGATTTCGCGCTGGATGGCCCCGCGAATATAGGTTGGCACGATGGCGCGCTGGATGTAATCGGGCAGTCCGCTGAACGCCGCTTCATGCTGGCGCACATGCTGCACGAACGGCGAACCCCAGGGCGTCAGCGCCACCGGATCGATCAGCGTCAGGCTGCGGTAATCCTTGCCGTTGAGCAGATGCGTGCGCAGGGCGGTGGCGCCGCCGAAGTCGTGGGCCACCATGTCGGGGCGATCCAGGCCCCAATGCTCCAGCAACTGTGACAGCAACTCGTTCTGCACACCGAGGGACACGTCGCCATCGACTTTCTCGGATTGCCCGTAGCCCAGCAGATCGAAATAGTGCACCCGGTGCGTGGTGATGAAATGCGGGGCAATCCGGTGCCAGACACAGGAGGAGAAGGGCGTGCCATGCACGAACACCAGCGGCGGGCCATCGCCGCGCACGGCATAGCGCACGGAGTGCCCTTTGAAGCGATAGGTCTGTTGCAGTGGCCAGTCAGTCATGGGCTTGTCCTCTTGGCGGGGGAAGAGGCAAAAAGCATAGGCATAAAAAAACAGCCGATGAAGGCTGTTCTTTATTTCTCTGACAAAACGCTGTTCCCCTGTAGGAGCGAGCTTGCTCGCGAAGAACCTCAACGATTACGCGTGGTATCTGGCAGCCCGCGGTGCTCTGGCGTCCATCGCGAGCAAGCTCGCTCCTACAAGGGGGCGGTGTCTTTACTCGCCGCGATAGATGCAACCGCTGGTGCAGGTTTCGTGGATACGAATCGCACTGAGCTCCGGCAGCAACGGCTTCATCTCATTCCAGATAAACTTGGCCAGCACTTCGCTGGTCGGGTTTTCCAGGCCTGGAATGTCGTTCAGGTAGTTGTGGTCCAGACGCTCGTACAGCGGCTTGAAGATCGCCTTGATCTCCGAGAAGTCGCGGATCCAGCCGGTGTGCGGGTCAAGATCACCGCTCAAATGGATCGCCACTTTGAACGAGTGACCGTGCAGGCGCCCGCACTTGTGGCCGTCCGGTACGTGGGGCAGGCGGTGGGCGGATTCGAATGTAAATTCCTTGAAGATTTCCACAGTGTTTTCAGCTCTGTTCAGGTGGCGTTCGCCGCAGCGATTCGGGCAGGCGGCGAGTTTACCAGTTTGTCCTGACTAAAGGGTCAGCAAGCGTTCGCCGAGGCGACCGTTGGCGGCCAGTTCGAGGAATTCGTCGCCCATGCGGCGGCTTTCTTCCATGGTGGTGCGCCAGTATTTCTGCCGGCTTGGGGCATCGCCCATGAAGCGCTTGAAGTCGTTACGGTCCGGCAGTTTGCCGTAGGGCAGGCGCGCCAGGTATTCCTTCGACGGCGCCAGCAGCAGCACGTTTTGCAAGCGGGCCGGGCAGGCGCGGCGCCACGGCAGGGTCTTGTCGAACCAGCCGGGAATCACCCGGTCGGTGAAATGCGGGTAGAGCACGATGTCATCGCCGCTGTAGGGCAGGTCCAGGTGATAGTCCAGCAGACCGCCGTCGCGGAAGGTGCCGGCACCGGCGCCCGGAAGGTCGCGCACGCCTTCCATGACCATCGGGATCGAGCCGGAAGCCAGCAGGGCCTGGCGCAAATTGCCGGCATCGAGGGCGACGAAGCGCGACGGGAAGTCGTTCAAGGCTTTGACCGGCGGCGCCAGGCGCGGGTCGTGGATGATCAGGCGTTCGAAGTGCCGGGCCAGCCGCGCCCGGCCGCGCAGGTTGTCGGCGATGACCGAGGACAGCCCCAACCCCAGGCGACCGCGATGATCGTCGGCGAGCAGGCCGTGGCTTTTGACCACCATGATGTTCAGGCGGTAGGCGCTGTTGCCGAGGATCGAGGCATCACGACCGTCGAGCAGGTCATCGAGCATGCGCCGCGAGCTCTGGCTGATTTGCGCCATGGTCACGCCCTTGGCAAAGTCTTGCTCGGTGTACAGCTGCCCGAGACGCCGGATGCCCTCGGCGGCGTCCGGCAGGCAGGCGCTGGCGAAGCGCCAGGAACCCACCGATGCACCAATCAGCGAGCGCTCCCGCGGTGCCGCCGGCAGCCACTCGCCGAACAGCGCCAGGTCCAGCCCCTGAATCCCCAGCGCCTTCGGACCGCCCGCCGCACCGGGCAAGGTGCCGATCTCGGCGGCGTTCAAGCCGCTCTCACGGATGCGCGCAAAAGCTCGCGGACCGGCCTTGAGGGTCAGGGAAGGAAACTTGATGTGGATGGCCGTCATACCGGTCTCGAATGTTGGCAAGCGGGGAATTATAAACACCACATCCCCTGTAGGAGCGAGCCTGCTCGCGATGGTCGTCAACGATTACGCGGGTAACCTGACACCCCGCGGCGTTCCAAGGTCCATCGCGAGCAGGCTCGCTCCTACAGGGGGGGCGGTGTGAGCAATGATGGCAATTCAGTTTCAATTAAGTTCAGCGGGTTAAGGTGGCTCGGCTGGCCCCCCGACGCAACGCTGGTACCATTGCGGCTTTCGAGAAGCTCACACCACTCGCATTAGACCCGGTCAGCTGGCAGTGACTCAAGGATCATCAGGATTCGTAATGAAGGTGTTTCTACTCAATCGATGTTTCGCACGCCGAATGGCGCTGCTGCTTCTGGCATTTTGCTCGGCAGTGATGGCTCGCGACCTGGACCAGGACGAAGCCCTGCGCCTGCGTCAACAGGGCGTGATCCTGCCGCTGGAGCAGCTGTTGCAGCAGGCGATGGATCGCTACCCCGGTGCAAAACTGCTGGAAGCCGAACTCGAAGAGAAGCACGACATCTACCTTTATGATGTCGAATTGCTGACGCCCGAAGGCGTGGTCCGTGAGCTGCACATCGATGCGACTGACGGCCGATTATTGAAAGACAAGGAAGACTGATCCATGCGTTTGCTGCTGGTGGAAGACCATGTGCCCCTGGCCGACGAACTGCTGGCCGGTCTCAACCGCCAGGGTTATGCGGTGGACTGGCTGGCCGACGGTCGCGACGCGGTGCATCAGGGCGGCACTGAGCCTTACGACCTGATCATCCTCGATCTCGGCCTGCCGGGCGTGCCGGGGCTCGAGGTGCTGGCGCAATGGCGCGCGGCGGGGCTGGCCACGCCGGTGCTGATCCTCACGGCCCGGGATTCCTGGGCCGAACGCATCGAAGGCCTCAAGGCCGGTGCCGACGATTACCTGACCAAACCCTTTCATCCCGAAGAGCTGTTCTTGCGCATCCAGGCGTTGCTGCGCCGCTCCCATGGCCAGGTCAACCAGCCGACGCTCCAGGCTGCCGGGCTGCACCTGGACGAGGGGCGCCAGTGCGTTGTCCGCGACGGTGCGGACATTCAGCTGACCGCCGCGGAGTTTCGCCTGTTGCGTTATTTCATGCTGCACCCCGAGCAGATCCTCTCCAAAAGCCACCTCGCCGAACACCTTTACGACGGTGAAACCGAGCGCGATTCCAATGTGCTGGAGGTCCACGTCAACCATTTGCGCCGCAAGCTCGGCAAAAGCGTGATCGAAACCCGTCGTGGCCAGGGCTACCTGTTTGGCGGGCAAGCGCGGTGAGATCGATCCAGCGTCGCTTGAGCCTGGGCCTGATCAGCGTGATGGTGGTCGTTGGCCTGGTGCTGGCGCAAACCAGCCTGTGGCTGTTCGAAATGGGTTTGCAGCGCTACCTCGAAGCCGGGTTGCGCAATGACAGCGAAAGCCTGCTGGCGGCGCTGGTGCGCGGGCCGCAAGGTTTGCAACTGGATGAACGACGTCTGTCGCCGGCCTATCAGCGGCCGTTTTCCGGGCATTATTTCCGCATCGATTTCACCGATGGCCATTGGCGTTCCCGTTCGTTATGGGATCAGGAACTGCCGGCGCTCGATCACCCCGGCCTGCACGACGATCTGCAACTGGGACCGGAAGGGCAACAGTTGCTGGTGCTGCGCACGGACTATCGACGCCTGGGGTTGCCGATCTCCATCAGCGTCGCCGAGGATTACACGCCGATACGCGAAAGCTTCCGGCGCGTACAACAGCTCGGGTTGGGCCTGGGTTTGACCGGGCTGCTGCTGATTCTGTTGCTGCAACGGATTACCGTGCGCCGCGCCTTGCGTCCGCTGGAGCAGGCCCGCGAGCAGATCGCGCAGTTGCAACAGGGCCAGCGCTCGCAACTCGATGATCAGGTACCGCTGGAACTGGAACCACTGGTGGCGCAGATCAACCACTTGCTGGCCCACACCGAGGACAGCCTCAAGCGCTCACGCAATGCCCTGGGCAACCTCGGCCACGCGTTGAAAACACCGCTGGCGGTGCTGTTGAGCCTGGCCTCGAACGAGCAGCTTGAGGCGCACCCGCAACTGCGCAAGACCCTCAAGGAACAACTGCAACAGGTCGAGCAACGGCTCAATCGGGAACTCAATCGTGCACGGTTGTCCGGTGATGCGCTGCCGGGCGCGCTGTTTGATTGTGATGCCGAACTCCCCGGATTGCTGGCAACCCTGAACATGATCCATGGCGAACACCTGGCGCTGAGCTACCGCGTTCCGGCCGGCCTGCAATTGCCCTGGGATCGTGAAGACCTGCTGGAGCTGTTGGGCAACCTGCTGGACAACGCCTGCAAATGGGCGGATGCCGAGGTTCGCGTGAGTGTCGCCGAGTTGGCGAACGGGTTTGAACTCAGTGTGGAAGATGACGGCCCGGGCATTCCCGAAGAGCGTCGCGATCAGGTGTTCGGCCGGGGAACACGGCTGGATGAGCAGACCCACGGGCATGGCCTGGGACTTGGCATCGTGCGCGACATCGTCGATAGCTGGGGTGGCAAGTTATCGCTGCTGGAAAGCGAGTGGGGCGGGCTGAAGGTCGTCATCGAATTACCCAAACACTGAAATCCATTGTGGGAGCGGGCTTGCTCGCGAAGGCGGTGTATCAGTCGATGACAGTATCGGCTGACACTCCGCCTTCGCGAGCAAGCCCGCTCCCACAGGGGGGCACTGATTGGCTGGCAAGTTTCAGGTGTGATGAATCTCCCGATCCTTGGTTTCCGGCATGAAGAAAATGCCCAGCACAGCCGTCATCACCGCGATGACGATCGGATACCACAGCCCGTAATAGATATCCCCCGTGGCCGCCACCATGGCGAACGCCACGGTCGGCAGGAAGCCGCCGAACCAGCCATTGCCGATGTGATAGGGCAGCGACATCGAGGTGTAGCGGATGCGCGCCGGGAACAGTTCCACCAGCCAGGCGGCGATCGGCCCGTAGACCATGGTCACGTAGATCACCAGGATCGTCAGGAGCAATAGCACCATCGGGTAGTTGGTCTTGGCCGGGTCGGCCTTCTCGGGGTAGCCGGCGTCCTTGAGGGCGGTGGCGAGATTGGCGGTAAAGGCATCGTTTTTGGCCTTGAAGTCGGCGGCCGGCATGCCGGTGCCCTCGAAGCTCTCGATCACTTTCTCGCCGATGCGCACCTGCGCAACGGCGCCCGGCTCGGCGTTCACGTTCTTGTAGGGGATGGCCCGCTTGGCCAGCACGGTCTTGGCCAGGTCGCAGGAACTGGTGAATTTGGCCTTGCCTACCGGGTCGAACTGGAACGAGCACTGGTCGGGATTGGCGACCACCGTGACCGGGTTTTTCTCCTGCGCAATGAACACGTCGGGGTTACCGTATTGGGTCAACGCATGGAAGATCGGGAAGTACGTCAGTGCGGCGATGATGCAGCCGGCCATGATGATGCCCTTGCGGCCGATGCGGTCGGACAGGCTGCCGAATATGACGAAGAACGGTGTGCCGATCAGCAGCGAGCCGGCAATCAGCAGGTTGGCGGTCTGCGGGTCGATCTTTAGCATCTGCAGCAGGAAAAACAGCGCATAGAATTGCCCGGTGTACCAGACCACTGCCTGGCCGGCGGTGCCACCGAGCAGGGCCATGATCACGATCTTGAGGTTGTCCCAGCGGGCGAAGGATTCGGTCAGCGGTGCCTTGGAGGATTTGCCTTCCGCTTTCATTTTCATGAACACCGGTGACTCGCTCAGTTGCAGGCGGATGTACACCGAGATAATCAACAACAGGATCGAAAGCAGGAACGGAATCCGCCAGCCCCAGGCTTCGAAGGCTTCCGTGCCCAGCGCGGTACGGCAGGCCAGGATCACCAGCAGTGAAAGAAACAGGCCAAGGGTGGCTGTCGTCTGAATCCACGAGGTGAAATAGCCGCGCTTGCCCTTGGGCGCATGTTCGGCCACGTAGGTGGCTGCGCCGCCGTACTCGCCGCCCAGCGCCAGGCCCTGCAGCAAGCGCAGGCTGATCAGGATGATCGGTGCGGCCACGCCTATGCTCGCGTAGCCGGGCAGCAAACCCACCACGGCCGTCGAGACACCCATGATCACGATGGTGATGAGGAAGGTGTGCTTGCGTCCGATCATGTCGCCCAGGCGGCCGAACACAATGGCGCCGAACGGCCGGACGGCGAAGCCGGCGGCGAAGGCGAGCAGGGCGAAGATGAAGGCTGTCGTTTCGTTGACGCCGGCGAAGAAGTGCTTGGCAATAATCGCCGCGAGGGAGCCGTACAGGTAGAAGTCGTACCATTCGAACACGGTGCCCAGGGACGAGGCGAAGATGACCTTGCGCTCCTCCTTGGTGATCCCGTGGTTGGGCGCGCTGCCCGTGGTTGCATTGTCGATTGCTGCCATGAGTATTCTCCGTCTTGCTCTTGTTGTAGGCCGGAGTTCTCACCAACACTTGCCGTACCCAGGCCCTGGGGCTGAAGTCATCGGATCACGTGGCTTGCATTCAAGTTGACGCCAGAAAAAGCTGCAAGGTTCCTTGAAGCATAATCAAGGTCCGGCAGATATCCACTCGGGGTGCGTCAGGTGGTGTCGGATGCAAAAGATCGCAGCCTTCGGCAGCTCCTACAGGTATACGCAAAACCCTGTAGGAGCTGCCGAAGGCTGCGGTCTTTTGTTGTTCAGGTCAGACGCGGAACTGGTCCATCAGGCTCTGCTGCTGGTTCGCCAGGCTGTTGAGCGACTGGCTGACCCGTGCCGACTCATTGGCCTGGCCCGACAGTGACTCGGTCACGTCGCGAATGGTCGCCACGTTGTTGTTGATCTCCTCGGCCACCGCGCTTTGCTCTTCGGCGGCGCTGGCGATCTGCATGTTCATGTCGTTGATCACGGTCACCGCGTCGCCGATCTGGCGCAGCGCGGTCACGGCCTGGCCAACCTGCTCGACACTGCCCTGGGCCTGGCGATGGCTGTTGTTCATCGAGCCCACCACTTCCTGCGTGCCGCTTTGCAGTTGTTCGATCACCAGACGGGTTTCCTCCACAGACTCCTGGGTACGCCGCGCCAGGTTGCGCACCTCATCGGCGACCACGGCAAAACCGCGTCCGGCCTCACCGGCACGGGCCGCTTCGATCGCCGCGTTGAGGGCCAGCAGGTTGGTCTGCTCGGCAATCGCGCGGATCACTTCCAGCACCGTGCCGATCTTCTCGCTGTTGGCGGCCAGGCCTTCGACTTGAACCATGGCCGCGCTCATGTCGGCGGCGAGGTTGTCGATGCTGGCGGTGGTGCGGTCGATCACGGTCAGGCCCTGACGGGTCGCCTGATCGGCATCGCGGGCGGCGTGTGCCGCTTGCGCGGCGCTGCGGGCGACGTCCTGGGCGGTGGCGCTCATCTCGTGGGAGGCGGTCGCGACCTGATCCACCTGGCGGTACTGCTGCTCCATGCCGGCGCTGGTCTGGGTGGCGATGGCAGACGACTGGTCGGCCGTGCTGCGGGCGTCCTGCACCGAGCGTTTCACTTCGGCAATGATCGGTTGCAGCTTGTCGAGGAAGCGGTTGAACCAGCCGGCCAACTGGCCCAGCTCATCCTTTTTGTCGTAGGCCAACCGGCGGGTCAGGTCACCTTCGCCGCTGGCGATGTCTTCGAGCATATGCGCCACGCCGAGGATCGGTCTGGTCACGCTGCGGGCCATCAGCCACACCAGCACCAGGCCCAGCAGCGCGGCGAGCACGCCAAGGCCGAGCTCGACCAGTGTGCCGGCGGTGTTGCTGTCGTCCAGTTGCTTTTTCAGGGTTTCGGCGGGGCCGACCAGGACTTTCTCCGGCACGTCGAGCAGTACGCCCCAGGATTTGCCGCCGGGAATCGGCTGGAAGGGTGCCAGCACTTTCAATTGCTGATGGCTGTGCAGGCTGGCGGTTTTGCTGCTGGCGGCCAGCATGCGCAGCAGTTCGGTACCGCTGGCCTTGTCCACGGCATCCAGGCGCTGGCTGAGTTTGCTGGCGTCCGGGCTGTAGCCGGCGAGCAGGCCCGCCGGGCTGATGATGCTGACACTGGTCTGGCCGTCGTAGAGTTTCTTGCTGGCCCCCAGGCTGACCGCTTGCAGGCTGTTGAGGTTGATGTCCACCGACAGCGAGGCGATCACCTTGCCGTTGACCATCAGCGGGAAAACGATGCTGGTCATCAGCACGTTCTGGCCGTCGATCTCATAGAAGTAGGGTTCGATCACGCACGGCTTGAGCGTGGTGCGCGGGCAGGTGAACCAGGCGTTGGCCGCTTCGCCGCTGGGGCCGGTGCTGGTGTCGGCCATGTCCTTTTCCGGCAGCGCCATGGACGTCAGCTTGCCCGGCGTCGGCTGCGACCAGTAGAGGGCGAAACGGCCCTTGTCGTTGCTGCCCAGTTCCGCTTGGCCGGCGAACAGGTCGTCCTTGCCGTCCAGCCCGTTGGGTTCGAACACCAGGGACAGGCCGAGCAGGTCCGGATTGGCCTGCAGGGCCGACTTGACCTGGCGGGTCAGGTCTTCGCGCAGGTCGAAGGCATCGAGGAAGCGCTTTTCGGCCTGCTCGCGCAAAAACAGCACCTGCCGGGAGAAACCGTGGCCGTACTGATAGGCGTCCATGAACTGCTGGCGAATCCCCAGTGCCTGGTTCTCGCCCTGGGACTCGATCCGGGCCTGGGCCGATTCGGTCAGCATCTCCATGCTCGAGGCTTTCACCAGCTCGGAGCTGTGCTCCATGCGGTACAGCGAAAGACCCACCAGCAGGGTCACGATGCCCGCCAGGCACAGCCCGGCCAGCAGGGTGATTTTCCATTGGATGGAAAGTTGTCTGAGCGACATGGAGGCGTCCTTATTCGATAAATATCTGAGACTTTGCACTGTAGCGGCATAAAAGCAGCTTTCTTGAGCGACAAGCTTCAAGCTGCAAGCCGAAAACACAAAAGCTTGCGGCTTGAGGCTTGCAGCTTGCCGCTGCTTCATTCAAAGTGCGCGCCCTCTAATAAAACCCATTCCTGTTATCCGCTGGCGGCTCACGCAGACTGCCGGGCGGACTCTTTCCGTTTGTCACGAGGTTACGAAATGAATGCAGTCATTGCCGCGGTCGGCATCATGCTGGTGCTCAGCCTGTCCCGCGTGCATGTGGTGATCGCCCTGATCGTCGGTGCGCTGGTAGGTGGCCTGACCGGTGGCCTGGGCATCGAGGCGACGCTCAAGGCTTTCAACAGCGGCCTGGGTGGCGGGGCGACGGTGGCGTTGTCCTACGCCTTGCTCGGTGCTTTTGCCGTGGCCATTGCCAAATCCGGCATGGCCCATGCGCTGGCCGACAAGGCGCTGGCAATGGTCGATCGCCAGCACGCCAGCGGCGGCGGCCAGGTCAAATGGCTGCTGATCGGCCTGCTCTGGGTCGTGGCCATCGCCTCGCAGAACATCCTGCCGATCCATATCGCGTTCATTCCGTTGCTGGTGCCGCCGCTTCTATATGTGCTGACCAAGCTGCAACTGGACCGTCGACTGATCGCCTGTGTCATGACCTTCGGCCTGATCACGCCCTACATGTTCCTGCCGGTGGGCTTCGGCAATATCTTCCTCAATGAGATCCTGCTGGCCAACGTCGCCCGCAGCGGTGTGGACATCAGTGGCATCAACGTGACCCACGCCATGGGCATTCCGGCGCTGGGCATGGTGGCGGGCCTGCTGATCGCGTTTGTCAGCTACCGCAAGAAGCGGGTCTACGACCTGGCAAAGATCGAGCAGGTCGAGCAAGTGGCGGTGCAATACAACCCGCTGAGTCTGATGGTGGCCGGCGTGGCCATCGCCGCGGCGTTCATCATTCAGTTGCTGCTCGATTCGATGATTATCGGTGCACTGGTCGGCTTCCTGATTTTCTCGGTGTCGGGCATCGTCAAATGGCGCGACACCGATGACCTGTTCACCGAAGGCATGAAAATGATGGCAATGATCGGCTTCATCATGATCGCCGCCTCGGGCTTTGCCGAAGTGATGAAGGCCACCGGTGAAGTGCAGACGCTGGTCGAGTCGTCGGCGTCGTACATCGATCACAGCAAAGGCATTGGCGCCTTGCTGATGTTGCTGGTGGGGTTGCTGGTGACCATGGGCATCGGCTCGTCGTTCTCCACCGTGCCGATTCTGGCGGCGATCTTTGTGCCGCTGTGCGTGCAACTGGGCTTCAGCCCGTTGGCGATCGTGTGCATCGTCGGCACGGCCGGTGCCTTGGGCGACGCCGGTTCGCCGGCTTCGGACTCGACCCTCGGCCCGACCTCCGGCCTGAACATCGACGGCCAGCACCATCACATCTGGGACACCGTGGTCCCGACCTTCCTGCACTACAACCTGCCGCTGCTGGCGTTTGGCTGGGTGGCGGCGATGGTGTTGTGATCTCTAAAGATCGCAGCCTTCGGCAGCTCCTACAGGTGAACACCCTTCCCATGTAGGAGCTGCCGAAGGCTGCGATCTGTTCGAGGCGTTCAACTTTTGACCTGGCATGCCGTTAAAGCTTTTAACCACGCCAACAAAAACAAAAGAGTGAACGCCATGCGCATGAGCCTCAAGGCCAAAGTCCTGTCCCTTGCCGTCCTCCCGGTGCTGCTGTTTGCGCTGGTCATCAGCCTGACCACGCTGTTCATTCTTCAGGAACAGGCCCGCAAGGAGGTCGAGCAGACCCGCGAACGCCTGCTCAGCGATGCCAAGGCGACTTTGCAAAGCTACGTGGCCGTGGCCATGACCACGATCAAGCCGCTGTATGACGCGGCCACCCCCGGCGACGAGGCGGCGCGGGCCCAGGTGATCAAGCTGTTGTCGAGCATCACCTATGGCAAGGACGGCTACTTCTTCGGCTACGACTCCAACACCGTGCGCCTGTTCAAGGCCAACAGCCCCGAAGGCGTAGGCCAGAGCTTCAAGGACAATCGCGACCCGAACGGTGTCTATGTCAACCGCGACCTGGTGAAAGTCGCCAAGGACGGTACGCACTACCTGCAATACAGCTCGCCATTGCCCGGCAACACCCAGGTGCTGGTGCCCAAGCTCGGCTACACCGAATACCTGCCCAAGTGGGACATGGCGGTCGGTACCTCGGTCAACCTCGACGGCATCGAAGCACAAGTGGCGGTGGTCCAGGACAAGGTCCAGGAGCGCATGCAAGGCATGGTGCTGAGCATCGTCGGCGTGGCGGTCGTGGTGTTGCTGGTGATCGCGGCAGCCGGGATGTTGCTGGCCAACACCATTCTGCGTCCGTTGCATTTGATGAAAGCCAACCTCGACGACATCGCGGCGGGCGAGGGCGATCTGACCCGCCGCCTGACCATCACCAGCCAGGACGAACTGGGCGAACTGGCCGGCTCGTTCAACCGTTTCGTCGACAAGATTCATGGGCTGGTACGCCAGATCAGCGAAATGACCACGCAACTCACCGGGCTGGTGAACCAGGTGTCCGATCAGGCCAATCGCTCGGATCAGGCCATGGAGCGTCAGCGCCATGAGACCGATCAGGTGGCCACGGCGATCAACGAAATGTCGGCGGCGGCCCAGGAAGTGGCCAAGAGCGCGCAGAACGCTGCGGTGGCAGCCCAACAGACGGATGAAGAAGGCCAGGCGGCCAAACGGGTGGTGGCCGGCAGCATCGAGAAGATCCATGCGCTGGTGGACGACATCCGCAGCAGCGGCGTGTCCCTCGACAGCCTGCAAAAAGACGTGTCATCGATTGTCAGCGTGCTGGGGGTGATCCGCTCGATTGCCGATCAGACCAACCTGCTGGCGCTCAACGCGGCCATCGAAGCCGCCCGTGCCGGTGAGGCCGGGCGCGGTTTTGCGGTGGTGGCCGATGAAGTGCGAGCGCTGGCCAGCCGCACGCAAATCAGCACCCAGGAAATCCAGGGCATGATCGACCGCCTGCAGGCCGGCACCCAGTCGGCGGTGGAGGCGATGCGTCGCTCCAGCGAGGCGGGCGACGGTACCTCGGCCCAGGCCAACGAGGCGGGGGCTTCGCTGGACACCATGGCCCAGTTGATCGCGACCATCAATTCGATGAACGCGCAGATCGCCAGCGCCGCTGAAGAACAGACCGCCGTGGCCGAAGAGATCAACCGCAGCGTGCATCAGATTGCCGTGGCGGTGGACAACGTCGCCGACGAAACCCAGCTCGGCGCGCAGACTTCGCGCAGCCTGGCCGAGCTCGGTCAGCGCCTGGGCAGCCTGGTCGGGCAGTTCCGCATCTGATCAAAGCTTTTGTGGCGAGCAAGTTCCCTTGCCACAAAAGATCACAGCCTGCGGCAGCTCCTACACTTACGGTGTGCGTATGAGCACTGGCGACCACACAAGAGGAGTCAGACCCATGATTGACCGTGAAAGTATCTGCGATTGTCCGAAATGTTCCTGCAAACTCGGTGAACATCCGATTGCCCGTCACGGCAAGCATTACTGCTGTGAAGCCTGCGCCAAGCACCATGAGCACGGCGAGGAGTGCGCTCATAAAGGCTGCAAGTGCTCCCATGGCTGACGGCATTCGCGACAAGCTATGAAAAGTGGAGCCTAGTCCGGCTCCACTTCCAGCCTGAGGCTGTCATCCTCCAGGCGTTCGCTGTGGCGAACGGTACCCTGCAAGCGCCGCCCTTCGACCCGCAGCACCAGGGTGCTGGCTTGCTCCAGACCTTCCGGCAGTGGCGCCGGGACGCGTACGGCGAAGCAAAACGGGTCATTTTCAACCGCTTCCAGTCCGATCCGGCATTCGGCGCTTCTGGTGATGTGGCCGAACGGCGTGTCCAGGCCGTAGTCCAGCTGTGCAGGGCTGTAGACGGATGTCGCACTCATATCACCTCCCCCGAACCTGACGGTTGCCAGTGATCAGTTCGCCGGCCGCCACTTGACGTTTTCCACGCCGAACTTTTCAGCCATCGGCTTGCTGGTCTTTTGTACCTTCTCGCGTCCAAACCGAGGAATTCGCCCCACCCCCGCGTCACAGCTCGCCCAATGCCAGGCTTCTGCGTTATCCATTTTATCCAGGCGGATAATGAATGATTTCGGAGTGCCATGGAGTGTGTACTCGATGACGAATAATTTTGCACTGTTCATAAAGCCCCGGTTCCTCCCTGTTGTACATAAAAGGATCGCGTGCCATCAGGAAAATTCATTCGGATTGTCGGATGCCGGTGGTTGCTGGCGACAAGTTCGGCGCCCCGTTACCATGGAATCCTCCCGAACCCCAATGAACATAGACCATGGCCCTCGCCGCACCGCCTGACCTGAGTGACACCGATGTGCCGGTGCAACCGCTGGCTCGCACCTATCCGCGCGGGTTGTACATCGAGCCTCATGAGCACGTCTGGGGCCAGTTGCTGTATGCGATGAGCGGGGTGATGTGGGTCGAGACGCCGCATGAGGCGCTGGTGGTGCCGCCGCAGCGGGCGGTGTGGCTGCCGCCGGGCGTGCCCCACGGGATTCGCGTGGTGTCCGACCTGCAAATGCGCAATATCTACCTGCGACCGTCCCTGGCCGCGACCCTGGATGACAGTGTGCAAGTCATCGAAGTCGGCGGCTTGCTGCGCGAGCTGATCGTCGCTCTGGTGGAGCAGGGTAACGACGCAGCGCCTGAGTACTACGACGCGCTGGTGGGCCTGGCGCTGCTGGAACTCAAGCGGGCCAGGCGCTCACTGCTGAAAATCCCGCTGCCGGACGATTCCGACCGGCGATTGATGAATGTGTGCCAGGCGGTCATGGCCTCGCCTTCACTGGCTATTCCTTTCGAACACCATGCCGATAACGCCGGTGCCAGCGTGCGCACCCTGGCGCGACTGTTCAAGGACGGTCTGGGCATGGGCTTCGCCGAGTGGCGGCGTCAGGTGCAACTGGCGACGGCGGCGGCCGGGTTGATCCAGGGCGTTGCGGTCAGCACGATTGCCCGGGAGCTGGGCTATTCGCCGAGCAGCTTCAGTGACATGTTCCGGCGTGAACTGGGAGTTGCCCCTTCGCAGTTTCCTGTGGCGCAACGCCAGGACTGAATTCGCCGACGCCAGGCTTTGGCCGACATTCAGAAGCACTTGGCCGATGCTCAAAGGCGTCGCCCTCTAGACTCGGCGCATACCTCAATTGCTGCGGAATCTGCCATGAACTACCTCCTGTCACTGGCTATCGGCCTGGGTGTCGGTCTGCTCTACGGCGCCCTGGATTTTCGTTCCCCCGCACCTCCGGCCATCGCGCTGGTGGGCCTGCTCGGCATGCTTGCCGGCGAAAAGCTCTGGCCGATGGGCCGCGAGCTGGTGGCTGGCTGGATCTCCTGAACCCTTTTCGACTCGATGGATACGCCCATGAAAGCTCTGCAATTCGATAAAACCGGTGATCTCTCGGCCCTGCGCTACGTGGAGGTACCTACGCCTGTTCCCGGCGCCGATGAAGTGCTGGTCGAGATCAAGGCCGCAGGCCTCAACCCCAGCGATGTTAAGAACGTGCTGGGACGTTTTCCCTACACCACCTTGCCGCGGATTCCCGGTCGGGATTTTGCCGGGGTGGTCGTGGCCGGTCCGCAGGCGCTGATCGGTCAGGAAGTCTGGGGCACGGGCCGCGAACTGGGCTTTTTCGCCGACGGTTCCCATGCCCAGTTCGTCAAGCTGCCGGCCAATGGCGTGGCGCTCAAACCCACGCACCTGAGCTTTGCCCAGGCTGCCAGCCTCGGTGTGCCGTACACCACGGCGTGGGATGCGCTGGAGCGCAGCCTGGTGACGGCCCAAACCCGTGTGCTGGTCATCGGTGGCGGGGCGGTCGGCAGTGCCGCGCTGGCCTTGGCCAAGGTGCGCGGAGCCCGGGTACTGGCGGCCGCGCGGCGTCCGGAGCAGGTCAAGGACTTGCAGGACCAGGGCTATCAAACCCTGCAACTGGATAAACCCGAGGATTTCGCAGCCCAGGTCAACGCGGTCTATGCCGGCGGTGCCGAGGTGATTTTCGACACCACCGGATTCTGGCTGCCGGCCTCGGTGCCGGCCCTGGCCGCGTTCGGCCGTATTGCGATCATCGCAGCGCCCGTGGACGGTCACGTGCAACTGCCAGCCCTGGCGTTGTATCGCAAGGGTGGCTCGGTCGTGGGGATCAATTCGTTGCTGTACGGGGTGCAAGCGTGTGCAGCGATGCTCGACCAGTTCGGCAAGTTCTTCGATCAGGACCTGTTGCCGCTGCCGCAGGGCTTGTTCGAGTCGCCATTGGCCGAAGGGCCGGAGCGTTATGCCGAGGTGAATCAGGGCAGCGGCGACAAAGTGATCCTGCTGCCATAACCCAACCTCCTGTGGGAGCGGGCTTGCTCGCGAAAGCGGTATTCCTGTCACATGGATGTTGATAGTGCCGACGCCTTCGTCGGAACGCCGCCCGGAGCAAGCCCGCTCCCACAGGGGGCCGGTATCCACCAGCGCATCTCCTGCAAAGAAAAAGGCGCGATTGCTGTAGGATTAGTTACCTAGACTCCAAGAGGTGACCCTATGAGCGAGCCGATTCGCCTGACCCAATACAGTCACGGCGCCGGATGCGGTTGCAAAATTTCCCCCCAGGTGCTGGAAGTGATCCTGGCCGGCAGCGGGGCGCAGAATCTCGACCCGAAACTCTGGGTCGGCAACGCCTCGCGTGACGACGCGGCGGTGTATGCCATCGATGAAGAACGCGGTGTAGTGTCGACCACCGACTTTTTCATGCCGATCGTCGACGATCCCTTCGATTTTGGCCGAATTGCCGCCACCAACGCCATCAGCGATATCTACGCCATGGGCGGCGATCCCTTGATGGCGATTGCGATCCTGGGCTGGCCGGTGAATGTGCTGGCGCCGGAAATCGCCCGGGAAGTGATTCGCGGTGGGCGTTCGGTGTGTGACGCAGCGGGCATCCCGCTGGCAGGCGGACACTCCATCGACGCACCCGAGCCGATCTTTGGCCTGGCCGTCACCGGTCTGGTGGAAAAGCGCCACATGAAGCGCAACGACACCGCCACCGCCGGTTGCCTGCTCTATCTCACCAAGCCCCTGGGCATCGGCATCCTTACGACGGCCGAGAAAAAGGGCAAGTTGCGTCATGCCGACATCGGCCTGGCCCGGGACTGGATGTGCACCCTGAACAAGCCCGGCAGCCGGTTCGGCAAGCTCGATGACGTGACCGCGATGACCGACGTCACCGGTTTCGGCCTGCTCGGGCACCTGGTGGAAATGGCCGACGGCAGCCAGCTCACGGCGTGCATTGAATATGACCGTGTACCACGCCTGCCGGGTGTCGAGTATTACCTCGAACAGGGCTGCGTACCGGGCGGTACGCTGCGCAATTTCGACAGCTACGCCAGCAAGCTCGGACGCCTTCAGGAGCTGCACAAACGTGTGCTCTGCGACCCGCAGACCAGCGGCGGCCTGCTGATTGCCGTAACGCCGCAAGGCAACGAGCAGTTTCTTGCCGTGGCCGCCGAACTGGGCCTGAGCCTGGAACCGATCGGTGAACTGGTCGAGCGACAGAGCAACGCAGTCGAGGTGTCTTGATGTTCGTCGACTGCACCGATTACCGCGACATCTTCCTCAACGACCGGCCCATGATGGACGCGCGCGCGCCGGTTGAATTCAACAAGGGCGCGTTTCCCGGTGTGATCAACCTGCCGTTGATGAATGACCATGAACGCCAGCGGGTCGGCACGTGCTACAAGCAGCACGGCCAGCAGGCGGCCATCGTGCTCGGGCATCAACTGGTATCGGGCGCGGTCAAGGCCGAACGCATCCAGGCCTGGGCCGATTTTGCCCGGGCGCATCCGGACGGCCTGCTGTATTGCTTTCGAGGCGGCCTGCGCTCGCAGATTGTCCAGCAATGGCTCAAGGACGAGGCCGGCATCGACTATCCACGGGTGGGCGGTGGCTACAAGGCCATGCGTACCTTCCTGCTGGACACCCTCGATCAAGCGGTTGCCCAGTGCGATTTCGTCCTGCTGGGCGGGATGACCGGTACCGGCAAAACCGAGGTGCTCATGCAACTGGGCAACAGCGTGGACCTTGAAGGTCATGCCAACCACCGCGGCTCCAGTTTCGGCAAGCGCGCCACCGGCCAGCCCTCGAACATCGACTTCGAAAACCGCCTGGCCGTGGATGTGCTGAAAAAACGCGGCCGGGGTATCGAGCAGTTCGTATTGGAAGACGAAAGCCGTGCGGTGGGCAGTTGCGCGTTGCCGTTGCCGCTGTACCAGGGCATGCAGCAGTTCCCGATGGTCTGGCTGGAAGACAGCCTGGAAGGTCGGGTCGAGCGGATCCTGCGCGATTACGTGGTGGATCTGTGCGCCGAATTCATCGACGTGCATGGCGATGACGGCTTCGCACTGTTTTCCGAGCGGTTGCTGGAGAGCCTGAACAATGTGCAGAAGCGCCTGGGCGGCGAACGTCATCGGCGCATGCTGGTTTTGATGGAAGAGGCGTTGGCGGAGCAGGCCCGCAGTGGTGCGGTGGATCTGCACCGGGGCTGGATCGAAGGGTTGCTGAGCGAGTATTACGATCCGATGTACGCGTTCCAGCGGGAGAAGAAAGATGCGCGGATCGAGTTTGCCGGAGAGCGGGGGGCGGTTCTCGAGTATTTGCGCGAGCGGGTGAATCAACGAAAGTGATGTCATTTTTACTGGCCCCATCGCGAGCAAGCTCGCTCCCACAGGGTTCAGTGGTGCTCATGCCTTAGTGATCACACTGCAAATCCAATGTGGGAGCGAGCTTGCTCGCGATGAGGCCCGATCAAGCAATGCACAACCTCAGGTCGGGCAGGTTTCAGCACCATTATCCAGACCTTGCTTGTACACATGGCTCTGCAAACTGGCCTTGCCGTTGTGCCAGGTCAGGGTGAGTACATACAGCGAATCGTAGTCGCTGGATTCCCAGTCTTCGGTGATGGTCGTTTTCTTGCCGGTGGCGTCGCCGGCCACCTTGTTGATCAGCTCCGGCAGGTAGCCGTGCGACCAGGCGGTGTAGATGACCGAGTTGTGATACTTGTCGTGAAGCAGTTCATCGGCCAGTTCGCTGGTGTCATTGGCGGAGAAATTGATGTTCACCGGCAGGCCCAGCTTGATGGCGCTGGGGCTGATGGTCATCAGGGGACGGATGTAGCTGTAGGAATTGTCGAACTCGCCTTCCTCGACGTTACGGGTCGGGTTCGCCGCAAACACGTAGTCGGCCTTGCCGAACTTTTCCGGCAGCAACGTGGACAGGTCGATGGCGCGGTTCAGGCCCTGGCAATTGAGCTGGCCGAGGCCGCCGTCGGGTTTTTCGCCGTGGCGCAGGAACACCAGCGTCTGGGTGCCGTCCATCGGTTGGGCGCGACTCAGGCCGGATTCCAGCAACAGGAACACCGCGCTGACCGCCAGCAAGACGGGCAACAGCACGTAGGCGCGATGTTTAAAGCGTTTGGTAAAGTTGAACAGATTCATGAATAAAAGGTTCTTCAGCGCAATTTGGTTAAGGCTGACAAACCTTTACACCACGACTTTCCAGCGTCGGGTGTGTTCCATGTCGTTGAAGCCGGTCCGTTTTCAAAGGGGGGTGGTGCTCAGAGTCCCCTGATTCCGTTTGGTTCGATTCCGGCCAAGAGCGCAGCAATGTACCGGTAACCTTTAGCGGATTGCACTGAAGGTTATCGACAGGATGTTGCGGATTTATGGACAGGCTATATCAGATGGTGGTGAAACCGTCGTGATCTCTCTTGATCTCCTCTATCAGCGAGATTGATGGCTCCAGGGGATCGCTGAGCCGATATCTCCATTATGATCGTCACTCTCACTGTCTTCGTGGATCCTGCCCATGACCGATTTGTCCGCATTCCCCATCACCCGCAAATGGCCTGCCCAATACCCGGAGTGGATTCAGCTGTACTCCTTGCCGACCCCCAACGGCGTCAAGGTTTCGATCATGCTCGAGGAGATCGGCCTGCCGTATGAGCCTCACCGGGTAGGTTTCGACACCAATGACCAGATGTCCCCGGAATTCCTGTCGTTGAACCCCAACAACAAAATCCCGGCGATCCTCGACCCCCACGGCCCGGACGACAAGCCGCTGGCGCTGTTCGAGTCGGGAGCGATCCTGATCTACCTGGCCGACAAGAGCGGGCAACTGCTGGCCCAGGAATCGGCCGCGCGCTACGAAACGATTCAATGGCTGATGTTCCAGATGGGCGGCATTGGCCCGATGTTCGGCCAGCTCGGCTTCTTCAACAAATTCGCCGGCAAGGACTACGAAGACAAGCGTCCCCGTGATCGCTATGTCGAGGAGAGCAAACGCCTGCTCAAGGTGCTCGACGGCCGGCTCGAAGGGCGCGACTGGATCATGGGCGAGCGCTACACCATCGCCGACATCGCCACCTTCCCGTGGGTGCGCAACCTGATCGGTTTCTATGAAGCCGGCGATCTGGTGGGCATTCAGAACTTCCCCAACGTCACACGGGTGCTGGAGCGCTTTCTGGCACGGCCGGCGGTGGTGCGCGGGTTGCAAATTCCAAACCCCGTCGCCAGCTGATACACCGCAAAACCTGTGGGAGCGGCGGTGCGGCGGTCCGACTTGCTCGCGAAAGCGGTGGGTCAGTCAATATCAATGCCGTCTGACACTCCGCCTTCGCGAGCAAGCCCGCTCCCACATTCTGTCCTCTGATATCCAGGAATCCCCATGTCCAGCCAGTTCCCCGAAGCACGCCCACGCCGTCTGCGCCGCAATGCGAGCCTGCGCAGCCTGTTCCAGGAGACCGAGTTCAGCCTGAACGACCTGGTACTGCCGATTTTCGTCGAAGAAGAAATCGACGACTTCGTGCCGATCAAAAGCATGCCCGGCGTGATGCGTATTCCCGAGTCGAAGCTGGCCGGTGAGATCGAGCGCTACGCCCGCGCCGGGATCAGGTCGGTGATGACTTTCGGTGTGTCCCATCATCTGGACAGCAGCGGCAGCGACACCTGGCGCGACGACGGCCTGGTCTCGCGCATGTCGCGCATCGCCAAGGACGCGGTGCCGGAGATGATCGTGATGTCCGACACCTGTTTTTGCGAATACACCGACCACGGCCATTGCGGCGTGCTGCACAACCATGAGGTCGACAACGACCAGACCCTGATCAACCTCGGCCGGCAAGCCGTCGCGGCGGCCCGAGCCGGTGCCGATGTGATCGCCCCGTCGGCGGCCATGGACGGGCAGGTCCAGGCGATCCGCCGGGCCCTCGATGACGCCGGGTTTACCCAGACGGCGATCATGGCCTATTCGACCAAGTTCGCCTCGGCGCTCTATGGTCCGTTCCGCGAGGCGGGCGGCAGTGCGCTCAAGGGCGACCGCAAAAGCTACCAGATGAACCCGATGAACCGCCGCGAAGCGGTGCGCGAGTCCTTGCTCGACGAACAGGAAGGCGCCGATGCGCTGATGGTCAAGCCGGCCGGTGCCTACCTGGACATCATCCGCGACATCCGCGAAGCCTCGCGCCTGCCGCTGTCGGCGTATCAGGTGAGCGGTGAATACGCGATGATCAAGTTTGCCGCCCAGGCCGGGGCTATCGATGAAGACCGCGTGGTGCGCGAGAGCCTGGGGGCGATCAAGCGCGCCGGGGCAGACCTGATTTTTACCTACTTTGCGATGGATCTGGCGTTGGCGGGGATCTGAAAAACAACGCATAACCCTGTGGGAGCGGGCTTGCCCGCGATAGCGGTATGTCAGACATATAGATGCTGGATGTGCCGCCGCCATCGCGGGCAAGCCCGCTCCCACAGGGGGATGTGGTGGTCTCAGGGCGTGCCAAAAAACGCGCGGATCCCGTGATCACGGAAATATCGTTCGATCACTTTCGGGTCCGCGCACGTCTCGGCAATCGCTACATAGGTATCGGGCCGCAACAGATAAAAGCCGTTGCGCCCCAGGCCCGCCGCTTCGAACGCCGGTCGCCAGTCGAACACATGCAACGGCAGATGGTGCTCGTGGCACCAGGCGATCATTTCGTCGCTGGTGTCGCCATAGACATGCACCTGCCAGGAAATGCATTTGAGTGACTCAAAGTTGTCCCCCTCACCGTCATGGGCCCAGGGCAGGCGATCACCGCCATGCACGTGCCCGGCAACGCCTGTGCTCAATGGCATGCCCCGATAATTCAGGGTGATCTGCGACACCGTGCGAAACAGGAACTGGCGGGAGGTTTCGAACGAGGTGATTTTCGGGATCAGGAACGGCGCCAGGCGCGTACGCAGCAAATCGGCCATCGGCCCGTCGGCGGTAACGAAGGTGAAGACCCGATCAGTGGTCGCCACCAGTTTGCGGGCGAAGGCGATGCGCTCGGTTTCATAGGTGTCGAGCAGCCTGGCCTCGGCAGCGCCGCTCAGCACGGCCGCCAGTTTCCAGGCCAGGTTGATGGCATCGCCAATCCCGGTGTTCATGCCCTGGCCGCCCGCCGGGCTGTGCACGTGGGCCGCATCGCCGAGCAGAAACGCCCGGCCATTGCGAAAGTGATCCGCCACCCGGTGATGCACGCGGTAGGTCGAGAACCAATTCAGTTGCTCGATCTGCACCTTCATGTGCTCGATGGCCCGGCTGCTGACGTCTTCGAAGCACAGGGTCTCGGCGTGGTCGGCACGTTCGTCGCGTACGGTGCCGATCAAGCGCGCGCGGCCACTGCCCGCCAGTGGGAACACGGCAAGGAAGTCCGCCTCGTCGAGGTCCACGTGCAGTTCACCGTTGAATGTCGGGCCGCGGCCCTGTACGTCGGCGACGTAGAAAATCTGCTGGTAAGTACCGCCGGGAAACCCGGTATCCAGGGTCTTGCGCACAATCGACCGGGCGCCGTCGCACCCGGCGAGGAAACAGGCCTGACAGATTTCCTGCTGGCCGTCGGGCAGATTCAGCGTGGCGGTGATGCCGTCGGCGGTTTGCTCGAAGCTGGCCAGTTCGGTGTTGCGTTCCACCGAGATGCCGAAGGCTTGCAGGCGCTCGATCAACAGCCGTTCGTGCTCGTCCTGCGGGAAAATTTCCAGGAACGCGTAGGGTGTCAGTCCCGCGCCGACCTGGGTCAGTGGCAGGTGCGCCACGGGTTCACCCTTGACCCAGAAATTGGCGGCCGCCACCCGATGGCCGTATTGCACAACCGCGTCGGCCAGCCCGAGTTGTCGATACAGTTCCAGCGTCCGCGCCTGGACAGCCAGCGCCCGGGACGTGGTGCCAGGGGCCGAGGCTTTGTCGACAATCCGCACGCGCACGCCCAGTTTGCTCAGCCACAACGCCAGGACCAGCCCGGTCGGGCCGGCGCCGATGATCAACACATCGCTTCTGTGCATGAACTCATCCTCCTCGCTGGGTAGAACAAGTATGGACGACCCGGCCCCCTGTAGGAGCGAGCCTGCTCGCGATGAACGAAAGAGCGCCGCGTTAATCCTGAGAGTACGCGTTATCGTTAACGTCCATCGCGAGCAAGCTCGCTCCTACAGGTATAGGGTTGGGCTGCCCTCAATCAGAAGTCGATAGTCCCCGACAACTTCGCCGTGCGCGGTTCGCCCTGGGTCAGGTAACCCCCCTGGGCCGATTCCCAGTAGCTCTTGTTGGCGACGTTTTCCACGCCCAGGCGTACGGTCACGTCTTTCTCCTGGACCCTGAACGCGTAGCGGGCGCCGGCATCGAAGCGGTTCCAGGCCGGCAGGCTGAGGTTGTTCGCCGCGTCGGCGTATTGGCCGCCGGTACGCAACATGCGTCCGTTCAGGGCTACGCCCGGCAGGCCCGGCACGTCCCAATCGACACTGGCATTGAACTGGAAGCTCGGCACGCCGATGGCCCGGTTGCCATCGTTGAGGCCGTCCTGGGTGTTCTTCAGTTCGGTGTCCATCACGGTCACGCCGCTGAGCAGGCGCAGGCCGTCGATGGGTTCGCCGAAGACATTGAGTTCCACGCCCTTGTTGATCTGTTCACCGTCATGAACGAACACGGCGGTGGTGTCGTCGATGACTTGGGTGTAGCCGTCAGCCGGTTGTTCGATGCGGTACACACCGAGGGTCGCACCATAGGTGCCCATGTCGACTTTGACCCCGGCTTCAACCTGTTTGGAGCGCGACGGTGCAAACACTTCATTGCCGTTGACCACGACCCTGGAGCCGGAGGTCGTCGGAGCCGTCGGCCCCTGGGCCAGGCCCTCGATACGGTTGGCGTAGAACGACACGTGGTCCCACGGCTTGAACACGATGCCGTACACCGGCGTGGTGATCGACTTGTCGTAGTTGGACGTGCGGTTTTGCGTGTCGTAGTCGTAGCCTTGAACGACCAGCTGTTGACGGCGTACGCCCAGGGTGACCAGCAGGCGATCATCGATAAAGCCCAGGGTATCGGACACGGCGGCGCTGCGCATGAAGGTTTTTCCGGTGATGCCCGGATCGCCCAGGTCACCGCCGGAGAAGCCGCCCGCCGGCGCCGGAACGTCAATCGGGTGGTAGATGTTGTTCGGGTATTGGGTCAGATCGAAATCGAAGGCGTTGCGCTGTTGGGTCCAGATCCCGGCCAGGCCGAAGTTCAGTTTATGGGTCACCGGACCCGTGGCAAAACGGCCATTGAGGCCGGCCATGGCACTGGTGTTGTCTTCTTCGTGGGGAATGAACGAACCGCTGGTCACCGAGCTGCCATCGTTGCCCACCAGGGTGGTGGAGTCGTAGTTGCCGACTTCACGGGTGTGCTTGGCACCGCCGGCGGCATAGGCGGTCCAGCTGTCGTTCAGGTCGTATTCGGCGCGCAGCATGCCGAAGGTGTCCTCGATCTC
This sequence comes from Pseudomonas sp. B1(2018), assembly GCF_003097365.1. Classification (NCBI taxonomy): domain Bacteria; kingdom Pseudomonadati; phylum Pseudomonadota; class Gammaproteobacteria; order Pseudomonadales; family Pseudomonadaceae; genus Pseudomonas; species Pseudomonas sp. B1(2018). Next base: position 201,666 of record NZ_PYUK01000010.1, read on the forward strand.
GCTGAAGCCCCACTTTTGCGCGTAGTTGGTGTCGGCGGAGGGGGCATCCGGGATGTGCGTGGCGTCGCCAAGGTTGACCGAGCTGCGGCCGCCGTTGATGCGTTCCTTCGAATAGACGAAATCGCCGGACAGGCGTAGCGCATCGCCGCGGTAGTCGAGGCCCAGGGCGAACAGTTTGGAGCGCTGGTTCTCGTCGTCGATGGCGGTGTCGCCTTCACGTTGGGACAGGTTCAGGCGGGCACCGAAGCGGTTGTCCTCGCCAAAGCGCTGACCGATGTCCAGGTGTTCGCCGATGCGCCCGTCGTCGCTGATGTCCGTGGTGAACCGTCGCAGCGGCACGTCACTGGCGCGCTTGGGTTGCAGGTTGACGCCGCCACCGATGCCGGAACCGGTCGGGGTGACACCGTTGATGAAGGCGTTCGGCCCCTTGAACACTTCCACGCGCTCCAGGGCATCGGTGGAAATGATCTGCCGTGGCAGGATGCCGTACAGGCCGTTGAATGAAATATCATCGCCGTTCAGGGGCAGGCCGCGAATCATGAAGGTCTGGGCCTGGTTGGAAAAACCGGAAGCCTGACGCACCGAGGCATCGTTGAGCAGCACGTCGCCGACGGTTTCGGCCTGCTGGTCGCGGATCAACGCTTCGGTGTAGGACGTCATGGTGAACGGAACGTCCATGATGTCCTGGTTGCCCAGGATACCCAGTTGAGCGCCGCGTGCGACCTGACCACCGGCGTAAACCGGGGGCAGGTCGGACGGTGCCGGGGCCTGGGCGTTGACATTGACGTCGCCCAGTACCAGCGGTGTTCCCTGGGCCTCGGTTGTTTCGGGCGTTGCGGCATGGGCCGTCAGGGACAAGGAGCAAAACAGGGCCAGTAGCGTCGGGCGAAAAGGTACGCGCAGTCGTGCTGGAGTGGTCATGATGGGTTCCTGGGCGGCGCGCGGCCGATTGAAAAAAAGGGGCGGCGCGGGAACTCCATGCGCAAATGCGACTCCTGATGCAAATGGTAGTTGTTCTCAGTAACGTTGTGCAATGCGTTTTCTGCAAGGCACACAGGCATTTTCTGCAAATGCAGATTTCGGATAGCGGAGCTTCAGGGCCGTTTCAGTGACTAATAAAGGCACGTGGTGGACAAGGGTCATAGCCGCTGCCCTGCCATTGCTCGTATGGTTAAGCCGGACCCAAGGACTAGATGGAACGACATGCAAGCTAATCGATTGATCTTCAGCATCGCCGCTTTATTGATACTGGCCGGTTGCGGCAGCCAACGGACCCAGGAACCGGCGGCGCGTAGTCCGGCGCAGGTGAAGGCTGAGATTGTGCGATTGCTGCCGGCCAAAGCCGCCGATCCCCAGGGGTGGGCCACGGATATCCAGGTGGCGTTTACCGCGCAAGACATCTCGCCGACCACGCAAAACCTGTGCTCGGTTTTGGCCGTGACCGAACAGGAGTCGACCTTCCAGGTTGATCCGAGCGTACCGGGCCTGGGCAAGATCGCTCGCGACGAGATCGACCGTCGCGCCGCCAAGGCACACATTCCCGGCCTGCTGGTGAACAGTGCGTTGAAGCTCGACTCGCCCAACGGCAAGAGCTACAGCGCCCGCCTGAATGCCGCGCGCAGTGAAAAGGAGCTGAGTGGCATTTTCGACGACTTCATCGGCATGGTGCCGATGGGTAAAATCCTGTTCGGTGGCTTCAACCCGGTGCATACCGGCGGACCGATGCAGGTCAGCATCGATTTTGCCGAGCAGCAGGCCAAGGGTTACCCGTATCCGGTGCAGGGCTCGATCCGCCATGAAGTGTTCACCCGGCGCGGCGGCATGTATTTCGGCATCGCGCACTTGCTGGGATATCCGGCGAGCTACCCACAGCCGCTGTACCGCTTTGCGGATTTCAACGCGGGTTGGTACGCCAGCCGTAACGCCGCGTTTCAGAACGCGGTGAGCCGGGCTTCCGGTATTCCGTTGGCGCTGGATGGCGACCTGGTGCGTTACGGTTCGATCATGCCCGGCACCACGGAACTGGCCGTGCGCACCCTCGGCAAGCAACTGGACATGCGCAATCCGACGATCCGCGAGCAACTGGAAGAGGGCAATACCCTGGCATTCGAAGACAGCAAACTCTATCGACGGGTTTTCGAACTGGCCGAACGGGCCGAGGGCCGGCCGCTACCCCGTGAAGTGTTGCCGGGGATCGTGCTGCAAAGCCCGAAAATCACGCGCAAACTGACCACCGCATGGTTCGCCAAACGGGTCGATGAACGTTACCAGCGCTGCATGGCGCGGGCAGGGGAGTAATCGCGAGCTAAAAAGCGCATAAAAAACCCGGCGGGTGAGGCCGGGTTTCGTCGAGTCCTGCGGTAAAGCCCTGCATTCAGACAGCGCGGCTTTCGATCAGACGGTCGGAACCACCTTCGGCGACGCGGTTTTCGATCAGGCGATCGGAACCACCTTCGGCGACGCGGTTTTCGATCAGGCGATCGGAACCACCTTCGGCAACGCGGTTTTCGATCAGGCGATCGGAACCACCTTCGGCGACGCGGTTTTCGATCAGGCGATCGGAACCACCTTCGGCAACGCGGTTTTCGATCAGGCGATCCGAACCACCTTCAGCGACGCGGTTTTCGATCAGACGATCCGAACCACCTTCAGCCACACGGCTTTCAATCAGACGATCCGAGCCGCCTTCAGCGACCACAGGTTGAGCAGAAGTTGCGGCGAAAGCGTTAACTGCGAAAACCGAGAATGCGATGCTGAGGAGGGTCTGGCGTTTCATGATGGTGTGCTCCGGGGTGCTTATGGGTGGGTATGGAGCAGATGTTACGCCGCGGATTTTTTAAGAGAACTTCATTGAGGTGATGGTGAACATCGATGGCAGTGATAGGACCTGAGCTATACCTCTTGTGAGCTTGATGGTGCGATCGTCGGATGGTCGCTGCGTGGCAGGTGGCGGCTTCTACACTGGAAAGCTGGCGCGTTCCTCTGCCGGGACGGATGATGAGGCACTGCAGAGATCGCGGTGTGCAAGGAGACGATCATGTACCAGCTCTACGGTCATCAGAACTCCGGGGCCGCGGCCATCGAAGCCGCCCTTGAACTCTGTGATGTTCCCTATCGCTTCATCGATGTCGAGGCGTCCGCAGAGGCGGCCCATGCGCTGGAAAAACTCAATCCGCTCAAGCAGATTCCAACCCTGCAACTCCCTGATGGCGCTGTCCTGACCGAGAGCGTGGCGATCCTGATTCACCTCGGGCTGAGCTTTCCCGCGTCGAGGTTGTTGCCCCAGGACCCCGCCGAGCGGGACCAGGCCATTCGCGCCATGGCTTACATCGCCAGCAATTGCTATGCGGCCATCGGCATCATCGATTACCCCGAGCGCTGGCTGGCCGGGGCGGACGAGTCGTCCAGGCAGAACCTCATGGAGGGAACCCGCCGGCGCCTGCACTGGAGTTGGGAGGTGTTTGCCGACCAGTTTTCGGGCGAGCTGTATCTGGGCAGCGAGAAACCAGGGGCCCTGGATGTGCTGACGGCGGTGATCTCGCGATGGGCGGGCAGTCGGGAACATTTGCGCACTGCGCGGCCCGGGTTTTTCGCCTGGCTGGAACGCATCGACCGCCATCCGGCACTGGCCCCGGTGTTCGCCCGGCATTGGCCGGCCTGAACACCGAATACCAAATGTGGGAGCGGGCTTGCTCGCGAAGGCGTCGTGTCAGACAGCATTCATGTTGACTGACACGACGCCTTCGCGAGCAAGCCCGCTCCCACAGGGGATCTTCGGTGTGTCGATTATTCCCCGCGAATGTACTGCTCAAGCTGGCGAATCAGCTCCGCCTGTTCGGCAATCGCTTCCTTGACCAGGTCACCGATCGACAGCAGGCCGATCAATTTGCCGCCTTCGACCACCGGCAAGTGACGCAGGCGTCTATCGGACATGATGCCCAGGCAGGTATCCACGGTTTGATGGGTGTCGACGGTAATCACCGGTGACACCATGATGTCGCGCACCGGCGTGCCCACCGAGGAGCGGCCGTGCAGCACCAGTTTGCGCGCATAGTCCCGTTCGCTGATGATGCCCAGCACTTCATCATTCTCCACCACCAGCAAGGCGCCGACGTTTTTCTCGGCCATCTTCATCAGCGCTTCGAGCACCATGTGATCGGGCTTGATCTGGTGCACTTCCTGATTCTTCTGATCTTTGAGCTTGAGCAGTTGGGCGACGGTTTTCATGGTGGTTACTCGGGTGTTGTCGTTGTCCTTGAAGAATCGTAGACGCAGGCGCTCAGGGCAAGGGCGAAAGCGGCAGATAACACGCAAAAAACGTCATTCGGCGGTTTTTCTTCGCTAAACCCCTTATTTCAGGCCAACGAACCACCTGTGGGAGCGGGCTTGCTCGCGAAAGCGGACTGTCAGCCAGCAAAGATGTTGACTGTGCTGGCCCCTTCGCGAGCAAGCCCGCTCCCACAGGATCGGTGTCTGCCTGACAGGCCTGCGGCGAACGCGCTATCGCGACGGATGCCGGGTAGAATCACCCTCTGAATCAGTTTCGAGGTTTGCAGTGGTGGATTTACAGCAGGGCTTCGTCCTGACCCGGCATTGGCGCGACACTCCGGCCGGTACGGAAGTCGAGTTCTGGCTGGCGACCGACAGCGGTCCCCGGCGCATCCGCCTGCCTTTGCAGCCCTCGGTGGCGTTCATCCCGGCTGCGCAGCGTCTGCAGGCCGAAAGCGTCTTGCATGACGAGAAGAACGTCGAGCTCAAGCCCCTGAGCCTGCAGGATTTCGAACATCGCCCGGTCCTCGGACTCTACTGCCGGCAACATGGTCAGTTGATGCGCCTGGAAACCGCATTGCGCCGAGCCGGTATCGACGTGTTCGAAGCCGACGTGCGCCCGCCGGAACGCTACATGATGGAGCGCTTCATCACCGCGCCGGTGCGCTTCAGTGGCACGCCGAATGCCGAGGGCCTGCTGCTCGACGCACAGATGAAGCCCGATTCCGACTTTCGGCCGAGCTTGAAGCTGGTGTCCCTGGACATCGAGACCACGGCCCAGGGCGAGTTGTACTCGATTGCCCTGGAAGGCTGCGGCGAGCGTCAGGTGTACATGCTCGGCGCGCCCAATGGCGACGATAGCCAGGTGGATTTCCAGCTCGAGTACTGCGATTCGCGGACCCTGTTGCTGAAAAAACTCAACGACTGGTTTGCCCGGTTCGACCCCGACGCGATCATCGGCTGGAACGTTGTGCAGTTCGACTTGCGGGTGCTTCACGAACACGCCCGGCGCCTGGCGGTGCCGTTGAAACTGGGGCGTGGCGGCGAGGAAATGCAGTGGCGCGAACATGGCAACGGCAACCATTACTTCGCTTCAGCCGCTGGCCGCCTGATCATCGACGGTATCGAGGCCCTGCGTTCGGCGACCTGGAGCTTTCCCTCGTTCAGCCTGGAAAACGTCGCGCAAACCCTGCTCGGCGAGGGCAAGTCCATCGACAACCCGTACCAGCGCATGGACGAAATCAATCGCATGTTCGCCGAGGACAAGCCGGCGCTGGCCAAATACAACCTCAAGGATTGCGAACTGGTCACGCGGATTTTCGCCAAGACCGAGTTGCTCACCTTCCTGCTGGAGCGGGCCAGCGTCACCGGTCTGCCGGCCGATCGCATGGGCGGTTCGGTGGCGGCATTCACCCACCTGTACATGCCGCTGATGCACCGTCAGGGTTTCGTCGCGCCGAACCTCGGTGGCAAGCCACCTGAAGCCAGCCCGGGCGGTTTCGTCATGGATTCGCAACCGGGACTGTACGAATCGGTGCTGGTGCTCGACTACAAGAGCCTCTATCCGTCGATCATCCGCACCTTCCTGATCGACCCCGTGGGGCTGATTGAAGGGCTGAAGCATCCGGATGACAGCGAATCGGTGCCGGGCTTTCGAGGTGCGCGCTTTTCCCGCACCCGACATTGCCTGCCCTCCATCGTCGCCCGGGTCGCCGAAGGCCGGGAAACCGCCAAGCGCGAACACAACGCACCGCTGTCCCAGGCGCTGAAAATCATCATGAACGCGTTCTATGGGGTGCTCGGCTCCAGCGGTTGTCGCTTCTTCGACACGCGCCTGGCGTCGTCCATCACCTTGCGCGGGCACGAGATCATGCTGCGCACCCGCCAGTTGATCGAGGCCCAGGGGCATGCGGTGATTTACGGCGACACCGACTCGACCTTCGTCTGGCTGCGTCGCGCCCACGGCCAGCAGGAGGCGGCACAGATCGGCCAGGCGCTGGTGGCACACGTCAATCAGTGGTGGCGCGAGCATGTGCAGCAGGAATATGGCTTGCAAAGCGTTCTCGAACTGCAGTTCGAGACCCACTACAAGCGCTTTTTGATGCCGACCATTCGCGGTGCCGAAGAGGGCAGCAAAAAGCGCTACGCCGGACTGGTGACCCGCGCCGATGGCAGCGACGAAATGGTCTACAAGGGCCTGGAAACCGTGCGCACCGACTGGTCGCCGCTGGCCCGGCAATTCCAGCAAGAGCTGTATTCGCGGATCTTCCTGCGCAAGCCCTATCAGGATTACGTGCGTGACTACGTGCGCAAGACCCTGGCCGGCGAGTTCGATGACCGGCTGGTTTATCGCAAACGCCTGCGCCGCACCCTCGATGACTATCAGCGTAACGTCCCGCCCCACGTACGCGCGGCGCGCCTGGCCGATGAGTACAACGACAGCCAGGGTCGCCCGCGGCAATACCAGAACGGCGGCTGGATCAGCTACGTGATCACCGTCGCCGGCCCCGAACCGCTGGAAGTGCGCAGCGCGCCCATCGATTACGACCACTACATCACCCGACAACTGCAACCGGTGGCGGACGCGATACTGCCGTTTGTCGACGACGACTTCTCAACCCTGATTGGGGGGCAACTGGGCCTGTTTTGAGTCCATCAGCGACAAGGTCCAGTCATCCAGGATGCCGTGGAAGTACTGGTTCAAGGCTTGCTGGAAAAGGCTGTCGGCGGCATCGACCTGGGCGAACAGGGTCATCGAGGAATGAAATTTCAGGTCGTCGGGATGACCGAAAATCCCGGCCACCGAGCGCTCCCGGATGTTCAGCACTTCCTGGGTGCAGGTGCGCAGGCGGGCGCCGAGCAACGGATGTTCAAGGTAGGCCAGGGCCTCCTCTCGCGAGCGGATGGCAAAGCGGCGCGACATCTCGCTGCCGCCGAGCCCGGCAAACTGCGGAAAAATGAACCACATCCAGTGGCTGCGCTTGTGTCCGTTGTTCAGCTCGTCTTGAACCCGGTCGAATACCGGGTCCTGAGCCTGGAGAAAGCGTTGCAGATTGAACGGGTCCAGGTGGTCGGTGCTTCTCATGGCGAAGCTCTCTGACTGCGTTGGCTCAGACCATGGCCAGCCGCTGTTTGCGTTGTGGCGCAAGAAACGCGTGGTCCAGCGCCTCCAGATCCCCGGGTTCAAGTTGCAGTGTGGCGGCTTGGGCATTGAGTCGCACATGTTCGGGCCGGACCGCTTTGGGGATGGCGATCATGCCGTCCTGGCGCATTATCCATGCCAGCGCCACCTGTGCTGGCGTCACGCCGTGCCGGGCGGCCACCTGCTTGAGCGTGGCATTGGCGAGCATTTTTCCACCCTGGCCGATCGGGCAGTAAGCCATGACCGGCAGCCGTTGCTGTTGGCTCCAGGGTAACAAGTCAAATTCTATGCCGCGCTGCTCCAGATTGTAGAGCACCTGATTGGTGGCGCAGGCCGGGGCGTCCAGTTCCAGCAGGTCGTCGAGGTCGAAATTGGACACACCCCAACGCCCGATCTTGCCGGCTTCGCGCAGGCGCTCGAAGGCGTCGACGGTTTCCTCCAGTGGAAACTGGCCGCGCCAGTGCAGCAGATACAGATCGATGTAATCGGTGCCGAGCCTGCGCAGGCTGCGCTCGCATGCCTGAGGAATGCCCTGGCGGCTGGCGTTGTGCGGGTACACCTTGCTCACCACGAAGACGCTGTCGCGCTGGCCGGCGATGGCATCGCGGACCACTTCCTCGGCGCCGCCTTCGGCGTACATTTCAGCGGTGTCGATCAGGGTCATGCCCAGTTCGATGCCCAGGCGCAGTGCCGCGACTTCTTCCCTGTGCCGTGAGTGGTCCTCGCCCATCTGCCAGGTACCCTGGCCAATGACGGGCACCTGGGCGCCAGCCAATTGAAGCGTGCGCATGCAAACCTCCTGTGTGTTCGGTGATGTAGGAGCTGCCGCAGGCTGCGATCTTTTGATTTTAATTGTTCAAGATCAAAAGATCGCAGCCTGCGGCTGCTCCTACGGGGAGTGTGGACCGTTTCATGATGTTCTGATCCGTTTTTTCTATGAACATTCCCCTGCCAGTGATCGATTGGTGTCGCCCGATACTGCACTTTTTCGAAATGTCCGGCTCTATCCATGGCAGCCTGCGGCGATCCCCACCGTCGGCCCATGCCCAAGTTCAACAACCCATGGCTCGAGTTTCACCTGCGATCAGTACAAAAATCCGCCGTCATTGCCTGCTGCTGGCAGGTCTGTCGATGTTCTTCGTCACCGGTTGCAGCCCGCAGCAGGGCGGCGACATCTTCACCCAGATGCGCGAAGGCCAGCCTCAGGAGTTCCTTCAGACCAGTGTCGACCGCATGGCCACCCTGACCATGCGCGACAACCTCGACAGCCTTTACCTGCTCATGGGCAAGCTCTACCTGCGCAACCCCGATGAGCTGAAAAAGTCCGGTTTCCTCGATGCCCGTACGGCCGGCAAGCAAGTGCGCCTGGCCATTGAACAGCAGCAGCCATTACCGACCCTGGGCGGCAAAAAGGACCTGGCGGCCCTGCGTTTTGCCATGAGCCCGGAGTTTCTCGGCGATCGGGTCGGGGCGTTCATCTATGCCATCGGCAGCATGCTGGTGACCGCCCATGGCAATCGCACCGAGTTCTACATGACCGATACGATCAACCCGGTATTCGTCAGCAATGCCGCACGCAATATCGAGATTGCCACCTGGATCCTCAGCCAGCGACAAGACAAGGAAGGCCAACCCCTGCTGTTTTCCAACGAAATCTCGGAGGAGGGCAGCAACCTGAGCTTTGCCGTCGAGTTCGGCAAGATCGTCGCCCGCCTGGACCTGCTGACCCAGATGCTCGACGAGCGCTACCGACGCATCGGCCTGAACTACGCTCAGAGCCTGCTGTTCCTGAATTTCCTGCCGGTGCAGTGAGTCCTGTGGGAGCGAGCTTGCTCGCGATGTCTGAGTGTCAGTCGCCATTGATGCCAACTGATACACCGCTATCGCGAGCAAGCTCGCTCCCACAGGCTTGCATGATGGTTCCGGAATAAAGATAGATCGCATCGATATAACTGGTTATAAGAAATATCGCTATGCTGCGGGCCAGATTTCCCCTGCGATCTTTGTGGACGTATCAATGGATTTAGTGAACATCGGGTTGGTCGTGGCCGGGTTGGTGGTTGGCTTTATTGTCGGCATGACTGGCGTCGGTGGCGGGTCGCTCATGACCCCGATCCTGCTGTGGTTCGGTATCAACCCGGCGACGGCGGTCGGTACCGATTTGCTCTACGCGGCGATCACCAAGTCCAGCGGCGTACTGGTTCACCGAAAGAACAACAACATCGACTGGGCGATTACCGGTTGGCTGACCCTTGGCAGCGTGCCGGCGGTGGCACTGACGTTGTGGTTCCTGAGCAGCCTGCACTCCAGCCCCGATGCGATGAACGCGATCATCAAGCAGGCCCTCGGCTTTGTGTTGTTCGCCACGGCACTGGCGATCCTGTTCAAGAAGCGTCTGCTGGATTTCGCCCACAAACGTGCTGGCGGCCACTACAACCCCAGCGGCTCGCGCCTCAATGTCCTGACGGTCATCACTGGCCTGGTCCTCGGCACCATGGTCGCGCTGACGTCCATTGGCGCCGGTGCACTGGGCACCGTGGCCCTGTTCATTCTCTATCCAATGCTGCCGACCCGCCGCCTGGTCGGCACTGAAATCGCCCACGCCGTGCCGCTGACCCTGGTCGCCGGCCTCGGCCATGCAAGCATGGGCAACATGGACTGGCAGGTCCTGGGTTACTTGCTGGTGGGTTCGTTGCCGGGGATTTACCTGGGCAGCCACCTGACCGGGCGCATCTCCGACGAACTGCTGCGTCCTTGCCTGGCGACCATGCTGTTGCTGATCGGCTATAAGCTGGCGTTCTGATTCAATTCGTTACACCGACCTCCTTCGCGGGTGCAATGCCCAGTCGGTGCCTGTCCGGGCCCCCCTTGCGACCCGCTTGATCCTTGAACTGCCTTGAACTTTGTAAGTCCTGAGATGACCCCGAGTTGTTGCGCAATGACCGCCCTGACCTAAGCTTGGGACAAGGCGAAAAAATTTGCGGTACGTCACCCGGAACGATCGCCGCGATGCGCAATCATTAGAGCGTGGATATCAAAAAGGAGATGCGCATGCTCATCAGGTCACTGACCATGGCTATCTTGCTGGCGATTGCCGGCACCTCGTTCGCCGCTGATGGCGACTCACCGCTGGACATGGACAAGGGCAGGGCCCGACCACTGATTGTCATCGCTCCAAGCACTGTGGATCCGACCTGGGTCAGCCTGAAAAAGTCACTGGATGAACCGACCAACCGCAAGGGTTTCACCGACCGCAACATGGTGCTCTACACCGTGCTCAACCTGATGGGCCAGCGCGACGGCAAAGACCTCGGCCCCCAGGACACGGCGGCGCTGATCCGCTCGCTCAAGCTGGGTGCCGGCGCCAAGACCAAGGTGATTCTGGTCGGCAAGGACGGCGAAAAGAAACTGGAACAATCGGACGCCATCAAGCTGGACGAGATTTTCAGCGCAGTCGATCAATTGCCGGCGGCCGAGAAAGAATTTACCGCGACAGTGGCCGCTCCCGTCGCTGAAGCCGAGCCGGCGGCCAAAGGCGCCAAGCCCGGGAAAAACAGCAAACCGGCCAAGCCCGCCAAGCCGCCGGAAATGCCGGATGATTGATCCGGCCCTGAATCCTGGTGGTAAGCAATTAACCGGTAGGAGCGAGCTTGCTCGCGATGGGGACCTGACATTCAACATTTATATTGACTGTTGCGACGTCATCGCGAGCAAGCTCGCTCCCACAGGTTTCGTGTGTTAACTGATCAGTATCAACCTCCAGTTTTTTTCTCTGGGAGCGTGAACCAAACTTATTGGGCAAGCGCACTCAAAATCTGATGCGCAATCCTGACCCGCTGCGCATTCGGGAAGTTTTTGTTGGCCAGCATCACAATGCCGATTTCCTTCGATGGCACGTACAGCACGTAAGCGCCAAAGCCACCGGTTGAGCCTGTCTTGTTGATCAGCACGTTCTGCGGCTGCGCTTGTGGCGGATTCAGCCACTGGACTTCATGGGCCTGCATGGCCATCGGCGTGGAGTTGCCGTCCAGCAAGCGATCCAGAGTGATCGGGTAGCGATACATCTCCCAGCCCAGGCCCTGGGTCATGTCGCCAACGCTGTAGTAGGCGCTATGAGTCAAGGCGATGGCTTGTTGCAACGGCTTGTCCAGAGACGCCGGCTGCATGTTTGCGCCGACGTAGGCCAGCAAGTCAGAGGCGCTGGTTTTCACCCCGTACGCCTCGGAATCCAGCGCCCCCGGAGTGACCCGCACCGGCTTGTCGTCCTTGTTGTAGCCTTGGGCGTACAGCGCCATCTGGTCCTGCGGCACATGCACATAGGTGTGCTTGAGGCCCAGTTTCGGCAGCAGGGTTTTCTCCATCAGGTCATCAAACGGCTGGCCCATGCTGTGGGCGGCGAGGTAGCCGAACAGGCCAAGGCTGGGGTTCGAGTACAGTCGGTGGCTGCCGGGGGCGTAGAGCGGTTTCCATTGTTTGTAGTAGCCGAGCATTTTGTCGGCCGAATCAGATTCGGCAGGAAATTGCAGCGGCAGGCCGCCGGCGCTGTAGGTGCCCAGTTGCAGCACGCTGATGTGGTCGAAGGCGCTGCCGCGCAAGGCCGGCAGGACCTGGCTGGCCTTGTCCGACAGTGACAGCTTGCCCGTAGCCTGGGCGTAGGCGGCGAGGGTGGCGGTGAAGGTTTTGCTGACCGAGCCGATTTCGAACAGGGTGTCCTGTGTGACGGGGCTGCCGGTTTCCGTCGAGGCGACGCCATAGTTGAAGTAGTGCGCTTGGCCGTTGACGGTGACCGCCACGGCCATGCCGTGGATACCCTCGGCCTGCATCACCGGTTGTACGGCGGCGTTCACCAGCGTCTCGATTTGATCCTGTGCCACGCACTGGCCTGCGGCAAATATCGCCATGCCGGCGGCGATGGTTTTCAGCCTGTCCATGTGGGTTTAATCCTTCGTTGATTCAGTTGCGCGCCATTTTAGGGGGTTAAGCGCCAGGCTCCGAGCGCTTTTTAAACCGGCCGCCAACAGGCGGCCACGCGCAACCCTTGAATCAACTCACTTGGCGATTCAACTCACTTGGCGTTTCAACGCACCAGGCACGGCCGCTTGTTATCGAACGTCCAGCCCGGAATCAAAAACTGCATGGCCACGCTGTCATCCCGCGCCCCCAGGCCCATGCCTTTGTACAGTTCATGAGCCTTGGCGACCTGATCCATGTCCAGCTCCACCCCCAGCCCGGGTTTCTGCGGCACCTGCACGCAGCCGTCGACGATTTGCAGCGGGGCCTTGGTCAGGCGCTGGCCGTCCTGCCAGATCCAGTGGGTGTCGATGGCAGTGATCTCGCCCGGCGCGGCGGCCGCGACGTGGGTGAACATCGCCAGGGAAATGTCGAAGTGGTTGTTGGAGTGTGAACCCCAGGTCAGGCCCCATTCGTGGCACATCTGCGCCACGCGCACCGAACCCTGCATTGTCCAGAAGTGCGGATCGGCCAAGGGTATGTCGACCGACTGCAACTGGATCGCGTGGCCCATCTCCCGCCAGTCGGTGGCGATCATGTTGGTTGCGGTCTTCAGCCCCGTGGCCCGGCGGAATTCAGCCATGACTTCGCGTCCCGAGTAACCGTTTTCCGCCCCGCACGGATCTTCGGCGTAGGCCAGCACGCGGTGCTGATCGCGGCACAGACGGATGGCTTCCTTCAGTGACCAGGCACCATTCGGGTCAAGGGTGATACGCGCATCGGGGAAGCGTTCGGCGAGGGCCGTGACCGCTTCGATTTCGGCGTCGCCGCTGAGCACGCCACCCTTGAGCTTGAAGTCCTTGAAGCCATAACGCGCGTGCGCCGCCTCGGCCAGGCGGACCACCGCATCGGCGGTCATGGCTTTTTCGTGACGTACGCGGAACCAGTCGTTGTCGGCGTCTGGCTCGCTGCGGTAGGCGAGGTCTGTTTCGTTGCGATCACCGACATAAAACAGATAGCCAAGCATCTTCACTTCATCGCGCTGCTGGCCTTCGCCAAGCAGGGCGGCGACCGGCACGTCCAGGTGCTGGCCGAGCAGATCGAGCAGCGCGGCTTCGAGGCCGGTGACGGCGTGGATGGTGATGCGCAGGTCGAAGGTCTGCAATCCGCGACCGCCGGCATCGCGGTCGGCGAAGGTCTGGCGTACCTGGTTGAGAATCTTCTGGTAAGTGCCGATCGGGCTGCCGACCACCAGGCTGCGTGCGTCTTCCAGGGTCTGGCGAATGCGTTCGCCACCCGGCACTTCGCCGACGCCGGTGTGGCCGGCGTTGTCCTTGAGGATCACGATATTGCGGGTGAAAAATGGGCCGTGGGCGCCGCTGAGATTGAGCAGCATGCCGTCGTGGCCGGCCACCGGAACGACCTGCATGCTGGTGATGATCGGGGCTTTGGCGATGTCGTGTGCGGTCATGTCGTTATCCTTTTAAACCAATGATTCAGGCGTGGTGGGGCGCTGGTTTGCCCGCTGCGGTGACGGGGGCGACCTTGGGTTTGTTGCGTGCGGCAAAGACGATGATCGCGGCGATGATCGAGGTCGCGGCCAAGCCGTAGAGTCCGCCCTGGATGGAGCCGGTGCGTTCCTCCAGCAGACCGAAGGTGGTCGGCGCGACGAAACCGCCGAGGTTGCCCACCGAGTTGATCAGCGCGATGACGCCGGCGGCGATGCGTGCGTCCAGATAAGCCTGGGGAATCGGCCAGAACAGCGACGAGGCCGATTTGAAACCCAGCGCCGCAAAGCAGATCGCGACGAAGGCGAAGACCGGCCCGCCGGTGGTGGACATGAACATCCCGGCAGCGGCGATCAGCAGGGCCACGGCGACCCAGGCTTGCTGATGCTTCCACTTGGCCGACAACGAGGCGAAGGCATACATGCCGACAATCGACAGCAGCCACGGAATCGAGTTGAACATTCCGACCTGGAAGTCGCTGAGGTCGCCCATCTTCTTGATGATGCTCGGCAGCCAGAAGGTCGCGGCGTAGATGGTCAGCTGGATAAAGAAGTAGATCACGCAGAACAGGATGATCTGGCGATCCTTGAGCAGCTTGCCCAGCGACGGCTTGATCGGTGTGGCGGCTTCGCGGGCCAGTTGTTCGTCGTCGATGGCCTTGACCAGTGCGTCCTGCTCTTCGCGGCTCAGCCATTTGGCGTCGTGGGGTTTGGAATCGAGCCAGAACCAGACAAAAACACACAAACCCACCGAGAACATGCCTTCGATGAAGTACATCCATTGCCAGCCATGCATCCCGAATCCACTGATTTGCAACAGCAAACCGGACAGGGGGCCGGAGATCAGCGAGGCAATCGCCGAGCCACTGAGGAAAATCGCAATCGCCTTGCCACGCTCCACGCCAGGCAACCAGCGGGTGAAATAGTAGATCACCCCGGGAAAGAATCCGGCCTCGGCCACGCCCAGCAGAAATCGCAAGATGTAGAAGTGGGTTTCGTTCTGGATGAACGCCATGCCCGCGGCGACCAGGCCCCAGGTCAGCATGATCCGCGTCAGCCAGATACGCGCACCGACTTTTTGCAGGAGGATGTTGGAGGGCACTTCGAACAGCGCATAACCGATGAAGAACAGACCGGCGCCGAGGCCGTACGCGGCCGCGCCAATGCCCAGGTCGTGTTCCATGTGGGCGCGGACGAAACCGATGTTCACTCGATCAATGTAATTGACGATGAACATGATGACGAACAGTGGCAAGACGTGACGTTTGACTTTGGCGATGGCGGACTTCAGCGCTGAATTGGCGTCGTCGTGCATCCCGGAGACGGATGTATTCACTGCGTTTTCTCCCACTCGTTATTTTTATGCGGGGTGAAGCTGGGTGCTGCGTTGTTGATAGACATCATACAACTAGGTTTTTTGATCTTGCAACCGCCTTTGCTCAATGAAATGGCGCTGTATTAGAGATTTTTATTCTGGTGGCGGTGGCGGGTGGTCTTTAAAACGAATCAATATGAGCGAGCTGTTGAGTGTTGTCATACAAGTTGAGCGAGATTTTTCAGGATTCCCGCCCGGCGCGGTGCTACGATTCGATAGCCCTGATTTCCGGACACCTTCATGCAAGAAGACCTCGAAGCCCCCGCCCGCAAGCGCAGCCACAACCTGGCCCATGACCTGGTGGAGAAACTGACCCAGCGCATCCTGCTCGGCCAGATGTTGCCCGGCGACAAGCTGCCGTCGGAAAACACCATCGTTCAGGAACACGGGGTCAGTCGCACGGTGGTGCGCGAGGCGATCTCGAAGTTGCAGGCCTCGGGGCTGGTGGAAACCCGGCATGGCATTGGCACGTTCGTGATCGAGCGCGCACCGGAGCAGGGGCTGCGGCTGAATGTCGACACGGCGTTGGGGGTGCGCAGCATTCTAGAGTTGCGCATGGGCCTGGAAACCCAGGCGGCGGCGCTGGCAGCAACTCGCCGCACCGATCTGCAACTGGCGCAGATGCGTGAAGCGCTGGACGACTATCAAAGCCTGCTGGCCAACAACGACAGCTGTGTCGAAGCGGACCGGCGTTTTCATCTGCTGATCGCCGAAGCCACCGGCAACGTCTGCTTCACCGAAATCATGCAGCACCTGGGCAGCGCCATGATCCCGCGCACCCGGGTCAATGCCGCCGAGCGCGGGGCCGTGGACTTGAGCAAACTCGGTGAGTTGGCCAATCTTGAGCACGAGGCGATCCTCAACGCCATCAAGCGCCAGGACCCGGACGCGGCGCGGGCGGCGATGTGGTTGCACCTGACCAACAGTCGTGACCGGTTTTCGGCTAGCTGATAGTCAGTGACACCGCGTCATCGTTCTTCGCGAGCAAGCCCGCTCCCACAGGTTCTGGGTCGTGCTCAGGAACCGCGGCCACCATGAAACCCTGTGGGAGCGAGCTTGCTCGCGATAGCGCCAGACCTGACAGCGAAAAACCTGAATCAGACCCTGACAGCCTGAACCACCACAGCCCGCCGCTCCAGATTCAACGCCAGCACACTCGCCAACACCACCAGCCCGCCGACCACGATCATCAACGTCGGCCGTTCGCCGAGTGCATAAGACGCCATCACCATCGCCGTCGGCGGTGTCAAATACAGCGTCATGGTCGCCCGGCTCAAATCGACATGCGCCAGCACATAGGCCCAGGCCAGGTACGCCAGGGCACTGGGGAATATCCCCAAGGCGATCACCGCCCACTGCACGCGCAGCGGCGCCAGGGCGACTTGATCGACAAGGCCGGGCAGAAAAATCAACAGCAGCACCGTACCGGACCACACCGTGTAGCACACCAGCGTCAGCCCGTCGTAACGCCCGGTGTGATGTTTTTGCAGGGCAAAGTAGAGGCTCCAGGACACCGCCGCCAGCAGGATCAGCAAGCCGTGGGCGTCAATGCTGCCCAGGCCATGATCGCCCGCCACCACTATCACCACGCCAAACAACCCGAGCAGCACACAACCCCAGCGCCACAGGCTCACCTGATCCTTGAACACGAAGCGCGCTATCAATGTGCTGAACAGCGGCGTGGTCTGGGCCAGGACGCTCGAAGCGCCAGCGCTGACTCCCTGCTGGCCGAAGTTGATCGCCACGTGATGCAGGCTCACGGCAAAGAAACCCAGGCCGAACATCAGCGGCAAGTCTCGCAGGCTGGGCAGGCGGATGCCTTTGATGACCGCGACCACGGCCATGAACACGGAGGCCAGCAGGAAGCGCAGCAGGGCCAGGTGCACGGGGTCGTAGGCCTGCAAGCCGATATGAATGCCGGTCGGGGAGTAGCCCCAGCACGCCACGACAAACGCCATGGCCAGAATGATTTTCCAGGGTGAAACGGGGGAGGGTGTGAGCGGCGTCATGGTCGTGCACCTGAGGGCTGATGCACGGAGTATCAGAAAGCCTATCGTTCGCCACAACTGACTTATACTGCGCTAATCGTTCACTATTGGTGATGTATGGAGCTGGCACAGATTCGCATGTTCAAGACCGTGGCCGACGTCGGCAGCATTGCCCGCGCGGCTGAATTGCTACATTGCGTGCCGTCCAACATCACGGCACGGATCAAGGCCCTCGAGGCTGAGCTGGGTGTCGCGCTGTTCCTGCGCGAAGGCCGAGGGCTGCGCATCAGCCCGTCGGGGCAGACCTTCCTGGCCTACGCCTCGAAAATTCTCGCCCTGACCGCCGAGGCCAAGCGGGCGGTCGACCCTTCGGCCGAACCCTCAGGGCCGTTGCGCATCGGCGCCATCGAGTCGTCGGCCACCGGGCGGTTGCCGCGCCTGCTGGCGAAATTCCACAAGCGTTTCCCGCAGGTGGCGCTGGAGCTGACCACCGGCGCCTGGGGGCAGTTGCTCGATGACACGCTCAATCACAAGCTCGACGGCGCCATCGTGGCGGTGGATGTCGAGCGTTCGCACCTCAAGCGCACGCCGATGTACCGCGAAGATTTGCTGCTGATCGCCTCGACATCCCTGGGGCCGTTGCGCGACATAAGCGATTTGCAGGACCAGACCGTGTTCATGTGGCCCCAGGGCTGTCCGTACCGGGCGGCGCTGGAGCATTGGTTGTTGCGACAGGGGCAGGCACTGCCGATTGTCAGCCTGGCCAGTTATGGCGCGATTGTCGGTTGCGTCAGTGCCGGGGCCGGTGTGGCGCTGGTGCCCAAGGGGATCTTCGACCAATACGCCAAAGGCGCGGGGTGCGCGGGGTTTGAGTTCCCTGAACTGACCGCCGTCGACAACCTGTTTTACTGGCACGAAAACGCCGGGGTGCACCCGGCGCGCGAGGCGTTCGTGGCGATGCTCCGCGAAGAGTTTGCCTGACGCAGTACCTGTGGGAGAGCCTGTGGGAGCGAGCTTGCTCGCGATGACGGAGTGTCAGTCGCCAACAATATTGACTGATACACCGTCATCGCGAGCAAGCTCGCTCCCACAGGGTTTTGTGTGTATTTGAAGGTCAGTTCACACCTACGTCCCGCATCAGCAAACCAAACTGCAGATCCACCGCATCCGGTATCGGCAAATACACCGTATGCCCATCCCCCGGTGCAACATCGATGGCTTCACCCTTGGCGTTCTGCAGCTGATGCAGATCGAAGTGGAAGTTGCCCTTGGGCGTCATCAGCTCCATGTGGTCGCCCACGCCGAAGCGGTTTTTCACCTTGACCTCGGCCAGGCGATCCTGGCGCTGCCCGGTCAGCTCACCGACAAACTGTTGCCGTTCCGACACTGAGCTGCCGTTCTGGTAGTTCTGGTATTCGTCATGCACATGGCGACGCAGAAAACCTTCGGTGTAGCCGCGCTGGGCGAGGGATTCCAGGTCGCTCATCAGGCCACGGTCGAAGGTCCGGCCGGCCGCGGCGTCGTCGATGGCCCGGCGATAAACCTGGGTGGTGCGCGCGCAATAAAAGTGCGATTTGGTCCGGCCTTCGATTTTCAGCGAATGCACGCCCATCTGCGTCAGGCGTTCGACGTGCTGCACGGCACGCAGATCCTTGGCGTTCATGATGTACGTGCCGTGTTCGTCTTCGAAGGCGGGCATCTGTTCGCCGGGACGATTGGCTTCCTGCAACAGGAACACCTGATCGGTGGGTGCGCCGATGCCCAGGGTCGGTTCGGGATCGAATGTCTGCACGATCTCGCCCAACTGGTTTTCCGTGGCCGGCTGCGCCGTGTATTTCCAGCGACAGGCGTTGGTGCAGGAGCCCTGATTGGCGTCGCGCCTGTTCATGTACCCCGACAGCAGGCAGCGCCCGGAATAGGCCATGCACAACGCGCCATGCACGAACACCTCCAGTTCCATGGCAGGCACTTGTCCGCGGATCTCGGCGATCTCTTCCAGCGACAGCTCCCGCGACAGGATGATCCGGCTCAAGCCCTGTTGCTGCCAGAACTCGACGCTGGCCCAGTTCACGGTATTGGCCTGCACCGAAAGGTGGACCGGCATCTGCGGGTAGTGCCGGCGCACCAGCATGATCAAGCCGGGGTCGGACATGATCAGCGCATCGGGGGCCATGGCGATCACCGGTTCAAGGTCCTTGAGGAATGTCTTGAGCTTGGCGTTGTGCGGCGCAATGTTCACCACCACGTAGAAGCGTTTGCCCTGCGCCTGGGCCTCGCGAATGCCGAGGGCGAGGTTGGCGTGGTCGAATTCGTTGTTGCGCACCCGCAGGCTGTAGCGCGGCTGGCCGGCGTACACGGCATCGGCGCCATAGGCGAAGGCATAACGCATGTTTTTCAGGGTGCCGGCGGGGGCGAGCAGTTCTGGCGCGGTGAGGTTCATGGCGGTGTCGGTCGCAAAAGCCGCGCAGGATAAACGCTCGGCACGGAGCGTTTATTGACCTGGATCCATGTCTGGTCAACAAAGAGATGGCACTCGCGCGAGCCGTAGCGGACTAAACATCAGGGCCCAAGTGTTGCGTCCCGGCGGGCATGGATCGGATATGAACGAAGAAACCCTGAAAGACAGATCGCTGACGATCCTTCTGGCCCTGGTGAGCGTCGCCTTCATCTGGATCCTGCTGCCGTTCTACGGCGCTGTGTTCTGGGCGGTAATCCTCGGCATCCTCTTTGCACCGCTGCAACGGCGGCTGCAGCTGAAGTTCGGCTGGGAGCGCAACCTCACGTCACTGCTCACGCTGAGCATCTGCCTGTTGATTGCGATCCTGCCAGTGATAGTCCTCAGCATCCTCCTGATCCAGGAGGGGGCCGCGCTCTACAAGAACATCGAGAGCGGCGAACTGGACATCGCCGGGTACGTGGCGCAGTTCAAGCACATCCTGCCGCCGTATTTCCAGCACCTGCTGGACCGCTTCGGCATGGGCGAGCTGAACGGATTGCGAGAAAAAATCGTCAAGAGTGCGATGACCGGCGGGCAGGAGCTGGCCGCCCAGGCCTTCATTTTTGGCCAGGGCACGTTCGAGTTCATCGTCAGTTTCTTCATCATGCTGTACCTGCTGTTCTTCTTCCTGCGCGACGGCGCGGAACTGGCGCGCAAGGTGCGTGCGGCGGTGCCGTTGGAGGAACAGCAGAAACGTCGTTTGCAGCTCAAGTTCAATCGCGTGGTACGGGCCACGGTGAAGGGCAACCTGCTGGTGGCGATCACACAAGGCGCGCTGGGTGGCCTGATTTTCTGGTTTCTGGACATTCCCAGCGTATTGCTCTGGGCGGTGTTGATGGCGTTTCTGTCGCTGTTGCCAGCGGTGGGGGCGGGGATTGTCTGGGTGCCGGTGGCGGCGTTTTTCCTGCTCACCGGGGCGATCTGGCAGGGCGTGGTGTTGGGATTGTTCGGGATCTTCGTGATCGGCCTGGTGGATAACGTGCTTCGACCGATTCTGGTGGGCAAGGACACCCGGATGCCGGATTACATGATCTTGATTTCGACCCTCGGCGGCCTGGCGATTTTCGGGCTCAACGGCTTTGTCATCGGCCCGTTGATCGCGGCCCTGTTCATGGCTAGCTGGGACATTTTCATCGAAACCAAACCGCGGGTGCAGCTGCCCTAGGCGCTGAGCCTGCCGGACTGGCCGGTGCCGATGCGTTGCGACAGCTCCCGGGCGGCGGGCAGCGAAGTCAGCGGGCCACTGATCTGTACACCGTCCTGCACCAGATACCAGCAGGCGAGCATGCCCAGCTCTCTGAGCTGTGCGGGGACGGCGCTGCCGATAACGGACATGATCTGAACCTGGGACATGAAAAGTACCTCCATCAATCTGTGGAGCTACTTTAAGGTCCGGGTGCCTCGAGGAGTAATCAACGCTTTCGATAGTGGTCATTGATGCCAGCGGGGGCAAATGACCGTTGGTCGGTCAGTTGACCACCTGATCGAGCATATTGACCACTTCCTGCTCGTTGAGCAGGCCCTTGCGCACCAGGTTTTGCGTCAGCAGCGAGAGAAACTTGGCGCTGCGATGACCTTCCAGGTGTTTGAGTTCGGTCAGTGCGTTGTACACCTTGCTGGAGGTGCACAGACCGACGATGCGGTGCGGGTTTTGCGTTGGCATGTGGTCGTCCTTGTTGTTATCAACCTGTTTTCGACGGACAGCACCGAGCTTGCGGATCTGTCATGACAAAAATATGACCGTTTTTCGCCACACGGCAGAAAACCGGTCGAGTCCATCTTGCCCGTTTCTGCCGCGCGCACTGTCCCGATAGCGACCTTGGCGAGATTTATCCAGACCTGCACCGCCCAATGGGCATAAAAAAGGTGGTTCATGTCATTCCGGGAAACACCGATACCTGTAGGAGCTGCCGGAGGCTGCGATCTTTTGATCTTCAGCAATCTCCAGATCGCAAAAGCAAAATCAAAAGATCGCAGCCTTCGGCAGCTCCTACAGATGTTTCCGTGAAGTCCCATAAAAAAAGCCCCGCTGTTTCAGCGGGGCTTGATGAGTTCGTTACCAGCGCCCGTAGTGGGGGCCGTAGTAGCCGCGTGGCGGGCCGTAGTAACCACGGGGTGGCCCATAGTAGACCGGGGCCGGGCGGTAGTAGATCGGTTGCTGCACGTAGACCGGGGCCGGCTGGTAGTAAACCGGTGGCGGTGGCGCGTAATAAACCGGAGGCGGTGCTGCGTAGACCGGTTGCGGCGCGACATAGACCGGGCGGTTGGCGTTGATCAGAGCCGAACCTACGATGGCAGTACCGACGATCGCGCCAAACACCGCCGGACCCTGCCAGTAATTGCCACCACCATGGGCTTGCGCCTGTCCCGCGATAGCGAGGGCGCCGATCAGCAAGGCTACTGTGGGGATTTTACGGATCATGATAGTTCCTCGGTTCTTCAGCCCGGCGCCTGTGTCTGCAATAGATCCAGGGATTGTCGCGGGGATACTACTAAGACAGCGTTTTTTCGAAAAACAGCACGGCCGCCAGGTAAATTTTGTGTAAGGTCTGTACCGACTTTCTTACCGACCTGTTTAAGCCCGTGCGTCCAGGCTTTCATGATCGATCAGATCCCGATGGAGGGCTAATCCCGTCCATCCGAAAAGTGCATTTGAAGGAGCTTTGCCATGCAGATGAACCCTAACAAAGACACCCAGCTGTGCATGTCCCTTTCAGGGCGCCCCGGGAACTTTGGCCTGCGTTTTCATAATCATCTGTATGAACAACTGGGCCTGAACTTCTACTACAAGGCCTTTGCCAGCCAGGACCTGCCGGGCGCCGTCGCCGGCATTCGCGCCCTGCGCATTCGTGGTTGTGGCGTGTCGATGCCGTTCAAGGAAGCCTGCATTGAACTGGTGGATGAACTGGACGCCTCTGCCGCCGCCATTCAATCGATCAACACCATCGTCAACACCGACGGTCATCTCAAGGCCTACAACACCGATTACATCGCCGTTGCCCAGTTGCTGGAAAAACACCAGGTGCCCAAGGACTCCACCTTTGCCCTGCGCGGCAGCGGCGGCATGGCCAAGGCCGTGGCGAGCGCCTTGCGCGATGGCGGCTACGAGAACGGCCTGATCGTGGCCCGCAACGAGCGCGCCGGGCAGGCGCTGGCGCAGTCGTTGGGCTATGAGTGGCAGGCAGAGCTGGGCAATTGTCGCCCGCAGATGTTGGTCAATGTCACCCCGATCGGCATGACGGGAGGGCCGGAGGCCGAGCAACTGGCCTTCGAGGGCGATGTGATCGAAAAAGCAGACACTGTCTTTGATGTGGTGGCGATCCCCTCGGAAACGCCGCTTATCGTGCGTGCCCGTGCCGAAGGCAAGCGGGTCATCACCGGGCTGGAAGTGATCGCGATCCAGGCATTGGAGCAATTTGTGCTCTATACCGGTGTACGGCCAACGGATGAGCAGTTCCAGAAGGCCGTGGCGTTTGCCCGCAGCTAGGAGGTGTCCATGCACCCGCCCATTCTCAATCTGAACACTGTCGAGCTTGAACCGCTGCCCGAAGCGTTTGCGCCGACCGGTGAAACCGCCGGTCGCTATCAACAGCGTCTGGCCCGAGTCGGTCAGCAACTGGGGGCGCAAAAGCTGGGATATCGCCTGTATGTGCTGGAGCCGGGCATGCGCGGCAGTCCGTTTCACAGCCATCGGGTCAATGAGGAAATGTTCTACGTCGTGGCCGGGGAAGGGCAGGTCCGCCTGGGAGACGAGCGTTTTCCAATCCGCGCCGGTGATGTGATCGCCTGTCCACCGGGTGGGCCTGAAAAGGCCCATCAGATCATCAATACCAGCAACGGCGAGTTGCGGTATCTGGCCGTCAGCACCCAGCAATCGCCGGAGATCTGCGAATACCCGGATTCCGGCAAATATGCCGTGATGGATGACTTCAAAGTCGATGCCGAGGGTAATGCATCGGGATTTGTCGCGGTGGCCCGGCAGGCCGATGGGGTGGATTACTGGGACGGGGAGTAACCTCCCACAGGTTCTGTGCCAATCACAAATGTCAGTCAGTCCACAGCTCCACTGTGGGAGCGGGCTTGCCCGCGAAAGCGTCGGCACATCCAGCATTGATGTGACTGACAATCCGCTTTCGCGAGCAAGCTCGCTCCCACAGGTTTTGTGTCAATCTCAAATGTCAGTCAGCCCACAGGTTTTGTGCCAGGCAAAAATCCAGGCTATTCGAGCCGTGCCAACCGCTCTTCCAGCGCCGCAATCCGCGCCTCCAGCTCCTCGATCCGTTCAACCGAAACCCCACTGCTGCCGCGCTCGGACGGGTTCTGCCGGGCCGCCATGATTGCCTCGATATCCGCCGGATCACCCAGGGCGTGGGTGTAGCGGTCTTCGCGCTGGCCGGCCTGACGCGGTATCAGCACGGCCAGGCCCCTGGCAATCAGGCGTTCCAGTTGATGCACGACCTGTTCGGCGTCTTCGAATTCATGCATGCGGCCGCTGCGGGTCAGCAGTTCATTGACGGTCTGCGGGCCGCGCAGAAACATCAGCCCGGTCAGGATCACCTGCGCCGGCACCAGTTCCAGAGCCTTGTCGACCTTGTGTTCCCAGCGGTCGGCACGGCTGCCCATCACCAGCCTGGCGAAGCCGCGTCCTTCGAGTGCACGCAGGCTCTGGCCGACCTGGCCCGGCGTCAGGTTCATCACCGGTTCGCGGCTGGTTTTCTGGTTGCAGGCGATCACCAGCGCATTGAGGGTCAGGGGATAGGTTTCCGGGCTGGTGGCTTTTTTCTCGATCAACGAACCCAGAATGCGGATTTCCGTGCTGTTGAGCCGTGGTTCGTCAAAAGTCGTCTCTTGCTCAGTGCTCATGGTTCTGCATCCTTAGCCGATTCATGTTTTTCACTTGCGTGGGTGCACTTTAGATGGGCAGGCGCCAATGGCAACAGAATTCGCTGTGTCATCAGGGCAATGATGACAAAAAGTGCATGGAATATTGACGCGATTTTTACAAACGGCCGGGCACCGTGTGCGAGGTCGCGCGAGTGTGTCCACGGGACGGGGCACTGTTGGCGTCATCGCCGTGAAAAGCTGAGTACTGCATCGAGTCGGCCGGTGTACGACACCTTGATTCGCCTCTGATAAAAGAAATCCAATAAAGGCGAGAGTGACTCCATGAGCCAAGACATTTTTGTATCCGTACTGATTCCCGCCAAGAACGAAGCGAACAACCTCAAGCCGCTCATTGAGGAAATCCGCGTGGCGCTGGCCGATGAGTCGTACGAAATCATCGTGGTCGACGATGGCAGCACCGATTCGACCCTGCAGGAACTGCGGCAGATCCGCCAGAGCGGGCTGAACACCCTGCGCATCCTCCATCACGAGCGGTCGCTGGGGCAGAGCACGTCGCTGTACCACGCCGCCCGCGAGGCCCGCGGGCAATGGCTGGCGACCCTCGATGGCGACGGCCAGAACGACCCGGCGGACATCCCCGGGATGCTGGCGCTGGTGCGCGGCGAACCGGGCAAGGCCGATGTGCAACTGGTCGCCGGGCACCGGGTCAATCGCCGCGACACCGCGAGCAAACGCTACGCCTCGCGGTTCGCCAACAACCTGCGCCGCCGCCTGCTCAAGGACGCCACCCCGGACACCGGTTGCGGCCTGAAGCTGATCGAGCGCGCGGCGTTCCTGCGCCTGCCGTACTTCGACCACATGCACCGCTTCATTCCGGCGCTGATCCAGCGTCACAACGGGCGCATGATCGTGCACCCGGTCAACCACCGGGCGCGCACGGCCGGGGTGTCGAAATACGGCAACCTCGACCGCGCACTGGTCGGCATTCTCGATTTGTTCGGCGTCTGGTGGCTGATCAAGCGCACGCGGCTGAACACCATTGCCCAGGAGATAGAAGGATGAATCTCTCCCGCGAAGCCCTTTGGCTGGCCGTCGGTTTTATTGGCCAGATCGCCTTTACCGGGCGGTTTGTCCTGCAGTGGCTGTACAGCGAGTACAAGAAACGCAGCGTGATCCCGGTGAGCTTCTGGTACCTGAGCATCGTCGGCAGCACTTTGTTGCTGGCCTATGCCATTTACCGAGAGGACCCGGTGTTCATCGTCGGGCAGGCCTTCGGCTCCCTTGTCTATTTTCGCAACCTGCAGTTGATCGCTAAAAGTAAAAGCCTGAAGGAGTAGGTCATGCGCGGATCGTTATCGACCCGAAATATTACGTTGCTCGTGGCCATCGCGGTTGCGTTGCTGTTTTTCTGGGGACTGGGCAGCGTGCCGTTCCTCAGTGTCAACGAGGCCCGCCGCGCCGTCACCGTGCGCGAAATGCGCGAGGCGGGAAGTTGGCTGCTGCCTTACATGAACGGCGACTTGTATCTCTCCAAGCCGCCGTTTTTCTATTGGGCCGGTCTGGTTTCAACGGCGGTGTTGGGCAGCTTGTCCGAGTGGAGCGTACGCCTGCCTTCGGCGCTGGCGGCTGCCTTGTGCTGTTTTGGCACCTATCTGTACGGCGTCCGGCAGGTGGGGTGGCAGGTCGGATTGTTCGCCGTGGTGTTCCTGGCCGCGAACGGTGCCTTCAGCCTGTTCGCACGGCGCTCGGAAATCGAGATGCTGTTGACCCTGCTGTGCTTCGGCGCGCTGCTGGCGGCCTGGCAGTTCATCTTCCTGCAGGGGCGAGCCTTGTGGAGTCGATTGAGCTACGTACTGCTGGGGTGCGCGCTGCTGACCAAAGGGCCGGTCTGCCTGTTGTGGGTGACGGCACCGATCCTGACCTATGCCTTGATCTACCGCGATGCCCGGGCCAAGGCTTATCTGTGTGACGGTTGGGGCTGGCTGATTGCCCTGGTGCTGGGCAGTTCCTGGTACGTGGCGGTGTCGGTGAGCCAGGGCTGGGGCATCTGGGCCTCGATCATCAGCGAAGACATCGTGAAGAAGATCGACGGGCAGGGCGCCGAGGCCTGGTATGCCTATCTGCTGTACCTGGCCGGTGATTTCTTCCCGTTCTGGCTGATCGTGTTTGTACAGCCGCGCAAGTTCTGGGCAATGATCCGCGCGCGCCGCGAGGCCGGCATGCTGCTGTGCTGCAGCCTGTTGCCGCTGCTGGTTTTTTCCCTGTTCACCGAAAAGCATGGCAAGTACCTGTTGCCGGTCTATCCGTCCATGGCGTTGCTGCTGGCGATGCACTGGTCGGCGCTGCTCGATGAACTGAAGGGGCGCTGGCGCACGACCCTGGCCGTTGTGCCCTACGTGATGCTGGCCGGGTTTGTGGTGTTCTACATGTTCGTCGAAGCGCGGGTGTTGTCGCACCGGGTCGGCGGTCTTGAGCAGGTTGCCACGCTGGCCGACGGGCAGCCGGGGCAGAAGGCTTACACCCTCGGTGAGCCGGATATCCGCCTGGTCTATTACATGGGCCGGCCGGTGGCGCCGCTGACGGTGGCGCAGTTGCAATCCGAGTCCCGTCCGGCGGGGCTGCTGTTCCTGCAAGAGCCTCTCGCGGCTGAACTGCAGAACCTGGCGTCGTGCCAGGTCGGTGAAATCAACCCGTACCTCAAGCCGCACCGTTCAGCGCTGCTCGTGCGCATGGGGGGCGACTGTCGCTGATCGGCTTCCCGGCTGAGCAGTCACCGCAGCACATCACCCGTTCGGACTAGGCAGGGCTAACGATTCTGCCGCGTCCGGGCGGCGCCAAACTTCATGCTCAAAGGGGTGTTGCGCCATGCGCGCCCCGCCAAACGAGCAGAAGGCGCCGCGATGGAGTTTGCATTCAGCGACGAACAGGAAATGATCCGCGCATCGGCCGAGGGCTTCCTCGCCGATGTCTCGGATTCAGCCGCCGTGCGGGCGGCAATGGTCAGTGAACGGGGCTTCGATGAAGCCCTCTGGCAGCGGTTGTGCCAGGAAATGTACTGGCCCGCCATTCATATCCCCGAAACCTACGGTGGCCTTGGTCTCGGCTTTGTCGAGCTGACGATCCTGCTCGAGCAGATGGGCCGGCGTTTGCTGTGCTCGCCGTTTTTCGCCACCGCCTGCATGGCCACACCCGCGCTGTTGCTGGCTGCCAATGATGAACAGAAACAGCGCTGGTTGCCGTCGATCGCCGATGGCAGCGTGACGGCGACCCTGGCGTTCAGCAGTGCCAACGGCTGGTCGGCCGACGATGTCCAGGCAACGGTGGTGGCCGAAGGCGACGGGTTCATTCTCGACGGCACCCTCAAGCATGTACTCGACGGCCATGGCGCTGATCTGTTGATCATTGCCGCACGACAACCCGGAACCACTGGCGAAAAGGGCATCAGCCTGTTTGTCGTGAACGCGGCACAGGCCGGCATCGAACGGCAAATGCTGCCAACCATGGACCAGACCCGGCGCCAGGCGCGGATCCAGCTCAAGGGCCTGCACCTTGAAGCTGACGCGCTGCTGGGTGAGTTCGGTCACGGCTGGCCGCACCTTGAGCGCGTCCTGCAACTGGCCTGCATCGGCCTGGCTGCCGAGCAGACCGGCGGCGCGCAGCAGGTGCTCGACCTCAGCGTGGCCTACATGCAGGAACGCCAGCAGTTCGGGCGCCCGATTGCCAGTTTCCAGGCCCTCAAACACCGCGCCGCCGACATGATGCTGCAAGTCGAATGCGCGCGATCGGCCAGCTACTACGCCGCGTGCGTGGCCCAGGAGGTTCTCGACCCCCAGGGTGATCCGCAGGTCGCGGCCGAACTGCCGTTGGCGGCGGCGCTGGCCAAGGCGCAGTGCTCCGAGACCTATTTCCACTGCGCGTCCGAGTCGATCCAGTTGCACGGCGGCGTCGGTTTCACCTGGGAATACGACCCGCACCTCTACTTCAAGCGCGCCCGCGCCAGCGAGAGTTTCCTCGGGCTACCGGCCTGGCATCGCGAGCGCATTGCTTCGGTGATTCTTGGAGAGCAGCCATGAAAATCAGTTTCAGCGAGCAGGACGAACGCTTCCGCCAGGAAGTGGCCGACTGGATGAGCGCCAACCTTTGCGGTGAGTTCGAGGCCCTGCGTTTTCGCGGCGGTCCGGGCGACGAGCACATGTTTCCCGAAGAGCGCAAAGCCTGGGAGCGCAAGCTCGCCGAAGGCGGCTGGACCTGCGTCGGCTGGGCGCCGGAGCATGGCGGGCGTGGCTTGTCGATCACCCGGCAAGTGATTTTCCACGAAGAATATGCCCGCGCCGGCGGCCCCGGTCGCATGGGCCATATCGGCGAAGGCCTGGCCGGGCCGACCATTGCCGCGTTCGGTACGGTCGAACAGCAACAGCGCTTTTTGCCGGGGATCGTCAGCGGCACGTCGTTCTGGTGCCAGGGCTATTCGGAGCCGGGCGCCGGTTCCGACCTGGCCAACGTCAAGACCCGCGCCTCGCTGGACGAGGCGTGTGGCCAATGGGTGATCAATGGCCAGAAAGTCTGGACCTCCCTGGCCCACGAATCGGACTGGTGCTTTGTCATCGCCCGTACTGAACCTGGCAGCGTCGGCCATCGCGGCCTGTCGTTCCTGCTGGTGCCGATGGCCCAGGCGCAAATCACCGTGCGGCCTATCGAGCAACTGACCGGCACCTCGGAGTTCAACGAAGTGTTCTTCGACGATGCCCGCACCGACGCCGCCAATATCATCGGCGCGCCGGGTGATGGCTGGAAGATCGCCATGGCGTTGCTGGGTTTCGAGCGCGGTGTGTCGACCCTCGGCCAGCAGATGCAGTTCCAGAACGAACTCAACGAAATCATCGCCATCGCTAAAGCCAACGGTGCCGACCGCGATCCGATCCTGCGCCAGCGCCTGGCCGAAGCCTGGAGCGGGTTGCGGATCATGCGCTACAACTCGCTGCGCATGCTTTCGGGTAGCCAGGACGGTTCGCTGCGCAAGGAGGCGACCATCTACAAGCTGTTCTGGTCGACCTGGCACGCCAGCCTCGGCAAGTTGGCGATGGACGTGCTCGGCGCCGAAGCGGAATTGCTCGAAGCGGCGCCCTACCAACTGACCCGTTTGCAGTCGCTGTACCTGTTCAGCCGCGCCGACACCCTGTACGGCGGCAGCAACGAAATCCAGCGCAACATCATCGCCGAGCGTGCCTTGGGCATGCCCAAAGAGACGCGTCCGCGCGCCTGAAAGGAGAGAGTTCATGTCTGTACCTCAATATGTTGAAGGTCGCGGCCTGCTGCGCGGCAAGTCGGTACTGATCACTGCCGCCGCCGGTGCCGGGATCGGTTTTTCCGCCGCCGTGCGGGCTGCCGAGGAAGGTTGCCGGGCGCTGATGATCAGCGATATCCATGAAGGCCGGTTGGCCGAAGCAGTGCTGAAAATTCGCGAAACCACCGGGCTGCAGCAGGTCTTCGGCCAGGTCTGCAACGTCGCCGACGAAGCCCAGGTGCAGCAGCTGATTGCCTGCGCCGAACGTGATCTGCAAGGCGTCGACGTGCTGATCAACAACGCCGGCCTCGGCGGCTCGCGCCTGCTGGTGGAGATGGGCGACGAAGAGTGGAACCGGGTGCTGGATGTGACGCTCACCGGCACCATGCGCATGACCCGCGCCATGCTGCCGAAAATGATGGAGCGGCGTGCCGGGGTCATCGTCAACAACGCCTCGGTACTGGGCTGGCGCGCGCAGAAAGAACAGGCGCACTACGCCGCGGCCAAGGCCGGCGTCATGGCGCTGACTCGCTGTGCAGCGGTCGAAGCCGCGGACTACGGCATCCGCATCAACGCGGTCAGCCCGAGCATCGCCCTGCACGATTTCCTGCGCAAATCCGCGCCTCAGGCGGTGCTCGATCAACTTGCCGCCAACGAAGCCTTCGGCCGCGCCGCCGAAGTCTGGGAAGTGGCCAACGTGATGATGTTCCTGGCCAGCGACTACAGCTCCTACATGACCGGCGAAGTGTTGTCGGTATCCAGCCAGAGGGCGTGACCATGCCACGTATTTTCGACACGCCGATGGCCCTGTTCGAGGCCGTTGGCCAGTCGCTCGGCGTCAGCGACTGGCTGCTGCTGGAGCAGGACCGCATCGACCGGTTCGCCGACGCCACTGGCGATCACCAGTGGATTCACGTCGATCCGCTCAAGGCCGCCGATGGCCCGTTTGGCGCCTGCATCGCCCATGGCTACCTGAGCCTGTCACTGGTCAACCTGTTCCTGCCGCAGATCGTCGAAGTCCGTGGCCTGGCCATGGGCGTCAACTACGGCTGCGAGCGGGTGCGCTTCCCCTCGGTGGTGCGCGTCGGTTCGCGGGTGCGCGGCAGTGCGCAATTGATCGCGGTCGAGGAAGTGAAGGGCGGCGTGCAGGCGACCATCCGCGTCAGCGTCGACATCGACGGCGAGGAACGTCCCGGCTGTGTGGTCGACACCATCAGTCGCTATTACCCGGCCTGACCTTCAACAGCATATTCGAGGAATCCAGCATGAAAGAAGCCGTCATTGTTTCGACCGCCCGTACTCCGATCGGCAAGGCCTTTCGCGGTGCGTTCAATGACACCGAAGCGCCGCAACTGGGTGGCCACGTGGTGCACGAAGCCGTGCGCCGCGCGGGCATCGAGCCGGGTGAAGTGGACGACGTGATCATTGGCGCCGCGGCGCAGCAGGGTACGCAGTCCTATAACCTGGGACGCCTGTGCGCGATTGCCGGCGGCTTGCCGGCATCGGTTGCCGGGATGGCCGTCGAGCGCCAGTGCTCGTCCGGTCTGATGAGCATCGCCATGGCCGCCAAAGGCATCATGTGCGACGAAATCGACATCGCCGTGGCCGGTGGCCTGGAGTCGATTTCCCTGGTGCAGAACAAGCACAAGAACCTCTATCGCAACCAGTCGGCTTCGGTGATCGAACTGGACCCGCACGCCTACATCCCGATGATCGAAACCGCCGAGATCGTCTCCGCGCGCTATGGCATCTCCCGCGACGAGCAGGACGAATACAGCTACCAGAGCCAGCTGCGTACCGCACAGGCCCAGAGCGCCGGGCGCTTTGACCGCGAGCTCGCGCCGCTGGCCAGCCGCCAGATGATCGTCGACAAGGCGACCGGCGAAACCCGCCATGAATCCGTGACCTTGCTGCGTGACGAGTGCAACCGTATCGACACCACCCTGCAAAGCCTGAAGGCGCTGGAGCCGGTATGGCCGGGCGGTCAGTGGAGCGACAAGGGACGTTTCATCACCGCCGGCAATGCCTCGCAGCTGTCCGACGGTGCGTCGGCCTCGGTGTTGATGAGCGCCAAACTGGCCGAGAAGCGTGGCCTGGAACCGCTGGGGATCTATCGCGGCATGGCGGTCGCCGGCTGCAATTCCGACGAGATGGGCATCGGCCCGGTCTACGCCATTCCCAAGCTGCTCAAGCGCCACGGCCTGACCATGGACCACATCGGCCTCTGGGAGTTGAACGAAGCGTTCGCCTGTCAGGTGCTGTACTGCCGCGACACCCTGGGCATTCCGGCCGAGCGCCTGAACGTCAACGGTGGGGCGATTTCCATCGGCCATCCGTTCGGCATGTCCGGGGCGCGGATGGTTGGACATGCGCTGATCGAAGGCCAGCGTCGCGGTTTGCGGTATGTGGTGGTGAGCATGTGCATCGGTGGCGGCATGGGCGCCGCCGCCCTGTTCGAGGTGGTCTGAATGATCAGTGCAGAGCAGATCCAGGCGAACATGGCGCGTTATGTGGAGTTGGTGGATGCCAGCGACATCGAAGGTATCCTCGCGCTCTACGCCAAAGACGCCACCGTTGAAGACCCGGTCGGCCAGGCGCCGTTGCAGGGCATCGACGCCATTGCGCGTTTTTATCGTGAAGGACTGGGGGCGATGAAAGTCTCGGCAACCCGGACCGGCCCGGTACGCGCGACGCTCAACGGTTGCGGGGCGATGCCGTTCAGGGTCGACATGGAGTGGGGCGGGCAACCGTGTTCGCTGCATGTGATCGACGTGATGGAGTTCGATGCCGACGGCAAGATCCGCTCGATGAAAGCCTTCTGGAGTGAAGTTAACGTAACTGCGCGAGGTGAAGCATGAACCTGGAACAGCGGATCGCCCGCCTGGAAGCGCTGGAGGACATCCGCCAGCTCAAGCATCGCTACCTCAACGCCTGCGACCTCAAGCAGGTCGAGGTGATTGCCGACTGCTTTGCCGAGGGTGAAGTGCTGATCGATTACGGTCCGTTGGGGATCTTTCGTGAGCGCGACAGTTTTGTCGCGCTGTACCGCGAACTGGCCTGCCATGAGCGGGTGATCGACCTGCATCATGGCGCCAACCCGGAAATCGAGATGCTGGACGAGGATCAGGCCCAGGGCCGTTGGGCCCTGTGGTATTTCAACCTGGATGGCGAGAGCGGGGCGACGCGGCAGTTGGGTGGGTTCTATCAGGACCGTTACCAGCGTATTGCCGGCCAATGGAAGATCGTCGCCACCCGGTTTACCGCTCACTCGGAAGTGGCGCGTTCCTGAGTGTCGCCGCGATCCTGTAGGAGCTGGCTTGCCAGCGATGACGGTGTGTCAGGCGACATTGAAGCTGGATGTTCCGACCCCATCGCTGGCAAGCCAGCTCCCACAGGTTTTAGGGTGACCCCGGCATTTGCAAACACCCCCAATCCCCTGTGGGAGCGGGCTTGCCCGCGAAGGCGGTGTGTCAGGCAACATTGATGTTGGATGTTCCGGCCCCTTCGCAGGCAAGCCAGCTCCCACAGTTTTTGTGGTGACCCCGGCATTTGCAAACACCCCCCAATCCCCTGTGGGAGCGGGCTTGCCCGCGAAGGCGGTGTGTCAGGCAACGTTGATGTCGGATGTGCTGACAGCCATATCCGCATTCTGCGTCCGGCCGGTTTCGTAGTACGCCTTGAGGTTCTCGGCAATCTGCCTCACGACCTTGTCGAAGGCCTTGGCCAGCAACCACTCTGCCAACCGGCCACCGCGCAGGCTGTAACGCATTTGCAGGGTGATGCGGGTCGTGTCGCCTTCGGCTTGCAGGGCATAGCTGAAGCTGGCCTCGCGAAACGGAAAGGGCGAACCATTGCTGCCTTTGTGCAATAGCAGCACGAACCCCGTGCCTTCCTGCCACTGCATCACGCTTTCATCCAGGTACTGACCGCCCTTGCGCAACACACGGCGACTGGCGCCTGGGCCTTCCTTTGGCCCAGGATGAAACAGGCAACCGGTCAGCCCCGGTACATAGTGCGGGGCGAGGCTCAGGTCGCGCAGTTTGGTCCAGGCGGCTTGTGGCGTGAGGTCGATCGGGACGCTGTGGCTGGCGATTGCGGGCATGTCGGAACTCCTATTGTTATTCGAATGCTGGAAAGATCGCAGCCTGCGGCAGCTCCTACAGGTACGGCATTATCTTGTGTAGGAGCTGCCGCACGCTGCGATCTTTTCAGGATTGTGCCGCGTCGAGAAACGCCGGTCGCTCGCCGGCACCGTGCACCGCGATGTCCGCGCCGCTGACATAACGGGCCAAAGACGACGCCAGGTACAGGCAGGTATCGCCAATGTCCTCCGGGGTCGCCAGACGTTGCAATGGAATGGTCGCCGCCACCCGGGCAATGCCCGCGTCGTCACCATAATGCATGGCCGCCTGCTCGGTGAGAATCAGCCCGGCGGTCACCGCATTGACCCGCACCTTCGGCGCCCATTCCACCGCCAGCGAGGTGGTCAGGTTCAGCAGACCGGCCTTGGCCGCACCATAGGCGGCGGTACCGGGGGAAGGGCGGGTGGCGCTGACGCTGCAGATATTGATGATCGCGCCGCCCTCGGCCTGGGCCTGCATCGCCTGGTTGGCTTGCTGGCACAGGTTCAGTGGCGCGATCAGGTTCAAGCGAATGATCGCTTCACTGAAACGGGGAGATGCCGTGGCAGCGTCGGCATTCGGTGAGCCGCCAGCGTTGTTGACCAGAACATCCAGGCGACCGAAACGCTCGATGATCTGTGCGATCAAGCGCCCGGATTGTTCGACGTCCCGCAGGTCGCAGGGCACGAACAGCGCCTCGCACCCGCCGCTGACAGGCACGGATGGCGGGGCTTCGCGACCGCAGATCACCACCTCGGCGCCGCAGTCGAGAAAGCGCTGGCTGATGCCGCGACCCACACCTTTGCCACCGCCGGTGACCAGTACCACTTTGCCGCGAAAGTCCATTGGGTCAAGCATGGGAATTCTCTTTTTGCCGCTCGGGAATGCCGTCGATGCTAGGTCTGTGGTCCCTGTAATCCAACGTCCGATAAGACTAGAGCCTGTAGGAGCTGCCGAAGGCTGCGATCTTTTGATCTTGCTTCAAAAAACAAAATCAAAAGATCGCAGCCTTCGGCAGCTCCTACAAGGGCGTAGTCCTGTCGGACGATGTTGCGCACCCGGCCCGTCTGAATAATCCGACTACAACAACAGGCCGGGAGGACACCTTATGGGCGCTTCAGCGCAAGGGCACTTCGTTACGCTGCCGGATGGTTTGCAGCTGCGCTATGTGGATACAAGCGGGAAGGATGGCGGCAACGGCGAGCCGGTGATTTTTATCCATGGCAGCGGACCGGGTGCCAGCGGTCACAGCAACTTCAAGCAGAACTACCCGGTGTTTGCCGAGGCCGGTTACCGGGTGATCGTCCCGGATCTGCCGGGCTACGGCGCCTCGGACAAACCCGACACCCTCTACACCCTGGATTTCTTTGTCGCAGCCCTGAGCGGTTTGCTCGATGCCCTCGACATCCAGCGTTGTGTGCTGGTCGGCAACTCACTGGGCGGCGCGATCGCGATCAAACTGGCCCTCGACCAACCGCAGCGTGTCAGCCGTCTGGTGCTGATGGCGCCCGGTGGCCTGATGGAAAAGGAACAGTATTACCTGCAAATGGAAGGCATCCAGAAAATGGGCGCGGCCTTCGCCAAGGGTGAGCTGAACGATGCGGCGGGCATGCGTCGTCTGCTGGCCCTGCAACTGTTCGATGAAAGCCTGATCAGCGACGAGACGGTCAACGAGCGGGTGGCCGTGGTGCAACAGCAGCCGGTGTGCGTGCTGTCGACCATGCAGGTGCCGAACCTGACGTCGCGTCTGAGTGAGTTGCAGTGCCCGATCCTCGGTTTCTGGGGCATGAACGACAAGTTCTGCCCGTCCTCCGGTGCCCGGACCATGCTCGAAAACTGTTCCAGAATCCGTTTCGTGATGCTCAGCGAGTGCGGGCATTGGGTCCAGGTCGAGCACCGTGACTATTTCAACAGTCAGTGCCTGGCGTTTCTTCAGGAGGCCCGCGGATGAGCGTGCAATTGCGCCGTGAGTTCGGCGAAGAGCTTTATCAGGCGCTGCTCAGCGGCTCCACCCTGGCGCCGCTGACCGAG
The DNA here is from genome assembly GCF_003097365.1 of Pseudomonas sp. B1(2018). NCBI lineage: Bacteria > Pseudomonadati > Pseudomonadota > Gammaproteobacteria > Pseudomonadales > Pseudomonadaceae > Pseudomonas > Pseudomonas sp. B1(2018). Next base: position 237,675 of record NZ_PYUK01000010.1, read on the forward strand.
CGTTGGCCGTCGATCAGCATCGAAGACGCCTATCACATTTCCCTGTACGCCATTGAGCGTCGGGTCGCGGCCGGTGACCAGATCGTCGGCAAGAAGATCGGGGTGACCTCGGCGGCAGTGCAGCAGATGCTCAACGTGCATCAGCCGGATTTCGGCTTCATCACCCGGCAGATGTCGTTCGATGACGATGCGCGCATTTCCCTGTCGGCGAACAAACTGATCCAGCCCCGCGCCGAGGGCGAAATCGCCTTCAAGCTCAAGCGCGACCTGGTCGGCCCTGGCATCACCGAAGCCGATGTGCTGGACGCCACCGAATACGTGATGCCGTGCTTCGAGATCGTCGACTCGCGGATTCACGACTGGCGCATTCGCATCCAGGACACGGTGGCTGATAACGCCTCCTGCGGCGTATTCGTACTGGGCGACAGCAAGGTCGACCCCCGCGAGCTGGACCTGCCGAACTTGCGCATGCGTGTGTTCAAGAACGGTGAACCCCTGAGCGAAGGCCTGGGTTCGGCAGTGCAGGGCAATCCATTGACGGCGGTGGCCTGGCTGGCCAACACCCTGGGCGCGTTCGGCATTCCGTTCAAGGCCGGGGAAATCATCCTCTCCGGCTCCCTGGTGCCACTGGAACCGGCCCGAGCTGGCGACCGTTTTTCTCTGACCATCGATGGCCTGGGCAGTGCCCGGGTGTCTTTCTGCGCCTGACTTTTGGAGTTTGACCCCATGAGCAAAAAACTCAGAGCGGCCATTATCGGCCCGGGCAATATCGGCACCGATCTGCTGATGAAAATGTGTCGATCGGAATGGATCGAGCCGGTATGGATGGTTGGCGTCGACCCCGAATCCGAAGGCCTGAAACGTGCCCGGGAAATGGGCATCAAAACCACCGCCGGCGGAGTCGACGGCTTGCTGCCGCACGTGCTCGACGATGATGTTCGCATCGCTTTCGACGCCACCTCGGCCTACGTGCACGCGGAAAACAGCCGCAAGCTCAACGAGCTCGGGGTGATCATGATCGACCTCACGCCGGCGGCCATCGGTCCGTTCTGCGTGCCGCCGGTCAACCTCAAGGAGCACGCGTCGAGCCTGGCGATGAACGTCAACATGGTCACCTGCGGTGGCCAGGCGACCATCCCGATGGTGGCGGCGGTGTCGCGGGTGCAGCCGGTGAGCTACGGCGAAATCGTTGCCACCGTGTCGTCCGGTTCTGTCGGCCCGGGCACTCGGCAGAACATCGACGAATTCACCCGCACCACCGCCGGTGCGGTGGAGAAGATCGGCGGCGCCCGACGCGGCAAGGCGATCATCGTGATCAACCCGGCCGAGCCGCCGCTGATGATGCGCGACACCATCCACTGCCTGACCGATGACGAGCCGAACCAGGATGCGATCCGCACCTCGGTGCTGGACATGGTTCGCGAGGTGCAGCGCTATGTGCCCGGCTACAAGCTGATCAACGGGCCGGTGTTCGACGGGCGCAAGGTGTCGATCTTCATCGAGGTCGAAGGCCTCGGCGACTTCCTGCCCAAGTCCGCCGGCAACCTCGACATCATGACCGCCGCCGGTTTGCGCACGGCCGAGATGTTCGCCGAAGAAGCCCATAAGGGCACCCTGCAACTGCCCGTCCGTTGAGTGGAGAATTGCCATGAATTTGCAAGGTAAGAGCGTCCGTCTGCATGACATGAGCCTGCGCGACGGCATGCACGCCAAACAGCATCAGATCAGCATTGAACAAATGGTCTCGGTGGCCACCGGTCTCGATGGGGCCGGTGTGCCGCTGATCGAAATCACCCACGGCGATGGCCTGGGCGGCGCCTCGCTGAACTACGGTTTCCCGGCCCACAGCGACGAAGAGTACTTCGCTGCGGTGATCCCGCAGCTGAAACAGGCCAAGGTTTCGGCCCTGTTGTTGCCGGGGATCGGCACCCTCGACCACCTGAAAATGGCCCATGAGCATGGGGTCTCGACCATTCGCGTGGCGACCCATTGCACCGAAGCGGACGTGTCCGGCCAGCACATCGGCATGTCGGCGAAGATGGGCCTGGACACCGTCGGCTTCCTGATGATGGCGCACATGGTCAGCCCGGAGAAACTGCTGGAGCAGGCGCGGCTGATGGAAAGCTACGGCGCGAACTGCATCTATTGCACCGACTCGGCCGGCTACATGCTGCCCGATGAAGTGACGCAAAAGATCGGTGCCCTGCGCGCCGGCCTGAACGCCGGGACTGAAGTCGGTTTCCACGGCCACCACAATATGGGCATGGCCATCGCCAACTCCCTGGCCGCCATCGAGGCCGGTGCTGCGCGGATCGACGGGTCTGTAGCGGGCCTTGGCGCGGGGGCGGGCAACACGCCGCTGGAAGTGTTCGTCGCGGTGTTGGAGCGCATGGGTGTCAACAGCGGCGTGGATCTGTACAAGATCATGGACGTGGCCGAAGACCTGGTGGTGCCGATGATGGACCAGCCGATCCGCCTCGACCGCGATGCTCTGACGTTGGGTTATGCCGGGGTCTACAGCTCGTTCCTGCTGTTCGCCAAGCGTGCCGAGCAGAAGTACGGGATTGCTGCTCGGGAGCTGTTGGTGGAGTTAGGTCGACGCGGGACTGTGGGGGGGCAGGAAGACATGATCGAGGACCTGGCGTTGACCTTGTCGCGGGCCCGTGGGGTATTGCCAACCTGATCCTTGAAGCGACGAAAAAACCACCGATGATTCGGTGGTTTTTTTATGCCCGGTGAAATCTTGCGCTCAAGGCAACAGATTACGTACCAGCGGTGGATAGCAATTGATCGCCGTGCTCGCACAGCTGAAATACGCCGTGGTCGGTCGATAGGCTTCGTTTTTGAACAGTTGGCAGAGGCTGGTGGACGCGCCAGCACAGACGATGATGAACAGAGCACAAGTGGATTTGCGCATGGTGGGTCTCGACACGGTTTTATTGTTGTAGAGACAGGTTAGGGCGGCGGATGGCGAGCGGCTTCGTCCGAATGGACTAGTTGATCAATGTGAAGCTCCGCAGATCCATTGTGTAGGCGCTGTCGAGTGCAACGAGGCTGCGATCTTTTGATTTTCAAGGGCAAAATCAAGGGATCGCAGCCTGCGGCAGCTCCTACAAGGATGGGGGTATCAATTACGGTGTATTAGCGCCGCAACCTCCTCTGTAGGAGCTGTCGAGTGCAACGAGGCTGCGATCTTTTGATTTTCAAGGGCAAGGTCAAGAGATCGCAGCCTGCGGCAGCTCCTACAAGGATGGTGTATCAATTACGGTGTATTAGCGCCGCAACCTCCTCTGTAGGAGCTGTCGAGTGCAACGAGGCTGCGATCTTTTGATTTTCAAGGGCAAGATCAAGAGATCGCAGCCTGCGGCAGCTCCTACAAGGATGGTGTATCAATTACGGTGTATTAGCGCCGCAACCTCCTCTGTAGGAGCTGTCGAGTGCAACGAGGCTGCGATCTTTTGATTTTCAAGGGCAAGATCAAG
>NZ_PYUK01000011.1:0-204267 GCF_003097365.1 Pseudomonas sp. B1(2018)
TTGTTCGCGGCGCGTCCGGCGGATCTGTTGCTGCTGGGTACCAGCGAAGGCGTAAAGACCCTGCGCGCCCAATAAGCCACACTGCCCAAATTCTCTGGGCAGATGAATGACCTGTGGGAGGGGGGGTTGGGGGGGGGTGGGGGGGGGGGGGGAATCACAGCCCCCAGGTTCGGGCAATTTGCCTTGGGTGGGCTATAAACCTATGGGGGGTTACCGGGAACGTGTCCATGACCACAATCGCCAAAGTGCTTGCGAGCGAAAGCGAAGTCCGCTTGAGAACGCGCAAGCAGCCGTTCGATCTGCTGCGCTGGTTTTCGCTGATCAGCATGGCGGTGATCGGCACGGTGGCGGTGGCGCTGGGGGCGGTGTCGACGCGGTTCGTGATTACCGAAAGCGTGCAGCGCGATGCGCTGTTGACCTCACAGTTCGTCCAGGCGATTGCCACGGCCGAGGTGCGCCATGTGTCCATGCCCAACGTGCGGACCATGGGCGAGTTGCTCGACCCGCGAACAGACAAGGACTTTCCCGACGTCGACCCGCTGGCCCGGGCCAGTGCCCGTGATGAGTTCCTCGACCATATCGAAAATCTGCCGGACGTGATCCTGGCCAATATCTATGCCCCCGACCGCATGGTGATCTGGTCGACCAACCCGTCCTTGATGGGCACCACGATTCATGACGATGAAGACCTCGAGCGGGCCTTCAACTCGAAGACGTCCGTGTCGACCAGTTACCACGATGTGGACAAGTCCCGCATGGAGCAGAAGTTCGCGGTGCGCCCCAAATTCATCTTCCTCGAGAACTACATTCCGCTGTTCGACGCCGATGGCACCACTGTCACGGCGATGGTCGAGATCTACAAGGAACCGCAGGACCTGATCAACCGCATGGAGCGCGGCCTGGTGCTGATCTGGCTGGCGACCGCCCTGGGCGGCGCCCTGATTTATCTGGGGCTGTACTGGATCGTGCGGCGTGCGGCGATCCTGCTGGCGACGCAGCAGAAACAATTGATCACCAACGAAACCTTCGTCGCGCTGGGCGAGATGTCCTCGGCGGTCGCCCACAGTCTGCGCAATCCGTTGGCGAACATCCGTTCAAGCGCCGAGCTGGCGATAGAGTTCGACGACGGTCCGGCACACGGCAACATCACCGACATCATCGGTCAGGTCGATCGCATGTCGAATTGGGTACGAGAGTTGCTCCAGTCCCTGCGCCCGCTCAATGACGAGGCGGAACCGGTGAACCTGGTGGCTGCACTGCACGACAGCCTGCTGGCTTACGAGCAGCAGATCGGCAAGGCCAGGGTCAACGTGGTGTTCGAGCCGGGCCAGACGCCCATGGTCCTGAGCCAGCACGTGCAATTGACCCAGATCCTCAACAGCCTGCTGTCCAATGCATTGGAAGCCATGGGCAGCGGCGGAACGCTGACCATCCGGATCGAGCCGCGCGAAGCCCAGCGTGTCAGCGTGACGGTCAGCGATACCGGCATCGGCATGAGCGAAGAACAGCGCACCATGGCCTTCCGGCCGTTCTTCACCACCAAGCAGAGTGGGCTGGGCGTCGGGCTGGTGCTGGTCAAGCGGATCATGGAGCGTTTTGGCGGTGCAGTGACCCTCGATAGCCGTGAAGGTGAGGGCACCACGGTCCGTCTGTCGTTCATGTTGGTCCCCTGAAAGCGGGGATGAACTATCCCCGTTAGCGGGTGTCACTCCCCAGTCATTCCCACGCTCATGGCATATTGATGTTGATAAGCCATTGTTTTGTCGAGTGTTAATACTTTTGTATAAAACAGTTACAAAGCTGGCGAGATCTTTGCACAGCCACCATCACCCTCTTCACGACATCGAGGCGGCTGGTGATGGAAAGAAAAGCTCGGTACAACTTCAAACGTTTGACACTGTTAACGCCTTTGGGCGTCTTACTGACAATGGCGCTGGGCACCGCGACATTGCGCGCCAGCCCCATCGACGACGAGCGACAGCCAGAGCCTACCGATCCTTCGGCGTATTACGACGAACCCGCGGATGAACCGGCGGCGCTCAATGCCATTTTGAGCATGCCGGAGGCCAACCAGGATTCCTTCGATCTGCCTGACGGGAACAAAGGCTCGCGGGATACCACCCGGGTGGAAAACCAACTTCCGCCGACACAGCAAACCAGTTTCAACTACCCCACCAATGGCAAGCCCAGCCCGTTGTTCGGCGCGCAGCCATTTACCCAGCAATTGGTGTTGTTCGAGGAATTCGGGCCGGAAAAACTCGACCCCACCACTCCCTCTGCACCGCTGCCGTTTCCACCACCGGCCATCGGCCCTTTGCCGCAACAGGACCCTACCAGTGCGGCGCGCAGTGCACCGCCCACCGCGGCGCTCGATGCCTTTTTGCGCCAACCGGGGCTGACACCCTTTCCGAGCCAGTATTCCAATGCGGTTGACCGCAATCCGTGGCAGGCGCAGATCGAATATTTTCTCAACCGCCGTATCGGTTCTTCCGCCGAAGGCCGTCCACCAGGAAAAGGCTGGTCCCATCAGCGCTGGAACGAGTTCTACCCGCAGAACGCCTACAAAACCGTGCAGACCGGCGCACGGGTCAATGGCGGTATCCGTGATGCCCGGCAAATGCACCACTACGCCGTGGGCGAGTTCGGCCCCGGCGGTCTGTATCACAACGTCGCCGGTGTACCGGCAACCGATGGCACCTCCAAGGGCGTCGATGCACGTTTTCACCCGAACATGCCGGTGCAAAAGCACAACTCGGTGTGGACCTTCGACGGCACCTTGCCGCCGAAACTGCTGATGGTCAGGTATGGCCAGCCGGTGTTGATGCGTCACTACAACGGCTTGCCGATCGACCCTGGCGCGAACATGGGCTTCGGCCTGCACACCATCAGCACCCACGAGCACAACGGTCACGCTCCGGCGGAAAGCGACGGCTATGCCAACGCGTTTTTCTTTCCGGGACAGTATTACGACTATCGCTGGCCGATCCAGTTGGCCGGCTATGACAGCATCAATACCGATGCCAAGGATCCGCGCGCGGCGTTCCCTTGCTCGCCCGGCGAAACCCTGTGGACCAACGACGGCAGCCCTGGCCTGAAAACCTGCGACCACGGCACCATCAAGATCCGCGGCGACTGGCGTGAAACCATGAGTACCCACTGGTTCCACGACCACATGCTCGATTTCACCGCGCAGAATGTCTACAAGGGCAACGCGGCGATGATGAACTACTACAGCGCCCTGGACCGTGGCAACGAATCGGTGAACGACGGCGTCAACCTGCGTTTCCCCAGCGGCAGCGCCTTGCCTTGGGGTAACCGCGACTACGACGTCAACCTGGTCGTGGCCGACAAGGCCTGGGATCAGACTGGTCAGCTATGGTTCAACCCGTTCAACACCGACGGCTTCATCGGTGACCAGGTGCTGGTCAACTGGCAGTGGAAACCGACCCTGGACGTGCGGGCCCGCAGCTACCGGTTCCGCATCCTCAACGGTTCGGTATCGCGCTACTACAAACTGGCGCTCGTACGTGAAATCAAGGGCACCAGCGGCGAGTTCCAGGGCCCCAAAGGCTCAGGTGTGTCCTATGCCCGGGTGCCGTTCCACATGATTGCCAACGACGGCAACATCATGGAACACAGCGTGCCTTTCGACGGCAGCATGGACCTGGACGCCGACGGCGACAAACAGAACCACAACGCCATCCTGCCCACCCAGGGCATTGCCGAGCGGTTCGACATCATCGTCAACTTCGCGAAAAACGGCATCAAGCCAGGCGACAAGATCTTCTTCGTCAACCTGCTGGTGCATGACGACGGCAAAGGCCCGAAAGAGCCGGTGGCGCTGGCGGACGTGCTCTCGGAGAAATACCTGGCGGTGATCAAGCAAAGCAGCAATGGGCCCCAATGGGACAGGGGTGATCCGGCGGTGGGCAAGATCCTGCAGCTCAACGTCAAGGCCTACACTGGCCAGGACCTGGCCATGGACCCGGCGCTGTACGAGCCGGCCAAACCGGGCAAGGCTGAAGGCCTGGTGATGATCCCGCTGAAGATCCATCGCGACAACACGGCTGACAAGGCGCTGCTGGCCAAGGCCCGCCATCGCACCTTCACCTTCGGCCGCTCCGACGGCACCGATGAGGCGCCCTGGACGGTCAAGACCGATGGTGGCTTCGGCTTCCACATGGATCCACGTCGCCTGAACACGGCCACCCAGTTGGCCAGCGGCCCGACCGATGCCGGCGTCAAGGGCTTCGGGACCCTGGAAGTGTGGAACATCAAGCTCGGCGGCGGTGGCTGGAGCCATCCGGTGCATGTGCACTTCGAGGAGGGGATTATTCTCAGCCGCGGCGGCAAGGCGCCGCCGGAGTGGGAAAAATGGGCGCGCAAGGACGTGTACCGCATCGGTACGGAAAAGGATGGGCTGGACAGCGTAGAGATGGCGATCAACTTCCGCGAATTCGCCGGGACCTATATGGAGCATTGTCACAACACGCAGCACGAGGACAACTCGATGCTGTTGCGCTGGGACATTGAACACCCGGGGCAATTCCAGTTGATGCCGACACCGCTGCCGAGCTGGGATGGTGTGCGCTACGTGAACTCTGCCGCGCTGCCAACCTTCCGTACCGGTGATGGTTACGGTCCGAAAGTGACCGTCACGAAATGAACCGGGAGGGTGTCGACATGAACACGAAGCTGCATTCACCACGCTCACGCGCTTTGGGCATGCACCTGGTGCTGATGTTGGTGACCGGTTTGCTGGCCAGCCAGCTGCTGGTCGCCAGCCAGCCATTGTCGACGCCCACAGCGGCTCCGGCAGCCGCTGCCGAACCCGCTGTCGTCGAGGACGCTACCCCTTGGGGTGCCGGTTATTTCCCCAACACCCTGCTGACCGACCAGGACGGTCGGCAGCTGCGTTTTTTCGATGACATGATCAAAGGCAAGGTGGTGGTGATCAATTTCATCTTCACCACGTGCAGCGACTCCTGTCCCCTGGAAACCGCGCGTCTGCGTCAAGTGCAGAAACTGCTGGGAGACAGGGTCGGCAAGGATATTTTCTTCTACTCCATCAGCATCGACCCCTTGAGCGATACCCCCGAGGTGCTCAAGGCCTATGCGCAACGCTTCCAGGTCGGGCCCGGGTGGAAATTCCTCACCGGGGAATTCGCCGACGTCACCGAGCTGCGGCAGAAACTGGGCCTGTTCATCGACGGCATCGACAACGGACGCAACAAGGACCACAACCTGAGCCTGATCGTCGGCAACCAGGAAACGGGCCGCTGGATGAAGGCCTCGCCGTTCGAAAATCCGTGGATCCTGGCCGACCAACTGGCCAACACCCTGCAGAACTGGAAGCAGCCCAGTGTGGAAGAAAGCTACGTCGATGCACCGGAAATTCGTCCGCCAAGCAATGGCGAAGAGCTGTTCCGCACCCGCTGCGCGTCTTGCCACAGCCTCGGCCCACAGGACGGGCAGGGCATTGGTTTGCGCAGCATCGGCCCGGACCTGATCGGCGTGACCCGTCAGCGCGATCCGACCTGGCTCAACCGCTGGATCCGCGAACCGGATCGCATGCTGGCGGAAAAGGACCCGATTGCGATGGAACTGTTCGATCGCTACAACAAAATCTCGATGCCCAACCTGCGGCTGGACCAGAAGTCCGCCCAGTCCATCATCGACTTCCTGCACGAAGAAACCGACCGTCAGCATCCGCCCGTGGCGCCATTGGCCAGTGGTAGCGAGGAGCCTGAACATCATCATTCAGTTACGCAACCGAACGTACCCCAAATGCAATAGCGTCAAAATAGTTACGTTGGCCAGTCAATTGCTATCAATGTTACCTACACTGACTTGATACAGGGCTGGAAAGGCTGGTTTTCAAGGACTCAGGACAGACCCCATGCAGATACTGGAACAACAAAAAGTACCTGCGCCGCAGGCCCCGGCAGCGCCGCGCAAGGGGTGGCGGCCGCAGTTCAACTTGCTGCGCTGGTTCTCCCTGGCCAGTTTTTTCATCATCGCCGTGGTGGCGCTGGGGCTGGGTTACATCTCCACGCGCTTCGTGGTCGATGAAAGCATCGAGCGCGATTCGATGCTGACCGCGCAGTTCATCCAGGCCATCGGCGAGGCCGAAATCCGTCATGCCGGAATTTCGCCGGACAGAACCATGGGCGAAATGCTCGATCCGCGACTGGATCATGCCTATGCCGACGTCCGCCCCGAATCCCGGGCCGCCGCACGGGCCGAGTTTCTCGACCATGTGGAGCATCTGCCGGACATCCTGCTGGCGACTGTGTACGCCCAGGACCGCACCGTGGTCTGGTCGACCAACTCCGAGTTGATCGGCGTGCGCATCGAGGACGACAATGAACTGGATGAATCCTTCGAAATGAAATCGCCGGTGTCCACCAGCTACCACCAGATCGATGAAGAGCGTCCCGAGCAGCGCCTGCTGCACGAACCGGAATACCTGTTCGTCGAGAACTACATTCCGATGTTCAACGCCGACAAAAGCAAAGTCATCGCCATGGTGGAGATCTACAAGGAACCGGTGGACCTGGTGGGGCGCATCCAGCGTGGTTTCAAGGCGATCTGGCTGGCCACCCTGATTGGCGGGGCGGCGATCTACCTGGGGTTGTTCTGGATCGTGCGGCGTGCGGCGATGCTGTTGCAAAGCCAGCAAAAACAGCTGATCGCCAACGAAACCTTTGTCGCCCTGGGGGAAATGTCCTCGGCGGTCGCCCACAGCTTGCGCAATCCACTGGCCAACATCCGTTCCAGCGCCGAACTGGCCCAGGACATCGCCAGCCAGCCGGCGCAGAAAAACATTGGCGACATCATCAATCAGGTCGACCGCATGTCGCGTTGGGTCCGGGAGTTGCTGGTGTCGTTGCGGCCGATGAATGACGACTTTGAAGCGGTCGACCTGGTGCTCGCCATCGACGACACCCTGAGTGCCTTTGAGTCCCTGATCAAGCGTTCGAACGTCGAAGTGCGTTTCGCTCCCGCCAGCGTGCCACCGGTCGTCAGCCACCAGGTGCTACTGACGCAAATACTCAATAGCCTGTTTGCCAACGCACTGGAAGCCATGCCCAAGGGGGGCATGCTGACGATCGAGATCGACTCCCCGGTGCCCGGCTACTTGAGCATGATCCTGACCGACACCGGCAAGGGCATGTCCAAACAACAACAGCAAATGGTCTTCAAGCCGTTTTTCACCACCAAACAAGGTGGATTGGGTGTGGGCCTGGCCCTGGTCAAAAGAATAATGGAGCGGTTTGACGGCTCGGTCGATCTGACCAGCCGGGAGCAGGAAGGAACCCGTGTTTGTCTCAATTTCAAAGTGGCAACGGGAGGGGTATATGGAGCACAGCATTCTGCTGGTCGAGGATGACGAGATCCTCGCCGAGAATATTCAGACTTACCTGGAGCGCAAGGACTTCGAGGTGACCGTCTGCCACTCGGCTGAAGATGCACTGGAGCAATTGGGTTCTTTCGCACCTGACGTGGTACTGACCGACAACTCGTTGCCGGGCATGAGTGGTCACGACCTGATCCAGAAGCTGCGCATCAGCGCGCCGGATCTGAAAGTGATCATGATGACCGGTTACGGCAACGTCGAAGACGCCGTGGTGGCAATGAAAGAGGGCGCCTTTCACTACGTCACCAAACCGGTGGCCCTGCCGGAACTCAAGCTGCTGCTGGACAAGGCCCTGGCGACCGACCGCATGGAGCGCACGCTGTCCTTCTACCAGGAGCGTGAGGCCCAGAAGTCAGGGGTGCAGGCACTGATTGGCGAGTCGGCACCGATGGTGTATCTCAAGGGCACCATCAGCCAGTTGCTCGACGCCGAACGGCGGATGGCCAACAGCGATCTGCCGCCGGTCCTGGTGGAAGGCGAGACCGGTACCGGCAAGGAACTGGTGGCCCGGGCATTGCACTTCGACGGCCCGCGCAGCAAAGGCCCGTTCATTGAATTCAACTGCGCTTCGATCCCGTCCAACCTGGTGGAATCAGAGCTGTTCGGCCACGAGAAGGGTGCCTTCACCGACGCCAAGGACCGTCGCATGGGGCTGGTGGAAGCGGCCGATGGCGGCACGCTGTTCCTCGATGAAATCGGTGAAATGGACCTGCTGTTGCAAGCCAAGCTTCTCAAGCTGCTGGAAGACCGGACCATTCGCCGGGTCGGCTCGGTGAAGGAGCGCAAGGTCGATCTGCGGGTGATCAGCGCCACCAACTGCAATCTCGAACAGATGGTCCAGCAAGGCAAATTCCGCCGCGACCTGTTTTTCCGCCTGCGCATCATTTCAATCAAGGTACCGCGCCTGTATGCCCGTGGCGCCGATATCCTGCTGCTGGCCCGGCACTTCCTGGGGCTGCACGGCAAACGCTACGGCAAGCCGAACCTGTATTTCAGCAACCAGGCCGAAGAGTTGCTGCTCAGCTACAGCTGGCCAGGCAACGTACGCGAATTGCGCAACATGCTGGAGCAAACCGTATTGCTGGCGCAAAGCGACACCATCGCCGCCCATCAATTGAACGTCTGTCTGAGCCTGGTGGATGAGCCACCGATGTTTCAGCACGAGCCGCAGCATTTCAGCGAACAGCGTCCGTCCTACAACGGCGGCGAATCCATGAACCTGCCGGAAGTGGAGCGCGACATGGTGCGCAAGATGCTCGACAAGACTGACTGGAACGTCACCAAATCGGCACGCCTGTTGGGGCTTAGCCGTGACATGTTGCGCTACCGGATCGAAAAGCTCGGCCTCGCCCGCCCGGACAAACGTCAGTGGTAATCATTGCAGCACCGGGCCCTGTCTCAGGCAGGACAGCATGCAATCGGGATTCTCGACTTCCTGGTTCACGTAGACGCCACGCTCCGGATCGTAGGAGCGGATAAACACCCGAACCGTGGCATCGGCCACGGTTGGCAGGCGCGAGTCGGTAAACACATGCTGGCTTGAAACCGGAATGAAATCCCCGGGCGCGGTCGGGATGTATGAGCCCGGCGGGATGATGTTCATGGACGGTGGTGAGGGGTGGGCGAAGGGTTGGTCGGCGCCGTAATAGTTGAATTCACTGCTGTAGTCAGTGGTGTTTGGAAAGTCGTCGGCGCGGGCAGCAGCGGATACGCTCAGGCAGAAGGCGAACAAAAGCGTCAGGTCGGTCTTTTTCATGGCAACACCTGCTAAATCGGTTTAACCACATTTCTTCCAAGGTCATTAACTATAGCTCTCACCGGGAGCGGCCGTCGGCGCTGCGCGGATTACAAGTTCGCAACATCTGTCAGGATGGGCTTGATCTAGACTCCGCCGGTCAATTCGACGACCCGAACCCTGGAGTGTGCAATGGAACTGCCGACAAAAGAACAAGCCATCGCCAGCAACCGCGAGGCCTGGAATGACTCCGCCCGTCACCACAAAGACTCCAGCGAATGGCAAGCCTTGTTGAAGGGTGTGGAACAGGCGGATTTTTCCTGCCTGGATGACACCCTGACCGCCTTGCTGGCCCAGACCGGTGTCGACGGCAAGGAGGTGCTGCAACTGGGCTGCAACAACGGCCGCGAAAGCCTGTCGCTGTTCGCCCTGGGGGCGCGCAACGTGGTGGGCGTCGACCAGTCCGGCGCATTTCTCGAGCAGGCACGGGAACTGGCTTCCCGCTCGCCCCATGCGCCGCAATTCATCGAAGCGGACATTCACCACTTGCCTGCGCCACTGCAGGAGCGCTTCGACCTGGCGCTGATCACCATCGGGGTCTTGAACTGGATGCCGGACATCGGCGAATTCTTCCGCCATGTGGCGCGTACGCTGAAACCGGGGGGCGCGCTGGTGGTGTACGAAACCCACCCGTTCCTGGAAATGTTCGACCCCGAGGCCGCCGACCCTTTTCGCCCGAGCAGTTCATACTTCCGTCGCGAACCCTTCGTGCAGCACGAACCGATCGTCTACGAGGGCAAGGTCGAACAGCCGGCCGCGCCGTCCTACTGGTTCGCCCACACCCTGGGCGACCTCTTCGGCGCCGCCATTGCCGCAGGCCTGCAGATCCGTCACTTCAAGGAATACCCGCACTCCAACCGCGAAGAACTGTATGACCGCTATCAGCAGCAGGCGGCGCAGTTGCCGTTGTGTTTTACCTGGGTGGTGGTGAAGCCAGTGACATAACGCGCGGAATCAAATCAGAGATTTGAGTGATTGACCGTGTGCCCTGGCTGCGCGCAGAGATCTATGCCCAGGGCATGAATGACCTTCAGGACCGTATCAAAACGTGGTTTTGCTCCGGGCGCGAAGGCTTTGTAGAGGCTTTCGCGACCCATTCCCGAGTCTTTGGCAATCTGTGTCATGCCACGGGCTTTCACCACATAGCCGATAGCGCGAAGAAACTCCTCGTTGTCACCGTCTGCCAGTACCTGAGACAGGTACTCGCTAATGGCTTCATCACTGTCGAGCAGTGCCGCCATGTCGAAATTCGTCAAAGTCTGGCTCATGGTCAAACCTCCTTTGCCATTTTTTTTGCTCGTTTGATATCGGCGGTTTGAGATGACTTGTCACCCCCGGCCAGCAAGACAATGACGACACCGCCTCGCATCGTGAAGTAAACCCGGTATCCGGCACCCACGTCCACGCGCATTTCAGAAACGCCATCACCGACCGGTTTGTTATCGCCGAGATTACCCGCAGATGCGCGGTCAATGCGACGAGCGATAGCTAGCTTGGCCCGCAAATCACGAATTGAGGCGTGCCATGCTGCGAAAGTAGTGGTTTGCTGGACAAGATAATTCATTGCTCGAATGTATCCAAGTGGATACATGTGAACAGTCAGACATTTCCGCGATCAGGTGGTTTTTTTCTGAGGAAGATGTAGGCGACCCCATCGCGAGCAAGCCCGCTCCCACACTGGATTTGTGAACGACACAGATCAAATGTGGGAGCGGGCTTGCTCGCGATGGGGACGACGCGCTAAAGCGGATAACCCCGGAATCAAGCCTCGGCCTGCGCCTGCGTCACCACCGGCCGCCCCGGTTTGCGCAGCGGATCCAGGCGTGAGCCGCTGTAGCGGGTTTCGCGGAAGAAGCGCCAGCGGCCGAACAGGCCGTAGACGTGGGTGACGCGGCCCTGTTCCTGGTAGCCCATGCGGATGTGCAGTTTCAGCGCCGGGATGTTGTGGGTCTCGCAGACGTCCACCACCTTGTTGCAGCCTTGCAGCGCCATGGCTTCCCAGAGGGCCACCTGGACATCCACGGACAGGCGGGTGCCGAAGTAGGCGCGGGTCATTTCGCCGCCGAATTCGAAGAACTCGCCTTCCTTGACCGGGAACCAGCAGCCGTAATAGTGACGGTCGAAATAATCCCGGGTGCTGCCCCAGATGAAGCCGATGGCATGGCCTTCGTCATCCAGGTACATATGCCCGGTATGACCTTCGGCGGCGAGCTCGGCCATGGTCCCGACGCGGTCGCCGAAGTGCTTGGCGAACGCCGTGGCGTTCTGCGGGGTGATGGTCACCTGGCGCACGGGAGAATAGGGCCGCAACTTGTGCGGCGGTACCGGGCTGACCAGGTCGCGCTCCATCCACAGCAACTCCCAGTGGAAGAACACATAGCGCTTCCACAGCGTACTGAACGTGCGACCCAGGCCCTTGCGCTTGATGTGTTCGTGAAGCTTGTCGAGTACGCTCATGAATCCCTCCTTTAACCGAGGATTGGTGGTGTGTGGTGAAGGCAGTGATGGGTATAGATCACTAATGGCAATTGCATGGCCATGTCCTTGCCATCAATGTATTTCAAGTTGTGTTTCAGTCTTGACACGGTTTTCAGGCGTCAAAAAGCTGCTCGTCCCGGACGTATTCGCGAGGAAAACAGCCGATTGAAAGGTGTACAACCTGTGGGAGCGGGCTTGCTCGCGAAGGCGCAGTGTCAGGCGACATCATGGGTGCCTGAACTGACGCCTTCGCGAGCAAGCCCGCTCCCACAGGGGGTCGGTGTTACTCCAGAGCGGTATAGGCCACCCGCGGCACACCCGGCAAACGCTGTTCCAGCAACGCACTCAAGGACTCCCCCGGTTCCAGGTAGGCATCACCGAAGTCGGCGCCGAGGCGGTTCGGGTGGGCGACGATTTCCAGCAGTCCGTCGGGCGGCGGCGCGCCGTTGCGCAGATCCACCGGGGTACACACGTAGTTGGCGGTGGCGCCGGCCAGGTGGCTCAGGCGACGGTTGAGCAGGTCCTTGAACACGCGCTTGGGCAGGCTGAGGTTTTGCCCCAGGTTGCGCGCCAGACGCACGGGCACCCCCTGGCGGGCGGCGAAGCGCGCGACGATCTCACCGATCGGCCAGATGTTGTGCACGTGTTGATGGGAGTCCAGGTGACTGGGGCGCAAGCCGTTGTCCAGGCAGCGTTGCCACTGCGCTTCGAGTTCTTCGAGCACGGCGTGGCGATCCCGGCGCCCGAGCCAGAGGCGGGTGCGGCGCAGGTTGAGGTCGAACACGCCGGCGCCGTCGCAAAAGGTCGGGCGCTGCACAATGCTCTGGCTCAACGGGCGGCCGTAGGTCAGGTTGAAGTGCAGGCCGATGCGACCTTCGAGCAACGGGTGCCGGGCCAGGACGCAGGCCGCTTCGAACGCCGGCATGTTGGCCATGGCGGTGGCGGAGCTGATGAGCCCGGCCTGGAACGCGCCGAGGATCACCGCGTTTTCGCAGGCGCTGAGGCCGAAGTCGTCAGCGTTGACTATCACTTGCCGGGGCATGTTCGGCCTCCTTGAGTTTTTCCGTGGGCGCAGGTGTTTTGACAGCCGGTGTCGCGACGGGCGCCGGGGTGGCGACTGCAGCCGCTGCGCGTCGGGCACGCCATTGCTGCAATCGGGGTTTGAAGCGTTGCCAGACCCGCAAGGCCAGTCCCAGCACCAGACCGCTCGGGCGCCAGGAGTAAAAACTCCAGCGCCAGTGTTCCAGTTGCCCGGTCATGCGTTCGTGCAGTTGATGGCTGGAATTTTCCAGGCTGACCCGTGATGCATCGATCCACTGCCAGTGGTCTTCCAGGCCCCAGCGAATCCACTCTTCGAGCAGCACCCGGCCGCTGCCGAGGTCGGCATATTGCGGCAGGAACGCCAGGTTGTAGTCGTACAGCCGACCCTGTTCCAGCAAGCCGAGGCGATAGCTGATGCAGCGCCCCTCAAGTTCCAGAACCACCACGCGCACCAGGCCGCGGGCGGCCAGTGCGGTGAAGGCGCGGTCCATCCACTGGCGATGGCGTGCATCGGAAAAGATCCCGACTCCTTCATCGCCTTTCCAGCTCACGGCTTCGACTTCAGCGATTTCCTGCAGCAGCGGCCCCATGGTCAGCGCGTCGGGGGTAATCCGCCGTACCCGGGCGCCACAGGCGGCGATGCGTTTGCGTGCGCGGCGCAGCTTGTAGCGCGGATCGCCGGAGACTTCCTGGTGGTCGGCCTCGCTGATCAGATGCACCGGCACCCGACAGCTCAGGCGTTGTTCGGCGGTCGAGCTCCGCGCCTGCCACGGTGCCAGGGCCTGGGCCTGGGCCTGGGCCGTGGCACCGGCCAGTTCATTCAATTGCAGCAGGGCATGGGGCAGGCGCTGGCGGATCTGCGTCAGCGCCTTGCCTAAAGCGTCGCCGTCCAGCCTGGTCAGCAGCGCGAGACGGTCGGCGAGGGGGTAACCCAAATGATGCAGGACCCGAAATGGCACACGCGCAAAGCGCTCCACGGACGCCACCAGCGGCAGGCACAGCGCCAGTTCGTCACCCTGCCAGCCGAGCAGCACGTGCAACCGCTCGCCGGGTTTGAGTGCCTGTTCCGCTGCACATAGCCAGGCCAGGGTGTTGAACGGCGTGTGGTCCGTCACGCACTGGCGCAACGCTTCGTAAGCCGCCGCGGGAAAGTCGTGGGTGCACAACGACGTGTGCCATTCGAATCGTAGCGTCATGGGATCACGTCGCCTCGGCGGTGGCAGGTTCACGCACCGGTTTGCGCAAGGTTTCCAGGCGCGAGCCGGTGTAGCGTGTTTCGCGGAAGAAGCGCCAGCGGCCAAACAGTTCGTAGACGTTGGTGATCCGTCCCTGCTCGCTGTAGCCGGTGCGTATATGCAGCTTGAGTGCCGGGATGTTGTGCCACTCGCACACGTCCACCACCTTGTTGCAGCCCTGGGCGTGCATGGCTTTCCACAGCTCGGTTTGCAGGTCCATCGACAGCCGGGTACCCCAGTAGGCCCTGGCCAGCTCGCCACCGAACTCGAAGAATTCCCCTGGCTGCACCGGGAACCAGCAACCGTAGTAGTGCTTGTCGTGATAGTTGCGGGCGGCCCCCCAGATGAACGCCACCGCGTCACCCTTGTCGTCCAGGTGCATTTGCCCGGTGTAGCCCTCGCGGGCCAGTTCGGCCATGGTCTCGACCCGGTCGCCGAAGTGACGGGTGAAGGCCACGGCGTTCTCCGGGGTGATGCTCGCGACCCGCAGCGGCGGGTAGGCCTTGAGTTTGTGCGGTGGCACCGGGCTGACCAGGTCCCGCTCCATCCACAGCAGTTCCTGGTGGGAAAACACGTAGTGCTTCCAGGCTTTTTTCAGGGTGGCGCTCAGGCCTCTTTGCTTGATGTGTTCGCTGAGTTTGTGCATTGCACTCATGTTGTTGGCTCCTGACGGGATTGCCCGTGAGTGGAGAGATTCCTGCGCGCGGCGAAATGCCGACACGGCCAAGCACAAGCGGGGCGGTCATGAGGCAATCCAGCTGAGGGCGAACAGGGTTTGCCCGGGCAGCTCGAAGCTCACGCGACCGTCCCGGCAGTTGAAGGGCGCGTCGCGACTGCGATTGTCGGCACCGAAGTAACGCAGGGCGCCCTTGCCCAGCGGGCAGGCCACACCGCTGAGGTCGACACGCTGCAAACGCGTGCCCTTGTTCACCCCCAGCAGCGTGCGCTTGAGGTCGTCGGCCATGGCCAGCGCATCGACTTCGAAGGCATCGTTGTCCAGGCGCACCACCTGGCTCAGCCAGTGTTGCCGGATGAACTGCTGGGCCAGGCCGACGGGTTTGAGTTCGAAACGATCATCGCCGAGCACCCGCAGCATGCCCTTGGGGTACTCGGGCTCGTCCGCGGCCTGGAACCAGCCGAGCATGTCGAGCAGGCCGTCCTGAGACGCGTTGATCACCACCGAGGCCCACCACAGCGAGGCGTAGTGGGTTTCCTGATCGTAAGGGCTGAGGCTGGCACCGCTGGACATGTTGGTCTGGTCGAGCAACAAGGCCTTGCGCGGCCGCCCCTGAGCGTCGAGCCCCACCAGTTCGGCGGCACGGCGCACGCTGTCGCGGTAGACACGGGTCGCGAGCAGGTCGCGGATCATCCATTCGTGCCAGGCCAGGGCGTCAACCTGCTCGCCGTTGTCTTTGAGCAGGCGCCGGGCCCAATCGATGCCGCGCCGCTCGCCGGCGTGTTCAGACAGCGGCCCGTTGATAAAACGCGAGCTGGCCGGTATGGCGATGCGCACACCGGCCCTGGCATTGTCGGGGTTGTCGCGTACCTGCCGGGCCATGCTGTCGAACTGGGTCTGGAAACTGGCGTAGTCCGGGTAATTGAGGTTCGGCTCGTCGGCAAAACCGATGTAGTGCGTGCCCTTGCCGCCCAAGGCACGGGTCGCGGCCAGCCAGGCCTCGAGGCCGCCATGGCTGGTGCTGTCGGCGCGCAGTTCAGCCTGGCGCTGGCTGCCGGCCAACAGGGTGATGTCCTTCGTGATGCCGAACCGCTCCTGGTACAGGCGACGGAACGCGTCTTCGTAGTGCGGCCGCGTGGCCATGATGTCGACGAGGCTGTAGTAGGTCGCCGCCTGCGGTTTGAGCGCATCGAGCACGGCAAAGCTGGCGGGTGGCGGCATCACGTAGGGCAGGGCGATGCCCAGGTCCGGGGTGGTGCCGAGCAGGTCCTTGTGCAGGGTCAACCGGGTCCGGCCATCGTCCTCGCGCAGCGGCTTGAGCTGTTGCGGATTCTGCGCGAACAGATTGGCCGTGCCATCGAGCCAGAATGCCGCCTTGCCACTGCCTTGCAGGCGCAGGCGCCAAACCTGATCGCTGTCGGCGACCGGCAGCTCGGCCTGGTCGAATTGCCAATAGGCGCGGTAGGGCTTGAGGGGCAACGTCAGTTGCTTGCCGTCGCCCACGCGCTGGGCTTGCAGGGCTTGGACGCCATCGTGGAATTTACCGGCGAGGACGGCGTGCTCCCCGGCCGCGACCTTGAAATACAGCTCGTCGCCATCACGGGTTTCCGCGCTGAAATGCACCTTGGCCGGTGCGAACAGCGCCACCGTGCGCTCATCGTGTTCCACGCGGTAGCGGCGGAAACTGTAGCCCGGAATCTCCAGGCGATAACTGCTGGCACCCGGTGTCAGTGGCCAGCGCTGGCTGCCCTGGGTCTCGGCGGCGGCAATCGCCCGTTCGCCCGCAAGCCGGCCCTGGCCATCGAGCAGATACAGATGTTCTTCGTTGGCCCCGGCCTGCCACGCCGGCACCCATTGCACGTTCAGGGTGTCGGGGCGATCCGTTTGCAGGTACAGGCTGCCGTCGCGGATATCGGCCCAGCGCATCGGCCCGGCATAGACGTCGACGCTCAGGCCAAGGCTCACCAGCAGCGCGAAATACTTCATGCCGACTTCCGTTGCAGCACCAGCAGCATCGGCGCGATATCGCTGGGCAGGATGATCAGGGTTTGCCAGAGCGGCACCTGGCTCAGGCGGCAATACATCAC
Organism: Pseudomonas sp. B1(2018); assembly: GCF_003097365.1. NCBI lineage: Bacteria > Pseudomonadati > Pseudomonadota > Gammaproteobacteria > Pseudomonadales > Pseudomonadaceae > Pseudomonas > Pseudomonas sp. B1(2018). The sequence continues at coordinate 16,733 of NZ_PYUK01000011.1, forward strand.
CAACAGGGCGACCGTCACTGCCAGGTAGGCGATGGACGAGGCCGCCGCCGCACCGACGATGCCATAGGCCGGGATCAGCACCAGGTTCAGCGCCAGGTTGAGCAGGGCACCGAGGCCCATCAACAACGAAATCGAACCCGGGCGATTCTTGCCCAGCAAGTCCAGGCGCAGGATGCTCGCGTAGCACAGCCCGAGCAGGCCCGGCAGCAGGGCGAGCAATGCCGGATAGGCCGGTTGGTAGGCCACGCCGAACAGCGTGACGATCAGCCATTCACCGATCAGCGCCATGCTCAGGCAGGCGCCGAGCATCACCGTGGCTGTCAGGCGCAAGGCCAGCGGCGTGACTTTGTCGATGCCTTCTTCCTGTTGCAGCAGGCGTTTCATCAGCGGCGTGGTCACCGCTTCCGGGACGATCAGCAACAACTCGGCGGCGGCGCTGGCCATGGCGTAGTGACCCAGCGCGGTGCTGCCGAGCAGGGCACCGATGAACAGGTAGTCGGAGCGCAGGATCACTTGCTGGAACAGCAGGTCCGGATGGCTGCGGGCGCTGTAGCGCAGCAGTTCGTTCTGGCTGGCGCGGTCCCATTGCAGGGTCAGCGGCTGGTTGCGCTTGAGCCACACCCAACCGACCAGCACCACCAGGCTGATGCCCGCCAGCCAACTGATCAGCGCCGCTTCCAGCGCCGCGCTTTGCCACATCCAGAACAAGGCGAGGAACAGCAACAGCGGCGCCAGCGATTCGATCAGGCGCAAGGCATTGAAGGCGACCACGCCGCCCGAGGCGTTGTGCAAGGTCAGCAAACCGCTTTTGAGCACCGTCAGCGGCACCGCCAGCAGCAACAGCCAGGCGAGCAGGCCCAATTGCGTGGTGATGTCCAGCTCACTGCCGAACTCGCGGGTCAGCGCCACCACCAGCAGGGTCAGCAACGCCGCCAGCAGGCAACCGAACACCAGCACCTGGCTGAGCAGCAAGCCCATCGGTCGTTGCTTGGCCGCCTGATAACCCACCGCGGAGTTCAAGCCGCCGCTGGTGGCCGCGCTGATCAGGTCGGGCAGGGTGCTGAGCAAGGCAAACAGGCCGCGCTCGCTGGGGCCGAGAATCCGCGCCAGCAGCACGTTGCGCAGCAGGCGCAAGGCGATCATCGCCAGTTTGGTGCCCATGCTCAGGGCCAGATGCTTGAGGTAGTGGCTGCGACTCATGGACGTGCCCCACGGTAGATGCGCCAGGACAGCAGCTCGGGATTGCGTGCGGTACGCTGGCTGACGCCGAAGCGCGGCAGGGCCAGCGGATCTTCGGCCCCGCGAAAAAGGCCGGTGCCGGTGCCCAGGGCAAACGGGAAGCCTTGCCTGGCCACCTGTTGGCGCACCCGTGCATCGTTGTCGCCATTGGGGTAGCAATAGACCGGCAGCGGCCGGTTGCAACCGTGCAGCAGCGCGTCGCGACTGCGGCTCAGCTCTTCGTCCAGGCGTTGATCGTCGAGACCGGTGAGGATCGCGTGGCTGGCACCGTGGGGGCCGAAGCGCACCAGGCCGGACGCTTCGAGCGTACGCACCTGCTGCCAGTCCAGCGCCTGGGGCAACGACTCCTGCGGGCAGTCGTCGGTCAGGCGATGGAGGTCCGGCGGCGCCAGGGTCTTGAGGCTCTGCAGGAAACTCAGCAACGCCAGGCTGCGGCGCTGCTCGTCCGGGTCATCGCACAGTGTCGGCAGCGGACGCCCCGCGAGCTGCAAGCGTTCGATCAGGTGCCGGCGTGCCTGTTCGCCATGGCTGTTCCACAAGGTTTCGCCGATGCTTTCCCACCAGAACCGCTGGCGGCTGCCGATGAAATCGGTGGACAGGAAAATGCTCGCCGGCACCTGGTATTCCCGCAGCAACGGGAAGGCATTCATCGCGTTGTCGCGCCAGCCGTCGTCGAAGGTCAGGGTCACTTTCGGCCGTTCCGAGCGTGGCGTGCCGGGTTGCAGGATGTCCATCAGCGGCACGCAGTCGAAGTGTTTCTTCAACCACAGCAGCAGGTGTTCAAAGGCCTTTGGCCCGACGCACAGTTCATTGCGATGGGGCAATGCGGCGGCCCGGTCGCTGGCCAGCACCCGGTGCAGCATCAGGATCACCCCGGCGCCGTGCAGTTGATTACGCCCGACCGGGGAATTGAGGTACAGCCAGCCACTGGTGCGTTTTAACAATTGCTTGATCGCCATGGCACGCGCCTCTTATCGATTTTGCTCGGGGTTCCATTGGGCGTAACGCTGACCGCGCAGGAACTGCCACAGGCCAATGCTCATACCGGCAAGGGTCACCAGAAGGAACGCGGCGAGGCGAAAGGGTTTGGGCAAGCGGTGTTGCGAATCCAGCAGGCCGGCAATGGCCACCGTGTAGCCAAGCAGTTGCGCGATCAGGCTCAGGCGATAGAAGCCGTGGTCTTCCCACAGCCAGAAATTGCTCAGCAGCAACGGCAGCAACAGGATCGGCGCCAGTCGCCGGATCAGCTTGTGGCTGATCAGGGCAATCGCATACAGGCCGTGGGTCAGCGGATTGAGCAGCGCGCGGCGCTGGGCCAGGCTTTGCAGGCCACCGACCGTGACCCGCTGACGGCGGCGGAACTGCTTGTCGGCTTCGTCCACGCCCTGGTCGATCACCTGGGCCTGGGGCACGTAGACAATCTTTTTGAAGGCCGCCGGGGCGCAGGTGCTGATAAAGAAGTCGTCGTTGACCTCCGCCGGCACGTTCTGGAACAACTCGCGGCGCAGGGCAAGCAAGGCGCCGTCGGCGGAGACCATGCAACCGGTGCGATTTTCCACGTAGCGCAGCCAGCCTTCGTAATGCCGATACAGGCTGTCGCCAATGCTCAGGCCCTTGCCGGTCACCGGGATCACCATGTGCCCGGCGCAGCCACCGACCTGCGGGTCGTCGAGCGGTGCGAGCAGATGGCCGAGGGTGTCGCTGGACCATTGGTTGTCGGCGTCGGTGAACACCAGGATCTCGCCGCTGCTGATCGCGACCCCGGCATTGAGCGTCGCCGCCTTGCCCTGGCGGGGCAGGTCGAGCACGCTGATGCGCGGATCATCGACCCTGCGGGCGCAGGCCACGGTGTCGTCGGTCGAACCGTCACTGGCGAGGATGATGTGCAGCGAGCGGGCCTGGTAATCCTGGGCCAGCACGGTGCGCAGTTTTTCCTCGATATGCCGCGCCTCGTTGTGTGCGGCAATCACGATGCTCACGTCCATCGGTTGCGCCGGTCCATGACGCGGTGCCCGATAAAAGGGTGCCAGCAACGTCAGCAACAGGGGATAGCCGAGGTAGGCGTAGACCGGTAGCAACAGGCACAACCAGAAAATGAATTCAGCCACGGGCGGGCCTCCTGGCATTCCAATGACAAAGGCTGAGGATGAATCCGGCGCCCGCCAGGTGCAGGCGCACCCAGTGCAGGCCCCAGAGTTGCAGGGTCAGGCGCATGTCGTGGTGTTTGGCACTCTGGCGCAGGCTCAGGCCCAGGGCGGGCAGGACGGTCAGCAACAGCATCAGCAGCGCATGGTGGGGGAAGCCGTCGAGCAGGGCGGAGATGGCCAGGAAGTCGATCCCCCAGGCGGCCATCGACAGCAGCGGAAAACGCAGCAGGCGCAGGCTCGGGCCATGGGTGCGCAGCAGTTGCAGATGACTGCCCTGGCGCCACAGCTCCTTGCCCATCCATTCGCGCCAACTGCCTTCGTAGCCCCAGTGCAGCGCCACGCTCCGGTTCACCGAGCGCAGCTTGGCGCCCGCATCGGCCAGGCGCATGGTCAGTTCCTTGTCCTCGCCGGTGCGCAGTTGTTCATTGAAACCGCCAACCTTGTCGAACCAGCGACGGCGCATCAGCAGGTTGGAACTGGGCAGCCATTGCACGACATGCACCGGCTGCGTATCGGGGCGCAAGGTGCGGCGTTGCCAGGCATCGGCGTACCACGGCGCTTCGGCCGGGGTGTGCAGGTCAAGCCCCATGACATCGGCCTGGCCGGCGGATTCGAGGTCGAACAGCAGCTCGAACCAGTTTTCCGGCATCTCGATGTCGGCATCAATGAAGGCCAGCCATTCACCCCGGGCGATCGCCGCGCCGCGATTGCGCAATGCGCCGATGAGCAGGCCGGGCAGGACCAGCACCTGGGCGCCGAACTGCCGGGCGATGTGCGGGCCCTGGTCGTCGGAGCCGTTGTCGACCACGATCAACTCGCATTCCACACTGGCCGCATCGGCGGCATGTTGTGCCGCGAACAGGGTCCGGGCGATGTGCCGGGCTTCGTTGTACATCGGGATGACGATACTGATGCGGTTCATGCCCTGACCTCCGTCAACGGGGCTTCTTCGGCTTTGGTGCGCAGCACGCTGGTCAACGCGAGCATGATCCACAGGTACTTGTGGTTCGGCGCGCTGAGGAACATCAGGAACAAGGTCAACGACAGAAAACTCATGCTCAGGTGGGTCATCACATCGGCTCGCGCTGCGTCCCCGCGCAACAGCCAGGCCCGGCGGGCGCGAATCAGGTTGTACAAGCCCAGGGCGAGCATGCCGACGAACATCAGGCCGGCGGGAATCCCCAGTTCACTGAAGATTTCCAGGTAGGTGTTGTGGGCGCGCCGGTAAAGGTCTTGCGTCTCGCCCTTGATGGAAAAGGCCTTGGCGTAACCGGTGGTGGCGTAATGCAGCGGGAAGGTGCCGGGGCCGGTGCCGAGCAAGGGGTTCTCGGCGATCATCGCGCTGCCGACCACAATGTAGGAGGCGCGACGGCCCAGGGACGGGTCCTGGCTCTTGGCCCCGGAACTGAGGATGCTCAGCGACTGGATACGCGCCACGTAACCGGCCGGCATCGCATACAACCCCAGCGGAATCACAACCGCCAGGCCGAGCATGGCAAAGCCCAGGTGGCGCGGGCGAATGCGTGGCAATTGCGCACGGTAATGCCACGCACCGATCAACAGGCTGAGGAACAACACCACCAGCCCCGAACGGGAATCGGTCTTGGTCATGCCGCCCAGCAACAGGAGGGTGCAGCCCCCCCAGAACAACCGCTGCAACAGGTTCGGGCTGCGCACCACCAGCAACAGTGCCATGGGCACGGCGAAGGCGATCATCAGGGCGAAGTTGTTCGGGTCCTTGAGCAAGCCGGACGCACGGCCGGCGTCCTGGTATTTGGTGGAGAACATGGCCATGGCGCAGGTCACCGCGACACTGATGGCGACCAGCCGGGCGAACATGTCGAGGTTCAACTCACGCCCGACCAGCAGGGTGATGACAAACAGAATCAGGCCGACGCTCAATTCGCGCAGATGGCCCAGGGAGATGCCCATGTCGTCGGTGTTCAACAGACTGAGCAGGTACAGCAGCATGAAACCGACCAGCAAGTGCCAGATATTGCTGCGCAGGCGATCGGCCGGCAGTTGCCGAATCGCCAGTTGCAGCATCAGGACCAGCGCCAGCGAGGCCCCGAGGAATTTGGAGCCCGATAACGCGTTGTCCTTGAACAGCCCCTCGAACGGCAGGATGGCGACAATGCCCAGCAGGCCCCAGGTCGGCTTGCGGTACAGCACCGCGACACCCACCAGGCCCAGCACCGCGCCCGGCGCCAGATACGGATAAGGGCTGGCCAGCAGACCGAGGCAGACCAGGCCTAGCAAACTGACGATCGAGAGCGGAAAAATCACGCGCGTGCCTCCCGTGCAGTGCGGATGTAAAGCTGCGACCAGCGTTCGGCCAGGGCCTTGAGGTCGTAGCGATCCCGTTGCGTACGTTTTGCGTTGTCGATCAACTCGCCGGCCAGTGCCGGGTCCCGCACCAGCGTGCCGATCTGGCGGGCGAGGGCGGCGCTGTCGGTAGGCGCGGCGAGCAGGCCGTTGTGGCGGTCCTGCAGGACATCGGGAATCCCGCCGACGCCAAAGGCCACCACCGGCACGCCGGTCTGCATCGCTTCGAGCAGAATCATCGGCGTGCCTTCGGTGCGCGAGCTGATCACCAGCGCATCGAGTTGCCGCCACCAGACGCGCATGTCGGTCTGGTAGCCCGGCAACGTGATGCGTGCCTGCATGCCGGCCTCGTCGATGCGCGCCTGCAGGCTTTCCCGCTCCGGCCCGTCGCCGAGCATCACTGCATCCAGTTGCGGATACTGCTGACACAACGGGATCAGCGCATCGAGAAACAGGTCCGGGCCTTTTTCACTGCTCAGGCGCCCGACGTAACCGGCCAGCCAGCGTTGACGTGCGCCGCTGTGCGGCAGCAGGTCCTTGGCCGCCGGCAGGCCGTTGGGGATCACCTGCAACTTGTCCGTGCGCACGTTGGCCTGGCGATGCAGCGCCGCAATGCTTTCGGCGACACACACCACCCGGTCGACCGAAGCCGTGCGGCACAGTTGCAGGCTCAGCCAGGTGTAGAACTTCTGCTTGCGGCTGCGCGGGGTGAAACCGTGCTGGGTGATCACCAGGGGCAGGCGCAACAGCGTGGCGCCGACCCAGCCGAACAGCAGGCCCTTGAAGTTGTGCGTATTGATCAGTGGCCGCGAGTCCCGACGCTGGCGCAAATGCCCCAGCAACGCGCCCAGCCCCGCGCAGCCCAGGCAATCGACACCGGCCTGGCGAAAGCGCGCGATCAGCTCTGGCGGCGCATCGAGAAACAGCACCTGGTGCTGCCCCGGCGTCGCCAGGCAATGGTCCAGCAGCATCCGCTCGGCGCCATAGAAACCGCCGCTGCTGAGCAAATGAATGATCGGCAGGTCGCGGGTGGAACCGAGCGCCGCGTTCAATTGCGCACCCAATGTACGAGGGCCGGAACGCTCCAGTTCCTGTGCGGATTGTTCGGCAGGGTACTTTGGTCGTTGAGCACCAGCAGCACCGGCAAGCCCAGTTCATGGGTGATTTGCGCAGGGTGCTTGAAGCGGTGGTCGAAGAACTCACGCACGTAGACCAGGGCAATCGCCAGCAGCAGACCGGTGAACAGCCCGAATGGAATGATCAACAGCGGTTTGGGGAACGCCGCTTCAGTCGGTTCGAACGGCGGGCTGAGCACCCGGGCGTTGGACAGGTCGTTGTCCAGCGCGCGCGCGGTGCTGCTTTCGGCGAAGCGCTGGGCATAGGTGGAGAACGCCGCGTGCAGCGCATCGATCTCGGTGTCCATCTGCCGCAGCTTGCTCTGGGTTTCCTGCAACTGGTGGATGCGGTTCTTGAACTCGGCAATGCGCGCGGTTTTCTGGTCGATGACCGAACTGATCGTCGCCAGGTCGCTGGTGCGCTCCTGGATCCGGTTGCTGACAATCTTCAGGAATTGCCCTCGGGTGCGGGTGATTTGCTCACGCGCCAGCTGCATCGGTTCGCTGCCGGGTTGAAAGATCGCCAGGTCGCTCATGTAGCGGCTGACCAAGGTCGTCAGTTGCTCACCCAGTTGCTTGATCTCGCGGTCTTCGAAAGCGACGTTGTCGACCGTGGTGGTGAAGGTGTAGGGGAAGGTGTAGTCGTTGAACCTCGCATTGTTGGCAGTGGCCAGGTTGGTTTTCAGGTAATCGAGCCAGCGCTGGCTTTGCAGCAACCGGTCCTGATACAGGTTGAGCGCCTGCTCCTCGGTGTTGATCGCGTTGAGGCGGAAGGTGATTTCTTCCTTGGGATCGGACGAGCCGATGCTTTCGAGCAAGCCCAGGCGATTGGCTTCCAGGCCATCGAGACGTACCTGGTACTGCAACTTCTTGGTTTCGTAGAAGCTCTGCGGCAGGTCGATCGATTGCATTTCCTGGCGACTGACCAGGTAGTTCTGCAGCAGGGCGGCGACGAACCGGGTGCCCTGGGCCGGGTCAGGGAAGCTGTAGACGATCGAGATCACGTTGGAGCCCGGCAAGGTTTCCACCTTGAGGGCGTCGGACGCTTCCTGGGTGAGCACATCGAGCACGGTGTCGCGCACCGGATCGGTCTGCAGCCCCAGCATGCTGCGAAGCGGGTTGATCACCTGCTCGCGAACGGGATTGCTGACAAAGCGTTTGAACGGCTGCACCAACACTTTGTTGAGGACGCTCACGGGCGGTGTGTACTCACCCTTTTCGCGCAACTGGCCGATGGTCTGGCGGATCAAGGCCGGCGAACGCAGGATATTGCTTTCGGTCTCCATGTCCGCCAGCGACGGCGGAATGAAGGACGCGTTCTCCTGGTTGAGGGTGCTGGTGGCATCCCCCTGGGAGATTTTCTTGGACTGCACGATCACCTGGGCGGTGATATCGAAACTCTGCTTGAGCATCAGCGGCAAGACCACGGCGATCACTGCAAAGACCAGGAACACTCGTTTCACCAATTGCTTGTTGGCGAAGAAGATCCTGAAGAACTCATGCAGGTAGTTTTCCTTTGGATTCATGGCGGTCACCTGAGAGTTAGTTGTTGCTGTCTTTGTTGTCGATGCGATAGCTGAAGCTCAGGCCCACGCCCTGGAACAACACCACGTCCGCCAGTTGCCGGGCGAGTTCGCCGGCGCTGGCCAGTTTCGTCTTGGGCACGTACAGCATGTCGTCGGCCTGCAGGTAGGCGATCTGCGAGGCATCGCCGGACAAGGCTTTCTCCACGTCATAACGATGCGCGACCACCTGGTTGCCGTTGCGTCGCATGATCATCACCGAGTCCAGGCGCGCCTTGACGTTGGAGCCGCGTGCCATGGTCAGGGCCTCAAGCACCGACACCGGGCGGCGGATCGGGTAGGAGCCCGGCTGGCCGACTTCACCCAGCACAAAGATCTCGTTGCCGGCGGTGGACTTGAGCAGCACGTCCACGGTCATGCGCCCCGGCAAGGTGGCGTAGCGTTTATTGAGGAAGGCCTCCAGTTGGTTGACGGTCATGCCTTGCAGCGGCACGGCGCCGATTTCCGGGAAACTGGCGTAGCCGTCGGTGCCTACGGTGATTTCCCGGCTCATGCCGGTGCCGGGGTGGTTGAGCACGGACTTGAGGTTCTGTTCATTGGTCAGCGGGCTCACCAGGTTCACCGACAGTTGATTGCGGTTGGGCTGGAACAGCTGTTTGCGGTCGTAGGCGCGCTGAATCGCTTCGCGTGCCTGATCGCGGGTCAGCCCCTCGATTTTCACCGAGGTGTTGGCCCCTGGCAGTTCGATGGTGCCATCGGGCAGCACCAACTGGTTGCCGTTGAGCTGGCTGGCGGCGGTGAAGTTCAGCGAGATCATGTCCCCGGACTGCACGCGATAGGCGTCCGAACCACTGGTGCTGATGTGGAAAATCACGTCCAGGACATCCTGTGGCCGCAGGGTCTGCTCGACCTTGGGCACGTCGGTGGCCTGGGCGTTGGCCGGCGGGGCCGTGAGAATTTGCACCGGCATGCTTTGGGATTGGTCGGAGGAGGTGCTGGAGCAACCTGCAAGCGGCAGCAACAGCAGGACAAGCATCTTGGCGTTCATGGCGTCATCCTTATCTGGTTGCTCACAGGTTTTTGTACAGCCACTTGGGCATGTAGTACTTGCGTCGGTTGAACACGCTGCCGACCAGTTTCGCGCCGGCCTGGCTCAGGCGCTGGGCCGCGGCCTGGGCCACTTCCCAGCGGGTGTCTTCAGAGCGCACGACCATGACCACGCCGTCCGCCTGGGTGCTGATGGCCAGGGTGTCGGAATCCGAATACACGGCATCGCCGTCGATCACCACGAAGCGGTACTGACTGCCAAGTTGATCGAGCAGCGGGCCCAGGCGTTCAGGTGTGAGGTGTTCGTTGCCCCGGGAGTGACGGCCGAACGGTAGTACGTGGAACGGCAGGCTGGACACGTTCACCACACAGTCCTGCAACAAGGGCGGGTTCTGGGTGTTGAACAGCAAGTCGTGAAACCCCCGTTCCCTGGTCAGCCCCAACTGTTGCGTGAGGTTGGTCGCCGACTGGCTGGCGTCCACCAGCAGCACCAGGCCGCTGCTCATCTGCGCCAGTTGGCTGGCCAGCGCCAGGGCGCTGGTGGTGGTGCCCGCGCCGGGGTTGGCGGCGGTCAGGAACAGGATCCGCAGGTCCTGGTCCAGCACGGTCGATGTCAGGTTGGACTCGCTCGGGCTGGCAATGCTGAGGCTTTTAGCAGTTGAACCGTCCATTTAACTCGCTCCGTGGCCGCTGAATACTTTGAAAGGGGTTTTCAACAGAATCTTCAAATCAAGCAGCAGGCTCTGTTGGGCGATGTAACGCAGATCCAGCTCGACGCGCTGGTCGAAGTCGATATTGCTGCGCCCGGAGATCTGCCACAGGCCGGTCATGCCGGGGTAGATGCTCAGGCGAACGAGGTGATTGTCCTTGTAGCGATAGGCGTTGAACGAAGTGGGCCGGGGGCCGACAAGACGCATGTCGCCGGTCACGACGTTGAACAGGTTCGGCAGCTCGTCGAGACTGGTGCGCCGCAGAAAGGCGCCGATACCGGTGATGCGCGGGTCCTTGTCGATCTTGAAATCGATGGCGTCGGCGCCGTGCTTGTTCAGGTGCCGCAGGGACTCCTTGAGCTCCTCGGCGTTGATGACCATGGTGCGGAACTTGTACATGCCGAACAGGCGGCCGCGGTAACCGGTGCGTTTCTGCACGAACATCACCGGCCCCGGGCTGGTGCATTTGATGGCCAGCGCCAGGCCCAGCAGCACCGGCGCAATCAGCACCAGGATCAGCAGCGCACCGCAGCTGGCCAACACGCGGTTGGTGCGCGACAGGGTCCAGGGTCGGCCACCGTCGCGACCGGTAATCCAGCCACGTCCCTGCATGTGAATGGCGGCGTCCATGCGCATGCGGTGCTCGGGGTCCATGCGCTTGTCTCTGCGCATGGTGTCCAGGGGCACACTTTTCTCATGACCAGTCATAATTCCTCCGCAAAGTTCAGCCGCGTGCGGCGTGGGCGATAGGCAGTTAGTTAGTGTTAATCACTAATTAATTAGTTTATTAGTGTTAATCAGTTAATTACTTGGTTAGTGCTAATTATATAGTTGCTTAGTTAGTTCTAATTATTGGGTTGGTAGTAAGCGCGGAACCAGGCAATAAACTGCCCAAGTCCCTCATCCAGCTCTATGCGCGGCTGGAAATCGGTCGCGCGAGCCAGGTCGCTGGCATCGGCGCAGGTGTTGAGGACATCGCCGGGCTGCAGCGGCAGTAGCTCGACCCGGGCTTTTTGCCCCATGTGTTTTTCCAGCAGCGCCAGGTAATCCTTGAGCGCTACCGGGTGCTGGCCGCCGATATTGAAAATCCGCCAGGGCGCCATGCTCGTGGCCGGGTCCGGGTGTTCGCGGTCCCATTGCTCATTGGCGTGCGGTGGGCACTCGATCAGGCGCGTGATGCTCTCGACGATGTCGTCGATGTAGGTGAAGTCGCGCTGGTGTTCGCCGTGGTTGAACAGCTTCAGTGGCTGCTCTTCGGCAATGGCCCGGGCGAACTGGATCGGCGACATGTCAGGCCGTCCCCAGGGGCCGTATACCGTGAAGAAGCGCAGCCCGGTGCAGGGAATGCCGAACAGGTGGCTGTAGCTGTGGGCCATCAACTCGTTGGACTTCTTGGTCGCGGCATACAGCGAGAGCGGATGATCGACACCGTCGCGCACCGAGTAGGGTGTGTGCTGGTTGGCGCCATACACCGAGCTGGACGAGGCGTAGATCAAGTGTTTGACCGGGTGCTTGCGGCAACTTTCGAGGATATTCAGGAAACCGCTCAAGTTGCTGTCGAGGTAGGCCCGGGGATTTTCCAGGGAGTAGCGCACACCGGCCTGGGCGGCGAGGTGGATCACCACCTCCGGTTTCTCCCTGGCAAACAGCGCCTCTATGGCCGGCGTATCGGCCAGGTCAACCGTTGCGAGCTGGAAAGGGCGTGCCTGCTCCTGCACCCAGCGCACGCGATCGTGCTTGAGTTGCGGGTCGTAGTAGCTGTTGAAGTTGTCCAGGCCGAACACCTGGTGGCCATCGCGCAACAGTCGCAGCACGCAATGGGCACCAATGAAGCCGGCCGCTCCGGTGACGAGAATCTTCATGGACGTACGGCCTCGGGCACGATATGGCGCAAGCCGATGCCGCTGTAGTGCAGGCCGGCAGCCGCCACCTGCTCCGGGTTGTAGAGGTTGCGCCCGTCGACGATCACCCGGCAGCGCAGTTTGCTCGCCAGCAGGTCGAAGTCGACCACGCGGAAGTTCTTCCACTCGGTGCAGATCACCAGGGCATCGGCGTCTTCGAGTGTGTCATCGCGGGTGGCGCACAGGTGCAGGTCGTCACGGTAGCCGTAGAGGCGCCGGCACTCGGACATGGCCTCCGGGTCGTAGGCCTGCACGCTTGCGCCTTCGGCCCAGAGTGCCTCCATGAGATAACGGCTGGGGGCTTCGCGCATGTCATCGGTGTTGGGTTTGAACGCCAGGCCCCACACGGCGATGGATTTGCCGGCCAGTCCGCCGGGGAATTGCGCCTTGAGTTTGCTGAACAGAATATGGCGCTGGCGGTCGTTGACCTCGGTTACGCTGCGCAGCAGACGCAAGGGCATGCCGCTTTGCTCGGCGGTGTGCAGGAGGGCGCGCAGGTCCTTGGGGAAGCAGGAACCGCCGAAGCCGCAACCGGGGTAGATGAAGTGGTAACCGATGCGTGGGTCCGAACCGATGCCTTTGCGCACCGCTTCGATATCGGCACCCAGCAACTCGGTGAGGTTGGCCAGTTCGTTCATGAAACTGATGCGCGTGGCCAGCATCGCGTTCGCCGCGTACTTGGTCAGCTCGGCACTGCGATTGTCCATGAACATCAGTTTTTCGCGGTTACGGCAGAACGGCGCGTAGAGGTCGCTCATCTGGCTGCGGGCTTCATCGTCAGCGGTACCGATGATGATCCGGTCCGGACGCATGCAATCGGCCAGGGCACTGCCTTCCTTGAGAAACTCCGGGTTGGACACCACCCGAACCTTCAACGAGCCTTTGCCGCGGCGCTGCAACTCTTCGACAGCGGTGGCACTGACCTGGTCCGCCGTACCGACCGGCACCGTGGACTTGATGATCAGGGTGCGGTCGGCCTCCATGAAACAGGCAATCTGCCGGGCCACGTTCAGCACATGGCTGAGGTCGGCGGAACCGTCTTCGTCGGCGGGCGTACCGACGGCGATGAAGATCAGATCGGCATGCTCCACTGCATCGCTGGCCTGGGTGGTGAAGAGCAGGCGACCGGCCTTGATGTTTTCTTCAAGGGTGCCGGAAAGCCCTGGCTCGCTGATCGGTGGCACGGCCTGTTGCAGTTGCCGGATCTTGTTCGGGTCGATGTCGACACACAGGACACGATGCCCGACATCGGCCAGTGCCGCTGCTTGTATCAGGCCAACATAGCCCGTACCAAATACGCTCACGTCCATATTGGCGTGCCTCGTAAGACGGTGGAGAGTTGCGAAGTAAAACTGTCAAAAGGGGTATAGACCAGCCTCGGAAAACCGCGTCAGCCATCCGGCATGTTAATTGGGCAAGACACCCCCAAACTCGGGGGGCCAAATGCCATCAACCTCGCACCAGTGTTGGGTTTTCCCCCGATTTTGGGCGTTTGGCGAGAGTCCAAAGAAAGCGATAAACGGTCGTAAGCCGCGAAATACAAGGGCTGTAGCAGCTTGAGTGTGTCAGATTTGAGTCACCGGTTTATTGACGCTTTTCCCCAAATTCCGACTACTCTTACGCGTGCATGGCCATATGCTATCGTCAAGAATCGACCGACAATCTATTGGCACGTGCCTGTCGGGGCATGGCAAATTCAACGATCCTAGAGGTCGAGGGGGGGCGGGTCAGTGGCTGTTTCATGAGCCGGGCGCACCTTCTGCCGGGCGCCCGTGAGCGGGGGGAGGTGGGGTCAATTGACCACGCTGGCACCCGACCTTGCGTCGGCGGTTTGCGGGTTGGCCTTGGGGTCGTGCAGCAGGGAGAAGCCACGATCGAGCAAGGTGTGGCCGATAAACCGCGAGCCCACTTCGTTCAAGTGTGAGTCGTCCAGGTACAGCAACTGACCCTCGATGATCGGACTGCACACGCCGGCCGGGCATATCACCTGATTGGGGTCGATGAAGCGTATCTGCGGGAACCTGGCCCGCACGTCCGCCCAATAGGGCGCCAGAGCGCTCTGGGCCACCGAGCAGTTGCGCCCGGTGTCGAACATCAGCCGGCGAATCGGGCAACTCGCGGCCTTTTCGATGTGCTGGTTGCTCAGGATGACGATCACCTGGCCGCTGTTCTCCACCACCCGCCGCAGGCTCGCCTCGACCAGGTCCCTGGCCCGGGCATCCTTGGGCCAGATCGCCGCCAGTACCACGTAGCGATACTTGTTCTGCTCGATCAGGCTGAACACCCGTTCGTTGCGTTTCGCACAATGGGCCGCATACACCGGAGGCATTTCGGCGGTGTAGCCGAGGATCGGCGGGCAGGAGTCCATGGTGTAGTCCATGAGCATGATGTTGTTGGGCCTGGCCAGGATGTCGACCATGCCGGTGAAGTGATTGGCAAACGAGTCGCCGATCATGATGCCGTCCAGTTCATCCTTGGTTGCGCCCAGCCGGCAGTGCTCGTTGGGTTCGGTCTTGTACAGCGCATTGGGCACATGGCAGCCGCGGCGGACCTCGGCAGGCTTGTTCAGGGTCATCGCTTCAAGCGCTGAAACGTCGGCGTTGAAGCGTTGTGGAAAACCGTTGAACTGCAGGCTCAGCCCCGCCAGCACAGCCAGCCCCAACGCCGGAAGGGCAAACCGGCGGGTGAACACCCGGGCAAAGTGCAGGCCGGCCCCGGTACGGCGAAACGGCACTTCGACGTACCGCCAGGACAGCCACGACAGCAGGACAGCGGCGGCAATCAGCAGCGCGCCCACGGGCAGGTCGATGGGGATTTCCACGTAGTTCAGGAAGGCAATCAGCGGCCAGTGCCACAAATACAGCGAGTAGGAGATCAGGCCGACAAACACCATGGGCCGGCTGGTGAGCAAGCGTGAATGGCGTTCTCCGCTGCCGGCCAGGATCAGCAAGGCGGCGCCCAGGCAGGGAACCAGGGCGTTGATCCCGGGAAAGGTGGAGTTGGGGTTCAAGGCAAACAGCGAGAAACCGATCAGCAGGTAGCCCGCCAATGCATAGCCATGGGCCGCCCGTTTGCCGATCACGCGCGGTGAATGGAGGTAGATCGCCAACAGCCCGCCCAGCATCAGTTCGAAAAAACGCGTGGGCAGCAGGTAGTAGGCCGCCGTGGCGAAGACCCCCGTCGCGTACTCGGAAACCCCCACCGCCAGCACCACGCCGATGGCCAGCACGGGCAACACGTAACGCGGCGCCAGGCGATACAGCAACACGATGAACAGCGGCCAGATGACATAGAACTGCTCCTCGATACCCAGCGACCAGGTGTGCAGCAAAGGCGCTTCGCTGGCATCGGCGGCGAAGTAGTTACCGTACTTGACCCAGATGTAGATATTCGAGACACCCAGCAGCGAGAGCAGGGCGCTGACGTTGAGCCGGACCAGGTCGACCGGAGACAGGATGAAGGCCCCGGCGATCACGGTCGCCAGCAGCACCGTCGCCAGCGCCGGCACGATGCGGTTGATGCGCCGCTGATAAAACCCCTTGAGCGAGAAGGCATTGCGCTTGACCTCGGAAAACACCTGGGACGTGATCAGGAATCCCGAGATGACGAAGAAGATGTCGACGCCCACATAGCCGCCGGGCAACAGACCGGCCTTGAGGTGATGCAGCAGCACGGCAATCACCGCGACAGCGCGCAGCCCATCTATGTCGGAGCGATACTTGCCTTGAGCCATGCGCCTGACCATCCGTAAAACCGAAGCCATCCATCGACGTCCGCCCCCTGACCATCGCTGTCAGGATTGCGGACACTCAACCCACCCATCATTTGTAGCTGGAAACCGGGGGGACGCAAAAAACCGATGGCACCCGTGACGCACGAGCCTGGTTTTTTTGTGGCTTTCACTGTCCCTTGTGGGAGCTGGCTTGCCAGCGATGGTCGTCAACGATAACGCGGGTGAGCTGGATGAACGCGGGTCCCCTGTAGGAGCTGGCCTGCTAGCGATGGTCGTCAACGATAACGCGGGTGACCTGGATGAACGCGGTCCCCTGTAGGAGCTGGCTTGCCAGCGATGGTCGTTAACGATAACGCGGGTGAGCTGGATCAACGCGGTCCCCTGTAGGAGCTGGCCTGCCAGCGATGGTCGTCAACGATAACGCGGGTGACCTGGATGAACGCGGGTCCCCTGTAGGAGCTGGCCTGCCAGCGATGGTCGTCAACGATAAGGCGGGTGACCTGGATGAACGCGGTCCCCTGTAGGAGCTGGCTTGTCGGGTCGCCGCATCGCAGCGATGGTCGTTAACGATAACGCGGGTGAGCTGGATCAACGCGGCGCACTGGAGTCCATCGCCAGCAAGCTGGCTCCTACAGTTTCAGCGCGGGCGCGGTCCCTTGCAGGAGCCGGGCTCGCCAGGCGCCCGGCGCGCACCCCAGCCACCGCAGGCAGGCACGGTTGAAGCTTTGAACATCGCTGTAGCCCAGGCGATCGGAAATCTCCACCAGCTCCAGGTCTGTCCCCTGCAAAAAATCTTCGGCCCGGAAGCGGCGGTACTCGTCGAGCAACTCGGAAAAACTCCAGCCCAACGCCTTCAAGCGTCGGGCTGCGGTGCGCTCGAGCAGATGCTGGGCATTGCACCATTGCTGCCAGTTGGCTTGTGCGAGGTCGACGATCACATGGTCGCAGACTTGCTCCAGCAAGGTCGGTTCGCTGTTGCGTCGGGTCTGTTCCAGCAGTTCGACCAGTGTCTGCTCCAGTTCATGATTGCCCGGCGTCAACGGGATGACGAACAGTTGTGGATCGAGGCGGATCGAGTGTTGTGCCTGTTGCCACTGCACGGGGGCGCGGAAGGCTTGCTCGTGTTCCTGCGGGTTGGCGGTGCAGGGCCCGGTCAGCCCGATGCCCAGCACCGGATCGCGCTCCAGGCCGCTGGCGAGGAACTTGCGCCGCAACATGCTGCACAGGCTGATGAGGATGTAATCGGCGGTGGCTGCGCCGGCTTTCACGCTGCCGCGATCGAGCAGGCGCAGTTCGACGGTGTCGCCCCCACGCACGATCTGCGCCTGGAAGTGCCCATTGAAAAACGGAAAGAAGCGCACGAAATACTGGCAGGCACTGTCCAGTGATTCGGCCACGTCGAACAGGTACGTGAGGCCATTGGTGGCGGTGGAAACGAAACGCCGGCCGGCCGCCAGGCCGATCAGCGGGTCGCCGGTCCGTTCCAGGGCAAACGCCCAGAAGCGCCGCGACATGAACAGCGGAACGCGCATGAAGGGCGTGCGCAACTCGAACAGGCTGCGACGAAACAGGCCTTCGATGTGTTCGCGGTCCACACCGCGTGCCAGCAGCTCTTCGATGGCCGGCAGCAGGGTCGGCGCGTAGAACGCATTGGGTATGGCTTGATCGTGCAGTGGCTGATCGCTTTTTGTCATGTAGGGCTCACAGCTTGTTCCGGAACACTGGTTAGGCTGCCCGACGTTAAGCGATTTGCCGGAGCAAGACCATGCTTGATTTACGCCAGCTCGATTTGAACCTGTTGCTCGCCTTCGATGCGATTTACCAGCAGCGCAGCGTCACCCGTGCCGCCGAGGTGATGTGCCTGTCGCAACCGGCCATGAGCAATGCGTTGCGCCGCCTGCGCGAGTTGTGCGGCGATCCGCTGTTCATCAAAAGTCGCCTGGGCGTGACGCCGACACTGGTCGCCCATCGTCTGGCCGACTACGTGCGTGCGGCGCTCGAGTCATTGCGCGATGGCTTGCGCATGATCCCCGCCGCGCGGCAGAACAATCCGCTGCTGCGCATCAGTTGCCTGGATTGCCTGCAACCGGTGCTGCTCGATGCCTTGCTCGAATCGCCCCATGCCGATTGGCAGGTGCGCTATTTCCAGCCCCGGCGCCGTGACGCCTTGCAGGACCTGGCCAGCGGCAAGCTGGATATCCTGATCGACCTCGACCAGCCGCTGGCCGGGCTGGCCGGCCTGCACAAGCAGGCATTGCCCGCCGACCATTACGTGTTCGCCTATGGCACCGCGCTCAAGACGCCGCCGCGCACCCTGCAGGAATACCTGGAGCAACCGCAGATTCAGGTGTCGAGCCGCCGCGACGGACTCAGCCCGGTGGATTTGCAGCTCGGCTTGAAAGGCCTGCGCCGCCATATCGCGATGAGCACCCAGAGCACCCTGGCCGCGAAGCTGATCGCCGACCGCCAGCCGTTGGGCATCAGCCTGCCAAGCCGGGTCGCCAGTGTGCTGGGCCTGCAACACGTGCCGCTGCCCCTGGACGAACCCGTGGAGTTGAAACTGGCGCTGTACATCGAGTCCCGCTATCGCTTCGAGCGCAGCCGCGAGGAGGCGATGCATTGCCTGCTGCGCGCCCTCGGTGAGCCCCGGGCATTGCAGTCGTTCGCCCTGCGCGCGTGACATCAAGGCAACGCCGAACCCTGTGGGAGCGAGCTTGCTCGCGATTGGGCCGTGTCAGCCGACATCATTGTTGAATGACACACCGCTATCGCGAGCAAGCTCGCTCCCACAAGGATTGCGGCGTTGCAGGCAAGCCTTAGTTCGACGCCAACAAACGCCGGTCAACCGTCAGCACCGCCTCGACCATCGCCAGCGCCGCCGGTGTCAGGGAATGGCCGGCGCGGCTGACGATGCCGTAGTGCAATTGCAGGCCGGGGTCGCCCTTGGGCACGTCGGTAAACTCCAGCAGGCGGATCAGACCCTGGTCGACCAGTTCGGCCAGGGCCTCCATGGTCGCGATCCCCACCGCGTCGGAGCGCATCACCACGCGGCGGATGGCATCGAACTGCGCGCATTCCACGCTCGGGTTGAAGTCCGCCTCGCCCTGCGCGTCGGCGAGGATCTTGCGGATCATCGGCGGTATTCGCGTGCCGACCACCGCGTAGTCGAGCAGGGCGCGCAGGGACAGGTCCTGCTGTTGCGCCAGGGGATGACCGACACGGCAAAAGAACCGCCCGCGCCGGGGGCGCAACAGCTGTACCTGGTATTGCGGGTCGCCGGTGAAGTAGCGCGCATCGGCCACGAGGAATTCGATCTGCTGTTCACGAAGCCAGACCGCCAGTTGTTCCCAGTCGCCCTGGTGAAAACTGATACGGATCGCCGGGTGCGCCTGGATGAATTCCGCCAGCGCCTCGGGCACCAGCAACTGTGCCGGATACGGGCCACAGCCGAAGTGCAACTCGCCACCGGTCAGGCCGTTGTATTGCGTCAGTTCGTTGTGCAGGGCCTGGCTGCCGGCGAGCAGGCGCCGGGCATGTTGCAGCACCAGTTCACCCTGGCCGGTCAGGCGGAATTCGCGGCTGCTGCGCTCCACCAGCGCGCAGTCGAGGTCGCGCTCCAGGGTCTGGATGCTGCGGCTGAAGGCCGGCTGGCTGAGGTTGATCGCCTCGGCCGCACGCCCGAAATTGCGGTAATCGGCCAGGGCGACAAGGTGGCGAAGTTGTCGTAGATCCATCATGCGTCTCCTGCATTTGGTGGATACTTTTAATGCATTGGATCGATAGCACAGAGGCTGGCATAAGTACACGCCTGTCTTCTCGCCGTAACCTGCCATGACCTGCCAACCGTTCATTTCCAGCGCCTTCACCCGCACCATTCTCAGCCATGCCCGGCAGTCCGGCCTGTGCCAGGACCAACTGCTGCAACGGGCCGGCATCTGTCTTTCGTTGCTCGAAGGGCAGGATCTGCACGTGCCTGCGCACCTGGTCGAGCGCCTGTGGAACGAGTGCGAACGTGCGGGCGCGGGGCCGTCGTTTGGCTGTGAACTGGTCAATGGCATGGCGACCACCACGTTGCGGGGTTTGAACATCCTGCTGGATTCCGCCGCCACCTTGCGCGCGAGCCTGGCGTGCTTCACTGATTTCCTGCCTCGGGTGACCAATTATGTGGTGGCGGAACTGGAGGAGGGTGAGGGGCAGGCTCGCCTGCACTTGCGCAGTGCTGGCCGGCAGGCGCATTTTTTCGGCCTCGATGCGGCGACCCTGACGCTGGTGCGCAACATCGCCCGACGTTTGGGGCGGGCGCCGGCCGAGGTGTTTGTCAGCGTTCGCCTGACGCCGCAGCAGGCGGCCGGGCAGTGGTTGCGTAGCGTGGGTATCGAGGTGCTGGAGGGCGCGCATCCGTGTTTGAGCCTGCCAGCGGTTAGCCTTGATGAGCCGTTGCTGGGGGCCAATGGGTTTTTGCATCAGAGCATGTTGCGGCATTGGCAGACTGCGGCGGCGCAACAGAGTCGTAGCGACAGTCTGGAGTTGGCGCGCCATTGGTTGACGGCCGGCGATCAGCCGATTGAGCGGATTGCCGAGCGGTTGGGGTATCGGCAGGCCAGTAATTTTATTCGGGCGTTTCGGAAGCGGTTTGGGGTTACGCCCAAGCAGTTTCGTCTGGGGGTGTAGGCTTTGTTGGGGACATATCCGTTGCTGCGGTAACGGCGGCTGGCGGTTTCGCCCTTACGGCGAGTCACTTTTTTTACAAGCGCCTAAAAAAAGTAACCAAAAAAACGCTCGCCCCGAACGTACGGCCCCTCGCTGAGGCTCGGGGTTCCTTCGCTGCGGTATTCATCCGGGGGCATTGCCCTCCGGTCGGCTTCGCTTCGACCTACATGCAATGAGTTCGACTGCGTCGAACGGCGCTGCGCGCCAATCCCCGGATGAACACCTCCGCTCAGCCTGCCGAGGGGGCGGGTGGATCAAGATCACAAGCTGCAGGCGAGCTAACGCTCGGCCTGTTGAGTGGTGAAGAGCGTTTGTGTACGCCGTTCGGCTAAACGCATTCCCCCTGTAGGAGCTGCCGAAGGCTGCGATCTTTTGATCTTGATCTTCCGCTCTTTCGACATCGTCAAAAATCAAAATCAAAAGATCGCAGCCTGCGGCAGCTCCTACAGGCCGGGCGGTGTTCCGTTTTTCCAGGTACACAGTCAAAGGCAAAGACGAATCAGCGAATAAAGTGAATCTTCCCGCTGTCATCATTGCCCATGTAAATGCCGTAAACCCCGGCCTGCCGCTCCTCGATATAACGCTCGAGAATCTGCCGGATCGCCGGATAGTAGATGCTGTCCCAGGGAATCTCCTCAGGCGCGAAGAATTTATAGTCGAGGGTTTCCGGCCCGTATTGCCCGGTGATCTCCAGCGCGATGGCGCGGAAGATGATGTACACCTCGCTGATCTGGGGCACGCTGAAAATCGAGTAGGGCGAGACGATTTCCGCACGCACGCCACTTTCTTCCCAGACCTCGCGCAAGGCCGCCTGTTCGGTGGTCTCGCCGCTTTCCATGAAGCCTGCGGGCAGGGTCCAGGTGCCGGGGCGCGGCGGGATGGCGCGCTGGCACAGCAGGTACTTGCCGTCCTGCTCGATGATGCAGCCGGCGATGATTTTCGGATTGATGTAGTGGATGTAGCCGCAACCGCGGCACATCAGGCGCTCGTGCGTATCGCCCGGCGGCAGTTGCTGACCGAGATCAGCGCTGCCGCACTTGGGGCAAAAGCTCGGGCTGAACATCTCAGCGACCTATGCGCGGTTCTTTCAGCGCGATGGGCAGGGTGATCGCCGGGACGTCGCCGGTTTCTTCCTGCTTGCGCTTGAGGTAGTCCAGGGCGACGGCCGCGGCCGCGCGCACGTGGTCGACGCAAGCCTGGTGGGCGGCCAGCGGATCGCCGCCCTTGATCGCTTCGACCATGCGTTCCATTTCCTGGTTGCTGGCGCCGCGACGGTTTTCCTGGGACACCGAGGTCGCGCGCAGGTAGCTGATGCGCGCCTGCAACTGGCGCAACTGAGTGGCCGCGACATGGTTGCCCGAACCTTCGAGCAGCACGTCGTAGAAACCCTGCACCGAATCGATGACCTGCTGCAGTTCGCCGTCCTTGAGCGCCTTGCGGTTTTCTTCGAGGGCTTTTTCCAGGGCCTTGATGTCCTTGGCCTTGGCGCGCAGGGTGAACAGTTGCACGATCAGCCCTTCGAGCACGCAGCGCAGCTCGTAGATGTCCACGGCGTCGGCCAGGGTAATGATCGCGACACGCGGGCCCTTGGCATCGGCGAATTCCACCAGGCCTTCGGATTCCAGGTGACGCAAGGCTTCGCGCACGGAAGTACGGCTGACGCCCAGGCGATCGCACAGATCGCGTTCGACCAGACGGTCTCCCGGCAGGAGCTGGAAGTTCATGATGGCGCTTCGCAGTTTATCCAGCACGATTTCGCGCAGGGTGACGGGGTTGCGATTGACCTTGAAGCTGTCGTCGAGTGGCAGGCGTTTCATGGGGTCCGCTCTGATTGTGGCTGTCCATGCAAAAAGAGCACTTCGATTACGGGAATCCCGGTGCTCGGTCGGATCAAACAGCCAAGGGTTAACTGGAGGCCTCGGCATCGGCTTCGGCGAAGGCTTCACGGGCGAGCCGGAAACTGTCTACGGCAGCGGGGACACCGCAATAAATGCCGACCTGAAGCAATATTTCGCGTATTTGCTCACGACTCAGGCCGTTACGCAAGGCGCCGCGCACATGCAGCTTGAGTTCATGGGGCCGGTTGAGGGCCGAGATCATCGCGAGGTTGATCATGCTGCGTTCCTTGAGGGACAAACCCTCACGGCCCCAGACATGACCCCAACAATACTCGGTGACCATCTCCTGCAACGGTCGGGTGAAGTCGTCGGCGTTCTCGATGGAGCGATTGACGTAGGCTTCGCCCAATACCTGAGTGCGGATCTTCAGGCCTTTCTCGTATTTTTCGTTGCTCATTTGCGTAGCTCCCGTGGGCTCAAAGGCCGCCCATCAAGGTGTATTTGAGTTCCAGATAATCCTCGATGCCGTACTTCGAGCCTTCACGGCCCAGCCCCGAGGACTTGATGCCACCGAAGGGTGCGACTTCGGTGGAAATCAGCCCTTCGTTGATCCCGACCATGCCGTACTCCAGCGCCTCGCTCATGCGCCAGGCGCGGCCCAGGTCGCGGGTGTAGCAGTAGGCGGCGAGGCCGAATTCGGTGTCGTTGGCCATTTCGATGGCCTGGGCCTCGGTGTCGAAACGGAACACCGCGGCCAGCGGACCGAAGGTTTCATCGCGGGCGACTTTCATCTGTGGGGTGACGCCTGTGATCACGGTCGGCTGGAAGAAACCATTGCCCAGCGCATGGCGTTCGCCGCCGCACAGCAGTCGTGCACCCAGGGCCAGGGCGTCTTGCACGTGCTCTTCGACCTTGGCCACGGCACGCTCGTTGATCAGCGGGCCCTGGGTCACACCTTCTTCGAAACCGCTGCCGACCTTGAGCTGCGAAACCCGCTCGGCAAGGCGTGCGACAAAGGCGTCGTGGATGCCGGCCTGCACCAGGAAGCGATTGACGCAGACGCAGGTCTGCCCGGCGTTGCGGAATTTGGCGATCAGCGCACCGTCGACGGCACGCTCCAGATCGGCGTCGTCGAAGACAATGAACGGCGCGTTGCCGCCCAGCTCCAGCGAGACTTTTTTCAGCGTCGGTGCGCACTGGGCCATCAGCAGTTTGCCGATGGCGGTGGAGCCGGTGAACGACAGTTTGCGCACCTGCGCACTGGTGGTCAGCTCGCCACCGATGGCGATGGCGTCGCCGGTGATCACGTTGAAAATACCCGCTGGAATGCCGGCCTGTTCCGCCAGCGCAGCCATGGCCAGTGCCGAGAAGGGTGTTTCCGGAGCCGGCTTGACGATGCATGGACAACCGGCGGCCAACGCCGGGCCGGCCTTGCGGGTGATCATCGCCGCCGGGAAATTCCACGGCGTGATGGCCGCGACCACGCCAATCGGCTCCTTGCTCACCACGATGCGCGCATCGCCCTTGTGGCTGGGAATGGTGTCGCCGTAGATGCGCTTGGCTTCTTCGGCGAACCACTCGATGAAGCTTGCGGCGTAGAGGATTTCGCCCTTGGCTTCGGCCAGTGGCTTGCCTTGTTCGAGGGTGAGGATTTCGGCCAGGGCGTCGGCATTTTCCAGCATCAGGGCATGCCAGCGCTTGAGCCTATTGCTGCGCTCCTTGGCGGTCAGCGCACGCCAGGCCGGCCAGGCCTTGTTGGCGGCCTCGATGGCCAGGCGCGCATGCCCGGCGCCGAGGTTCGGCACCTGGCCGATCAACTCGCCGGTGGCCGGGTTGAAGATGTCCTGTTGCGCACCATCGGGCGCATCCAGCCATTGGCCATTGATGTAGGCCTGCTGGCGGAACAGTAACGAGGCTGCTGGGCTCATGCCGGCTCCTGACAAAAAAAGAATATGCACCGCGGTACCTGTGGGAGCGAGCTTGCTCGCGATAGCGGACTGACATTCAACATCTATGTCACTGATACACCGTCATCGCGAGCAAGCTCGCTCCCACAGGGGGATTGTGTCGAGCCATCAGGCCAGGGCAGGCAGCGGCCCCAGCTTGCCTTTGTGGTAGATCATCGGCGTCACCGGTTGCTCGGGCAGGATCAGGTTCTTCACCGCGCCGACGATGATCGCGTGATCGCCGCCGTCGTATTCGCGCCACAGTTCGCACTCGATGATCGCCGTCGCCTTGGCCAGGATCGGGTTGCCCCGTTCGCTCAGGTGCCACTCGATGCCTTTGGCTTTGTCCTTGCCTTTACCGGCGAAGGCATAGGCTTCGGCGGTCTGCTCGGCGGACAGCAAGTGAATCGCGAACTGCTTGCTGTCGCGCAGCACCGGGTAGGTGTCGGAGCCGTAGTTGGGGCAGAACAGCACCAGTGCCGGGTCGATCGACAGCGCACTGAAGGCGCTGGCGGTGATGCCGACGATGCCGCCGTCCGGGTCCAGGGTGGTGACCACCGTGACCCCGGACGGGAACGAGCTCATCACGTCTTTGTAAATGCCGGGTTCGATCATTTTCCAGGACTCCTAGCGCATCACGAAGGGATCAGGCATCGGTGCCTGGGACAGGTTGATCCACACCGTTTTCAGCTCGGTGTAGGCCAGCACCGAATCGATGCCGCTTTCGCGTCCATAGCCGCTGTTCTTGAAACCGCCGATCGGCGCCATGGCCGAGACCGCGCGGTAGGTGTTGACCCAGATGATCCCCGAACGCACGTCCCGGGCCAGGCGGTGGGCACGGCCCAGGTCGCGGGTCCAGATGCCGGCGGCGAGGCCGAACTGCGAGTCGTTGGCGATCGCCAGGGCTTCGGCTTCGTCCTTGAAACGGATGACCGAAGCCACCGGACCAAAGACTTCTTCCTGCATGATCTTCATCGAGTTGCGGTCGCACTCGAACAGCGTCGGTTCGTAGAACCAGCCATCGCCCAGATTCTCCGGTCGCTTGCCACCCAGGCGCAGGCGCGCACCTTCGGCGATGGCATCGGCCACCAGGCCTTCGACCACGGCCAGTTGCTGCGCGGTGGCCATCGGGCCCATTTCGCTGCTGTCTTCCTGGGGGTTGCCGATGCGAATGCGCTGGGCGCGTTCCACCAGGCGAGCGACGAACTCGTCGTAGATTTCGTCCTGCACCAGCAGGCGCGAACCGGAGACGCAACTCTGCCCGGAGGCGGCGTAGATCCCGGCGATGGCGCCGTTGATCGCGCTGTCGAGGTCGGCGTCGGCAAAGATGATGTTCGGTGATTTGCCGCCCAGTTCCAGCGACAGCTTGGCGAAGTTCTCCGCGCTGCTGCGCACCACATGCCGCGCCGTGGCCGCGCCGCCGGTGAAGGCGATCTTGCGCACCAGCGGATGGCGGGTGAGGGCGGCACCGGTGCTTGGGCCATAACCGGTGACGACGTTGACCACCCCCGGCGGAATCCCGGCTTCCAGGGCCAGGCGCGCCAGTTCGAGGATGGTCGCCGAGGCGTGCTCCGACGGCTTGATCACGATGGTGTTGCCTGCGGCGAGGGCCGGGGCGAGTTTGATCGCGGTCAGGTACAGCGGGCTGTTCCACGGGATGATCGCGGCAACCACACCCATGGCTTCGTGCACGGTGTAGGCAAACAGGTCCGGCTTGTCCAGCGGCAGGGTGCCGCCTTCGAGCTTGTCGGCCAGGCCTGCGGTGTAGTGGAAGAACTCCGGCAGATAACCCACCTGGCCACGGGTTTCGCGGATCAGCTTGCCGTTGTCGCGGCTTTCCAGCTGCGCCAGTTGTTCCTTGTTTTCGGCGATCAGGTCGCCCAGGCGTCGCAGCAATTTGCCGCGCGCGGTGGCGGTCAAGCCGCGCCAGGCCGGGCTGTCGAAAGCGGTCTGCGCTGCCTGAACGGCGCGCTCGACATCGGCTTCGTCGGCATCGGGCAATTCGGCCCAAGGCTCGGCCAGCGCCGGGTTGAGGCTTTCGAAGGTCTTGCCGGACAGGGCATCGACCCATTCACCGCCGATGCACATCTGGAAGCGTGCGAGTGTCATGCAACGATCCCCTTGATCTGGTTTTGTTGGGAGTGCGCGGCCTGCAGAAACTCCAGCAACAGCTGGTTGACCAGGCGCGGCGATTCTACGGGCATCATATGCCGTTGCTCGGCGAGCACGGCAACGGTCGCGCCGGGAATGCGTTCGGCCAGTTGCCGGGCCATTTCCGGGGTCGAGCCGGGGTCCAGTTCGCCGGTGGCGATCAGCGTCGGCACCCGGATGCTGCCCAGGTCGTCGGCGCGGTACATGTCCTGGGTGGCGAACAGTTCATAGGTGGTCAGGTAACCCTGCGGGTCATTGCCGGCCAGGGTCTGGCGAATCGCGGCGATCTGCGCCGGGTTCGCCGCCTGGTATTCGCGGCTGAACCAGCGCGACAGCGCCGCTTCGGCATTGGCGTCCGGACCGTGTTCGGCAGCCTGGCTGGTACGAGCGATGACCCCCGCGCGCTGTTCGGCGCTGCGGTTGAACACACTGTTGAGCACCACCAGGCCTTCCAGGCGTTGCGCGTAGTGCAGGGCAAACGCCCGCGCCACCAGCCCGCCCATGGAAAAACCGATCACCGTTGCCTTGGGCAATTGCAGGTGGTCGAGCAGCTCCAGCAACTGGTCGGCATAGCCGAGCAGCGGCGTGCCGCTCTCTGGCCGCGGACTGGCGCCATGGCCGAGCATGTCGTAGGCGATGACGCGGTACTTCGTGGCCAGGCCAACGATCTGGCCGCCCCACATTTCTTTGTTCAGGCCCACGCCGTGGATCAAGACCACGGGCTGGCCTTGGCCGGTCGCCAGGTAACTGGTGCCAGCCGGGGTGAGTTCAGCGGTGAGCCGAATCATGGAGCGCTCCTGCAGTGCCTTCTTGTTGTCGTTCTGCTGGCCGGTTACTGGGCTTTTTCGGCGGCCAGTTCTTCCAGGTCGATGTAGCGGTTGCCGATGCGCGGGTGCAGGCGGCCGCCGTCGGCGCAACCCAGGACCACGACGATTTCGTCGGCACGCGGGGCGTCTTCGATCTGCATTTCCAGGGTGATGTAGTGCGAACGCAGGCCTTCGTCGTCCTTGTGCATCATCGGGATCTGGATCGAAGTGCCCGGGCCGCCGCGCTTGTTGGTGAAGCTCAGGTAGCTCTTGGCCTTGACCGCTTCGCGGTAGTGGTTGCCGAAGCGCAGGGTGTGGATCACCGCCGAAGCGTGCTCGATTTCGCCATCGGCACCGACCACCGCAGCCTTGCCGTAAGCCTCGATCTTCTCGGCGCCGCCGATGATGCCCACCAGACGCTCAACCATCAGTGCGCCGAGGTCAGAGCAGTTGGCGCGGATCTGTGGTTTCAGGTCTTCGACGAAACCGTTGCCCAGCCAGGGGTTTTTCATCACCACGGCCAGACCGACCATGGTCACGGGCTTATCGGTGGCTTTGCCGCCTTCAATAAAGGTTTCTTCGACATAGCTGACGATCTTGCGGATTTCGAAACTCATGAGCTGCTCCGTAGAGGTTTTGGGTGTCTGTGCGTCTGATGGTATACCATAATACCGGAAGCACAAGTCCCTGAACGGAGTTTCTGGCTGGATGGCGTGCAAAAGTGTGTGCCACCGGTCGCAGCGGACAAACGGCAGGCAGGGGTTTACGTCGGGTGGGGAGAATGTTGTTCAGGAAGGGATGAATACTTTATCTGTGGCGAGGGAGCTTGCTCCCGTTGGGCGCTCCAGTGCGAAGCTGCCAAAAAACAGGGACTGCTGCGCAGTCCGACGGGAGCAAGCTCCCTCGCCACAGGGTTATCTATTGATCTTTAACAGGGGGGGAGGAGGGAGTGACGTTGCTTGATGGTCGTCAGGACTTCGCTTCCTTGGTCCCCAGCACATCACGGATGTTGTCCACCACATTGCTGTCCTTGATCACATCATTGAGCCAACCCTCGAGCGGCATGTTGCCCCATTTGATCGCGCGTTCGATCAGGTAGGGGACAGGGCTCTGGGGTTCGGTCTGCTTGAAGAATTGCGCGATACCCGCCAGCAGGGTGAACGCCTCGTCGCGGGTCTGTGGCGTGGTGCGCAGCGGCGTGACTGGAAGGTCTTGCTGGGTCTGGGTCATTGCAGCACCTGTGGGTTGTGCGCCAGCGCTTTCGGAGACGGCCGGGGTGGGCGCGGCAGGGGCCGGGTTCAGTTCGATTCCGCGATCCTTGAGCAGCTTCTCGGCCAGTTGGCCGGCGCGGGACAACACGTCGTGGAGCCCGGCAAAACTCGGCGCGTCATGGCCGAACAGCCTGTCGACCGTGTTCTGCAGCCGTTGGCATGCGTTGAGGCTGGCGGCTATTTCGCCGGCCTTCTGGCGCAGGTGATCGGAGTCGGTCAGCACCACCGAACGCTGGAACACCTCGGCGTTGATCTTGCCTTCGTCGAGGGCGGCACGCATGGCCTGGGGGTTCTGCAGCCCAAGGTTTTCCATGTGCCGGGATTCGTCATAGCGCAGCAGGCCGTATTGTTGGCCCTGGGTGATGGGCAGTCCGCCCACGACATCCGCCAGCGACGTTTTCATCCATGCCAGGCGGGCAGCGCGTTCATCGACCCCATCCTCGAGGGACGGGAAGAGGTCGGTCCAGAAATTGTCCAGTATGCGTTCGGCCAGGGTCAGGCCGAAGGTGATACCGGTGAAATGGTACTTGTGCGCCAGGGCTTCGCTGAGCCAGGCGACGAGCATCAGGTCCTTGCTCTGGCGAGCCAGGCCCTGGGCAGCGAGGGTGAGGGTCAGGTCCCAGTCGGATGACTTCAGGTCGGTTTGCCAGTCACCCTGGGTCAGGTAGTCGGGGTCTGCTCGCCGTGCTTCTTTCACCTGATCGAACAAGGTGGAAAAGCTCAGGTCTTCGCCGCTCCCCTCGTTGATGGGCGCTGTCAGTTCGGCCAGCGAAAGGTCGTTGAGAAATTCAGACATGGGAAACTCTGATCAGGCTAAAAGAACACCGTGCCCGCCGGGCAGGCACGGTGCTGAAAACGAGCCGCTTGCGCGGCCCGTCGTTACCACGGTGTTATGCGAAAACCTTGTTCGCGGTACGGTCCCAGCCACCGGTGACGTTGCCGCCGCCCTGGCCATCTGCACGGCTCTGCTGGGTGTAGGTGGTCTTGATGCGAGCGAAGTTGAAGCTGATTTCTTCGATCGGCAGATCGCCAACGGCTTTGTCTTCACCGTTCTGGCTGCCGCCGGCGACCGCTTTCACGGAAGACACCACGACTTCTTCCAGGTTGATGGTCAGGTAGGTCACCTTGTCGCCACCGGCGCGGTTCACGTTCAGCTGGATCTTGGCGATGTGAGTGCCTTTGCAGCAGGCTTCGAACAGCTTGGCAGAAGCCTTGTCCACGGCTTTGCGGATGCTGAAGTCGCTCAACGCAACACGCTCCGACGAAGCACCGCCCGACGAGCTGGCCGTCGCGGAAGTCGCTTGGGTGGCGCCGTACTCGTAGCCCAGCACTTCGATCCAATCCTTGTGTTTGTCGTCCAGAACTTCACCTGGAATGCCGTCGATCTGGATGTATGCGTCAAATGCCATTTCTATTTTCTCCTTACCTTCATTTAAAGGGAGGCGACTTGCGCGCAAGTCACAGCCCTTCGCTTTAACCTCTTTGAAACGATCAAGAGAGGTGTCTTATGCCGGCCCGGACCTCTCGTCGAGATGACCCGGATACCGGTATTTCTTCACAAGGCGCGCCTGCTCAGTTGAGTGCCCGCACTTCGATTTCTACTCGCCGGTTAGGCTCCAGGCAGTGAATCAGCTGGGCCCTGGGTTGCTGCATGTCGCACTTGACCAGAGGCTTGGTGCTGCCTTCGCCGATCGCTTCCACCAGCTCGCCGGGCACGCCTTTGCCCACCAGGTAGGTCTTGATGGTTTGCGCCCGCTGTCTGGACACCTGCAGGTTGCCCTGGGGATCGCCGAGTTGATCGGCGTGCCCGGCGATGATGATTTTTCCGATGTTGGGGGTGCTGAGCAGCTTGCCGGCGATCGCACTCAGCTGGCTTTGCCCTTCAGTCTTCAGGCTCTGGAAATCCGCACGGGCGAAGGCGAACAGGGTGTCCGACTCCAGCGTGATGGTTTCGATCGAGCGCAACGACTGGGTCAGCAGGCTGTTGATGTAGTTGCGCGAGCTGGAGATCAGGAACGCGTTGTCGAGGATCCGCGGCACGTCCGGCTCGTGGATCTGGTCGCTGTAGAAGTTGATCTGGCGGCTGGCGAACTCATAGTCCGAGGCGGCGACACTGGCGTTGCCCACCTGACGGGCAATCGCCGGGTACCAGTAATCCGGGATTTTCGCTTTCAGGAACCCGGGGTCGGCCTTTTCACGCTGGGCACGCGACAGCATGACGTAGGTGTCCAGCGTCGTCTTGCCGAAACCGGCGATGGACTGCGCCCGGTTGTCATTGGGCAGCGCCTTGGGTTCGACGCTGTCCACGCCGGTCACGGGCATCAACTCTTTGGCGTTGCGCTGATAGACCTTGAGGGTGGTCAGCAGATACAGCGAGCGGGTCAGGTTGTCGGCCGTGGGCTTGAGCATCACGCTTTCCAGGCGCTCGAAATAGCGGCTGCGCACCAGTGGCTCGACCTTGTGGCCTTGATAGAGCCCCAGGCGCAGGCGCAGCGGCACGCCCTGATCGTGGTGTTGCGCGTAGTAGTGCGCAGTCCAGAAGCGCAGGCGATCCAGGGTTTGCCAGGCGGTGTATTGCCCGATGGCCGAGTGATCGTCGGCGGCGGCCTGGGTCAGTTCTGTGGACAGGCTCTGCAGGGTGTTCTTGTTGTTGACGTACGACCAGCCCAACAGGCTGCACAGCAATGCAGCGACCAGTCCGGCACCGCCGATCCAGGCTGCCCTGCGCCGACGCTCGCGGTGGTTGGTGGTGTACAGCGCCACCAGGTGCTGGTCGGGAATGATGACCTTGCGGAACAGGCTGTTGATGAACAACGGGCGCGGCTGCGCATTGCCGTCGGCGATCTCCCGCTCACCTTCCAGCGAGAAACGCTCGGTCACCTGGCGTGCATGACCGCCCAGTTCCGGCTGGTCGGCATCGAGGGCGCTGGTGAAATAGAAGCCGCGCAGCAGTTCCGCACTCTGATAAGGGTTGGCGCGCAGCAGGGCATCGACGAACAGTTGAAGCCGGGGCTTGAGGGCCGCCAGCTCCAGCGGGAACCGGTACACCGCCGAATCCTGCCGGGTGATCTGGATGTCCTGCGTGACCAGTTGCTGGCTCGCCACCTGTTGCCAATAGCTGACCAGTTCGTCCATCGCGACGCCGAAGCGCTGCCCCCAGTCGGCCTGCTCATAGCCTTTGTGGGAAAAGGTCTTGCCCATCACTTCGCCGCGGGCGGTCTCGTCCAGTTGGCGATAGAAGGGCGCGAAGCCCGGCACCAGGTCGCACTTGGTGAACACCAGGTAGACCGGCAGGCGCACTTCCAGCAAGGCATGGGTTTCCTGGATGCGTTCGCGCAGGCGCTTGGCGATGCGCTCCTGATCTTCGAGCGAGGCTTGCAGGATGTCGTGGATGCTCACCGTGACGATCAGGCCATTGAGCGGCCGGCGCTGGCGATGCTGGCGCAGCAGTTGCAGGAAGGCACGCCATTTGCCGGCCTCTTCCTGGTTGTTCATGTAGCGCCCGGCGGTGTCCAGAAGCACGGCCTCGGAGCTGAAGAACCAGTCGCAATTGCGCGTGCCACCCAGACCGGCGACCCGCACGCCTTCGCGCTCGGCGTAAGGGAAATTGAGCCCCGACTGGTAAAGCATGGTGCTCTTGCCTGCCGCAGGCTGGCCGACCACCAGGTACCAGGGCAGGGCATACAGCGCATCCTTGGGGTTGCTGCCCCGTGGCTTGTTGCTGTGCAAGCGCTCGATGCTCTGCAACAGGCGCTCGCGCAACAGGCTGACTTCCTCGCGATCCGCCGGGCTCGCGTTCAACACGGCCTGGTCGGCATCCTCGCGCAGCAGTCCCTCGAGGTTGTGATGCCGGGACACGCCCCGATAAAGCAGCAGCACATAGCCGGCGGACAGACCCAGGAACACACCGATACCGGTCAACAGGCTGTTGAGCGAACTGAAGCCGAACGCACGCCCGATGCCCCACACCACGAAGATCGCGAGGAAAAAGCACACCCCCAGGATGTAGGGTTGATAGCGCAAGAAGTAATACTTGATCTTGTTCATACGGACTTCGAATCCAGGGCATCGACAAAACGGTCGATAACGTCACCCAGAGGGCGGTCGATTTCGGGAAAGGCGTGTGTGCGGTGGTGCTCGTCAAAGGCATCGAATGACGCCAGTACGTCGTAGCTCTGCGAGCGGTCGTTGATGCCGGTCAGCAGGCGATAGGCATCGCTGGTATTGCGTGAGGCAAAGCAGATCACCCGGGGGCGCATGAAGTCGTCCGCCAGCAGGTTGATGTGCGGCACGGCGCGTTCGGGTGTCATTTGCGTCAGCCAGGTGACCCACAAATCGGCGGTCGGGTTTTTCAACCCCCGTTCCGCCGGCAAGGGCAGGGTGATGCCTATCGGCGTGGCCTGATCGAGGTGCCTTCTCAGGGCCTGGAGCCGGGTCAGCACGGCGTTGGTGACGAATTCCGGGTAGGTGCCCTGCAGCGCGCAGGCGATGTCGCCCAGGTTGAAGTTCACCAGGAACTTGTCATGCACGCGCCGGAACAACTCGAAGTCCTGTCCTTGCAACGGGCGCAGGGCCTTGATGCGTTCGAACAGCACCGAAGTGCTTTCGCCCTGGACCGCCATGTGCAGCAGCGGCCTGATCTGCCCGCTGAACAGTTCGCCCAGGGTGAACGGATTGACCAGCGGTTCGGCTTCGCTGGCCTTGAGCGTCTGGAAAATGAAAAACGGGTAGCGCCGTCCACTCGAATCCCTCGAGCTGATCAACCCACCCAGCAACCAGTTGCCGCTGCGCGCGCGATAGCTGAAAAAGCACACCGGCAAAGCGTCGAACAACGCTCGCCAGTCTTCGCGATGCTGCAGGGCGGCCAGCGCCCCTTGCAGCCAGCTATCGAACTCGCAGACCTCGTCGCCCGCACCTTGCAGGCTGACGAAGTCCGGGCTCGCGGGGACCTTGCCGAAGCAGCCGATCATTGGCCGGTTCCCGGGTTCAAGGTGCGGCGGCTCACAGCGCTTGGCCTTCTTTGGCGTTGAGCGCGCTCAAGGCCTTGACGTTGGCTAGGTCGGTCAACTTGACGCCGCCGTAGTTGCGCACGGCGAGGCTGACCGGGCCACTGCCGGTGTTCCAGCTGAAGCGTTGCTGGATGCCGTCCAGATCGCTGACCCGTGCGCTGTCGTTCATGCGCAGCAGGCCCCAGCGGCCCGGGTAGTCGAACACCGTGATGCGCTCGCCAGTCAGGGTCACCACATCCAGGCGTGCGCCCGGCGTGGTGGTCGTGCCCGGCCAGGAGAAGCGGCTCCAGCTGGTCTTGCCGTTGCGGTAGTGCTGCACCTGGCCATCGAGGGTGAAGATGATGTCGGTCAGGTTGGCGGAAGGTTCGAGCATGATCTCGAAGCCGTTGTCGCGGTCCGACAGGCTGGCGATCACCTGGCCCAACGAGCTGGCCTTGTCGATGCTGTTGACCATGTTCGGGTTGACCAGCGGCGTTGCCTTGCTGTTGCTGCTCATCCCCAGGCCTTCGCCTCCGGACAGGTTGCCGATTTCGTTGCGCTTGAAGTTCGGCAGCAGCCCGGACTCCGGGTCGACGAAACGCTGCAGGTCCTTGACCGAAGCTTCATTGCGGCTGCCTGGCGCAATCGGGTAACGGTGCGCCATGACTTGCTCCCACGGCTTGGCGATCTGCTGTGCCCAGGCCTTGGCAATCTGCTGGCCGGCCGGGTCGCGCAGGGTTTCCCAGGCAAACTGGATCGGCAGGCTGAACAGGCCCTGCAACGATTCGGACAGGCCACCCTGGCTGGTGTCGACGGTGGTCTCGACATAGTTGCGCACGCTGGTCACTTCGCTTGGCAGCCCTTCGAGGGTTTCGCTGATCAGCTGCTTGCTGCTCTTGCCCACGTCCTGGGAGCGCTGGATGTTGTTCATCCGCACCTTGAGCTTGCGCAAGGCCGCGAGGTAGCGGTCCATGATCGTGCTGTCGGCGCCTTCGGCGTTTTGCACGGCGAATACCCGCGACACAGGCTCGAAGCGCTTCGCCAGGCTGCCGTCATCGACCGCCGGCAAAGGCGAAATCAGCGCGCTGGGCGAGGTGTTCTTGCCATCGAAAATCCCGCTGACGCTGCTCCAGAAGCCGTCATCGGGCTTGACGCCCGCCGGCAGTGTTTCGCGGGGGGCCGGGACATCCCATTGGGTGTTGTCGTTGACCGCCGCCAGGAGGATTTTCACCGGCGAGTTCTGCACGTCGCTGAGCAGGGCCAGCTGTTGGGTGGCATTGGCCATGTCGGTGAAATGGCGAACACCGACGCTGTCGATCAGGGTGTACCAGGCCTGGGTGTAGTCGCGCTTGTAGCGCGTCATGAACTCGCGGATGAAATTGGCTTTCTGCACGATGCTGTCGCCGCCTTCGCCGTCGAGCACCCAGTCCGATTCGTTTTGCAGGTTGCCCGACACCAGCTTGATCAGCTCAGGCTTGACGAACTGTTCCCAACCCTGGCGGGTGAAAATCGCCGGCACCGCCTCGGTGCCGTACAGCAACTGCCGGCCGGGCATCGGCACCAGGTCGCTCAGGCCCACGGCCGGGAACTGACGGCTGGATTCGAGTTGCAGGCGCAGGTATTCACGGTCCACCAGAGAGCTGGAAATCATGAAGGACTTCAGGCTGTTGCGGGTTTCGCTGATGAGTTGCTCGTTACGCGACAAGGACGGTGCCTGGCCATTCTTGAGCAATTGCACGTAGACCGGCGAGTTGTCCTGGATCACCGCGGTGCTGACAGGGTTGTCGGCACTGGCGGTATTGGCCCAGGCCACCGGCAACGCAGCGCCGACGAACTCCGGGTCCGGGTGGGTGCCGGGTTGCGTCAGCATCAGGTAGAGCTTCAGTGCGTTATAGGACTCGATGATGGACGCGACTTGTCGCTCATCCAGCCGCCCGAGCATTTCTTCGGACAACGACAGCCCGCCGGTGGTCGCCGACAAATCCGCGGCATCGCTGGCCGTGGCCGGGTTGCGCAGTGCTGCCAGCGCTTCGCCGCGGGCCTTGTTGGCAGCGCCCTTGGCCGCGCCGCTCAGGCGACTGGCCGCCTCACCGGTACTGCGCGGCAAGCCGTTCAGGCGGGTGGGCAGCTTCAGGCCTTGCGCACGGCCTTTGGCAGCGTCGGCCTTGGACGCCGCCGAGGCAAAGCTGTTCTGCGGGTCCATGGTTTTGGCGAACTCGTTGAAGGCGCGCATCTGCAATTGCAGTTGCAAGGTGACGGGTTCCAGCGCCTGGGTACGCAGTTGTTGCAAATAGGCGGCTTGCGCGACGCGGTAGATGTCGTCACCGCGATACAGGCCTGCGCCCAACTGCAACGGCACGCCTTTGGCACGGTTCTTCTCGATGGCCGAGAGCTGCTCGCGCAACAGCTCCAGGCCTTGGCCCGAGGCGAGCAACCCGGCACGCTCCGGGGACTGTTGCAGCTCGCTCAGTTGCTCGCGCAACGTGGCCAGCCACTGACGGTTGTTCTGGAACGACAGGGCTTGCCAGCCAATGAACGCGACGCCGGCCAGTACCGCCAGACCCAGCAGGGCAGGGCTGACGGAGGTGTTCTTGCCAAGGCGCGACTGATAAAGGGTCAGGTCGCGGTCCGGGAAGATCACCCGGCGGAACGTATCGGTAATGAAATAGCTGCGGTCGCTGATTTTCTTGCCGGTGCTTGGCTCCGATTGCTCATGTTCCGGTTGCAGGGCGAACGACTCGGCCAGGTCGTCTTCATACACCTGGCCCAACTGCTGGTCGGTCTGCAGGGCGCTGGTGAAGTACAGCCCGCGCAGCAACAGCGGCGCACCGCTGCGACCGGTCTCGGCGAAGTGCTGGAGAAACTGCTCCAGCACCCCGGACAGTTCGGCGAAATAGTTCGGGAAGTTCAGCAGTGCGCTGTTGGCATCGGCACCCAGCGCAATCATCTGGGCGTCGACGTGACGGCGAATATGCTTGTGCAGGTTGGCCAGCTTGGCATCCAGCACCGGGCGCAGGCCCTGGTTGCGGATCTCGGACAAACCGAAGGTCATGCCCAGCGGTTGCTGGCGTTCGTTCAGGTCCAGGCCCTCGAACGCCTGGCTGAAGCCCGGCAGTTGATCGGTCTTGCTCAGCATCAGGTAGATCGGTGGGCTCGCGTCCAGGCAAGCGTTGTACTCCTCGATGCGCGACACCAGTTGCGCGGCGAGTTCGTTGCGCTCGGCCGCACTGCACGCCAGCAGTTCAGGCAGGCTCACCACCAGCACCAGACCGTTGACCGCGGCCTTGCTGCGTTGCTTTTTCAGCATGCGCAGGAAGGCGGCGAATTCGCTGGCCGACGGGTCGTCGCGCAGATAACGGCCGGCCGTATCGATCATCACGGCCTCGGGGCTGAAATACCAATCGCAATGCTGGGTGCCGCTCTCGGTGTCGTTGGCGCTGCTGGCAATGCTTGCGGAAAGGCCAGAGCGGGTCAGCAACGAGGTCTTGCCCGCCGCGGACATGCCGATGACCAGGTACCACGGCAAATCGTAAAGTGCCGACGAGCCGCCGCCACCGGCCGAGCGGTCGGTGCGCAGCATCGCGATCGCGTGCTTGAGACGTTCGCGCAGCACCTGCTGATCGCGGAACTCACCGGTGGATTTGAGCGAACGATCGACTTCGATCTGCACCAGGTTTTCAAGGTTGTGCTCGGCCCGGATACGCTTGTACTGACGCAGCACAATGATCAGCAGGTAGAAGGCGCTGACGATCGCCATCGCCTCCGGCGCATAACCGCGCAGCCAGCTCACATGCGGCGCGACGAACCAGCAGACCGCCAGGCTCGCCAGCCACAGGGCGGGAACGAGGAACCAAAAGCTTTTCAACAAACGCAATAATGTCTTCATGTCTTCCTGACTCGGTTACCTGACCTGTGCTCAGGCACTGAACAGCTGGCTGATTTGTTCGGACAACGCGGCTACGTCCTTGGCCAGCAACCAGTCCAGCGTCAGGTAGACACCTGCGCAGACCAGCGCAATCAGCGCCAGGTAGAGCCAGAGGGGAACTTCATGGCGCAGCATTTGCGAGACCTGGTCGGGCAACGCCCAGTCGGGCGAGAGGGCCTTGGGCGTCTTGCGATAACGCGCGATGTCCTGGCCCAGGGTATTGGCCAGGTAACGCAGCTGATCCTTTTGCCCGAGGCTGAACTTGCCTTCGAAACCCAGGGCCAGGCACAGGTGGTAGACCTCGAGCACATCGAGGTGCTGTTTGACGTCGCCACGCAGGGCATCGATTTTTTCGAAGAAGCCTTCGCCGGCCAGGTGCACGCCGAAATAGCGGAACTGCAGCGGCTGCAATTCAAAGTGCCGGCGCAACTCGTTGTCCCCGGAGCGCAACACGCTTTCATCGAGGAACGCACACAGGGCGTACTGGGTGTCCTTCACTTGTTCGACGCTGTAGTTGGCGCTGCGGGCATCGCGCTCCAGTGCCTTGAAGAAGGTGTCGACACTGGCCTCGAAGGCGCTGACCGACGTCACTTGCCGGCCCTTGCGCACGATCAGCGCCATGCTGATGAAGTCTTGCACCAGGTCTTTGAGCGTCGGTTTTTCACGGGCGGCCGCAACGGCGCCTTGCAGTACGGCTTCGGTCATTTGAGTACCGCCATCAGTTCAAGCTTGAGGTTGGTGAAGGCGCTGGGCGCGTAGAAAGAGATGGCCTGGGCGCTCATCATTCGTTCATACACCCGGCCATGGGGCTCGATGGAGAAGTAGTGATTGTCCAGTCGCACCGGAATCGCATTGGGCAGGCGGGTCGAATGATTGAGGGTGACGCCGGGCATGGCGCTGTTGACCACCACTTCGATGTCTTCCGGCGAGCCGACCTTGAACGCCCGTGGCACCAGCTCCAGCAGGCTTGCGCCCGGCATGTCGGCGTGCACGGAGATATAGAAGTCCGCCTCGGCCAGCCGTGGGTCGTGCAACTGCCCTTGCCAGTAAGAGGGTTTGGTCTGGGTCAGGTTGATCACCACACACTGGTTCGGCACGACGTTGTCGAGCAGCACGCGAATCATTTCGTCGAGCTTGACCAGCGAGGCCGCCGGGTCGTGGTGGTCGTATTCGGGGATGTCGTTGAGCTGCGTATCCAGCGAGAACGTCAGCAGGCCGCCGGCGAGTTCGGCCAGGAACAGATACAAGCGCTCGGGGTGCAGGCGCGGATGCGCGAGCAGGTGCGCCAGGCTCGGGTGGGCACGGTTCACCGTGTTCAACAGCCAGAACAGGGTGACGTCGCTGGAGCCAAATTCGGCAATCTGGTCCGCGCGCTCGCGACGCCGACCCGACAACGCCTTGCTCTTGGATTGCAGGGCGCCGAGCAAACGCTTGCCCAGTCCGACCAGGGTGTCGTGGGTGCCCAGGTGCAGCGTCGGGTGCACGAAATGCCCGTCGAGGTTGAAGCCGCCGATGTTGTTGCGCGACAGCCGGGCAATCGGGCACCAGGTGTAGCCATCGAGGTTGTCGCCGTCGATCAGCATCACCACGTTCAGGCGCAGGCTGGTGATTTCGTTTTCCAGGTCGCCTTCATTGAGGTCCGGCAAGGTGTCGAACTGCTTGCGAAAGCGCCGCCCGGTCTTCTGCTCCTGACCGTCTTCGACGTAATTGAGGCCGAATGGCTCAGGCAGTTTCAGCGCGGCGTAGACCTTCAGGTCGTTGCCCTTGAGCAGGTCCTTCAGGTCACGGGCCGCCGGCAGCGGGTCGTGCTGCGGTGCGTCGAACAGGCTGCCGTCGGGAAACACCAGCTTCAGGCGCTTGAGCTGCAGGGAGCCGGTGGCAAGGGCTTCCTCGTCCACTTCGAGCAACTGCACGCCCCAGTGAAAAGGCGTGTTGCGCAGGGTCGCCTGCGCCAGCTGATGCTGGTGGAACTCATCCTGATACTGGAAATGTTGTGGCAAAAGGAACATACCTTCGGACCACATCACCCGGCTTTGCTTACTCATTGAGCGCTTTCCAATAATGAATTCAATTTCGACTCCACGGCTTTTTGCGCGGAGGCACTCGCCTGGTCCTGGGCTTTTTGCACCACGGCGTCCTGCACGCGCTCGGTCAGCGTGGGTTCGGCCGGTTGCTCAGCGGCTTTGGCCAGTTGTTCCTGGGTCTTGGGTTTATCGAGGACATCGACACCACTGACGGCAGACACCGTGTTGTTGTCCACCAGCACACGCAAGCCGTCGGAGGAGAACCAGATGCCGTCCTTGCGCAGGGAGTTGGCGTCGAACGCGACCTTCCAGCGGCTGTTCTCGTCGTTGCGGAAAAAAGCCGCGACGCCGACATAGCCCGCTGCCTTGTTCAGCGGCCACTTGTCGACTTGCCCCATGCCCGGCAACAAGGTGATTTCGCGGTTTTCGATCAGGGTATTGCCGAGGGCCTTTTGCGGGTCGTCCCACAGCGAGTCGGCATCCACCGACGCAAAGCGCTCCAGCGAAGTCAGCTGGTACACCCGCAGCACCACCGAAAGCGGCTTGCCGGACGCGTCGGGGTTGAGCTGGTTGCCGCCGTCGGACGTGAGGATGACCTTCTCGTTATCCTCGAACAGCATGTCGCCGGCCCAGGTGTTGTCGACCCGCTTGCCGACCCGGTCGGTGACGCCGCAGGCGCTGAGTACCGTCATCATCGCCACCGCCGTCAGGCATTTGGCCAACGTCGTCCTTGCGGGACGCTTCCCTGAATATTTCTTGTCCATGACCACTACCTGTTAATGCTCGATCAGCTCAGGCGATAGGCGAAATCGCCGTCGCTGCCCAACTCGATGTTCAAACTCTGAATCGGTTTGTCCTGCGCCATGCGCTCCAGGACCCGCTGGGCCAGTTCCGGCATCAGGGTCTGGGACAAAATGTTGTCGATGTTGCGGGCGCCGCTGTCGACCTCGGTGCAGCGCGAGGCAATCGCCTTGACCAGCGCGTCGTCATAGCTCAACTGCGCTTGATGATTACGCTCGAAGCGCTGGCGGATGCGGTCCAGCTTGAGCGCGACGATGCGCTCGAGAATCGCGTCCTTGACCGGGTAGTAGGGGACGATGGTCAGGCGGCCGAGGAAGGCCGGCTTGAACACCTGGTTCAACTCGTCACGCAGCCCTTCGACGATGTCCTGCGGCGTCGGTTGCGGCTGAGCATTCAGGCACCACTGCATGATGCGGTCGGTGCCGGTGTTGGACGTGAGGATGATCACGGTATTGCGGAAGTTGATCTCGCGACCCTCGCCGTCATCCAGCACGCCTTTGTCGAACACCTGGAAAAACAGTTCGAGCACGTCCGGGTGGGCTTTCTCCACTTCATCGAGCAGCACCACGCTGTACGGCTTGCGTCGCACCGCTTCGGTCAGTACGCCGCCCTCGCCATAGCCGACGTAGCCCGGTGGCGAACCCTTGAGGCTGGAGA
The DNA here is from genome assembly GCF_003097365.1 of Pseudomonas sp. B1(2018). Taxonomy (NCBI): domain Bacteria; kingdom Pseudomonadati; phylum Pseudomonadota; class Gammaproteobacteria; order Pseudomonadales; family Pseudomonadaceae; genus Pseudomonas; species Pseudomonas sp. B1(2018). Next base: position 57,590 of record NZ_PYUK01000011.1, read on the forward strand.
CGGTGTGGGCTTCCTGGTACTCGGACATGTTGATGGTGATGACGTTGCGCTCACCGCCGTACAGGGTGTCGGCCAGCGCCAGTGCGGTTTCGGTCTTGCCGACGCCGCTCGGGCCGAGCAGCAGGAACACGCCGATGGGTTTGTTCGGGTCTTCCATGCGCGCGCGGGAAATCTTGATGCGCTTGCCGATTTCGTGCAGTGCGTGGTCCTGGCCGAGCACCCGCTCGCCCAGCAACGCCGGCAGGCGCTGCACGGTTTCGATTTCGTTGCGCAGCATCTTGCCAAGCGGAATGCCGGTCCAGCCGGAAATCACTTCACCGATGGTCCCGCCATCCACCAGGGCATGCACCAGCGGTTGCTCACCCTGGACGCTGGCCAGTTCGGCGCGCACCGCGGCAATCTCCTGGGCATCCGGTGTCTGATTCTCCGGGTGGCTGAGGGCGCCGAGTTTTTCCACCAGTTGCAGTTCGAGTTGCCACTGTTGTTCGAGGGCGTCGCGGGTCTGCTGTGCGCTTTGCAGTTCGGTATTGAGGGCGCTCAGGCGTCGGGCGTGGTCGCTGCCTTTGGCGGCTTCCTGCTGCAGTACCGCGATTTCCGCCTGCAGGTTGTCGATCTGGCGTTTGCAGTCTTCCAGCGGTCCCGGCTGCGCCGATTGACCGAGGGCCACCCGGGCGCAGGCGGTGTCCAGCACGCTGACGGCCTTGTCCGGCAACTGGCGGCCGGTGATGTAGCGATTGGACAGGCGCACGGCCTGCACCAGCGCTTCGTCCATCACCGTGACCTTGTGGTGCTCCTGCATCTTGGCCAGCAGGCCGCGCAGCATGTGGATCGCCTTGTCTTCGTCCGGCTCTTCGACCTTCACCACCTGGAAGCGCCGCGCCAGTGCGGCATCTTTCTCGAAGTACTTCTTGTACTCGGCCCAGGTGGTCGCGGCTATGGTGCGCAGTTCGCCCCGGGCCAGGGCTGGCTTGAGCAGGTTGGCGGCATCGTTCTGCCCGGCCTGGCCACCCGAGCCGATCAGGGTGTGCGCTTCGTCGATGAACAGAATGATCGGGTGCAGGCTGCGCTTGGTTTCTTCGATCACCGACTTGAGACGGTTTTCGAATTCGCCCTTCACGCCGGCACCGGCCTGCAACAGGCCCAGGTCCAGGGTGTGGATGGCTACGCCCTTGAGCACCGACGGCACGTCGCCCTGGACGATGCGCAGGGCCAGGCCTTCGACCACGGCGGTTTTGCCGACGCCGGCCTCACCGGTGAGGATCGGGTTGTTCTGGCGGCGGCGGGTGAGGATGTCGACCATCTGCCGCACCTCGAACTCCCGGCCCAGCACCGGGTCGATCCGGCCTTCGCGAGCGCTTTGCGTGAGGTTGATGGTGTATTGATCGAGGGCCGGGGTCTTGCCGTTGCCTTTTACCGTGCCGGTGCTGGCGACGTCGGACGTGCCCAGCGGTTTGGCCTGTTTCGACTCGGCGCTGCTGTCCACCAGCGCGCCGAGGTTGACGCGCAAGTCGTCGGCGTTGATTTTCTCAAGCTCGGCGGCGCTGGCGACCACCACGCGGCGCAGTTCGTCGTCATCGAGCAAGGCTTGCAACAGATGACCGGTGCGGATCTGCGCCTGGCCGAACTCGATCGAGGCCAGGACCCACGCCTGTTCGATCATGCGGGTCAGGTGCGGCGACAGCGCCGGCGTGCGCGTATTGCCTTTCTTGAACGTCCCCAGTGCCGTCACCAGCTGCGCCTGCAAGCGCTCGGGCACCACGTCGTAATGACGCAGGATGGCCGGCAGGTCGTTGTCGTGGCTGTCGAGCAACTGCAACAACAGGTGCTCGATTTCGACATCGTAATGGTGTTCCGACAGGCACAAGGCGGCGGCGCTTTCAGTGGCGGCGCGGCTGGTGTCGTTGAGCTTGGCAAACAGGGACTTCAGGTTCACAGGGAGACCCCATCAAAAGGAATGTGGAAGAGGGCACAACGGGATGGCTCGACGTCGGAGTCCGGGCGCTTGAGCCAGCCGAGCCAGCCCAGCGAAACGTTGCCTTGGCGCCCCAGGCGCGCAACGGGCACGGCCTGGGGTTTGAGCCTGGGCGCCAACTGGAAGTCGAGTTCGGCGCCGACATAGAAGCGCACCAGTTCCACCAGTTTCCGGTAGTCCTCGGTGCCTGGCTGGAAGCGTTGATAGTCGGTCAGCTCCAGTGGACCCATCTCGATGCGTATGCACGACTGATAGTCCCAGACCCGGTTGCCGGCGACGGCGCTTTGCCCGAGCACGGCGTTCTTGCGCCCAAGTTGCGTGCACTGGCTGGCGTCGAGTTTCAGCCAGCGACCGGCAAAGGGCCTGACCTTGAACGGCAGCGAAAAATAAAAAGACAGCATCGCTTCCAGGTTCAACGCGTTGCGCGGTTTCTGCGCAAACAGGCCGGAGAAATAGCTGAACAGTTCACGGCGCAGGGGCGAGCCTTGCCGGTCGAACTTCTGCTTCTGCGCCTCGGGCCCGAAACCCACCAGGTTGAGCAGGTAGCGATCGAAGTCCGAAGTACCGTTGCGTTCGTACTCGATGTAGAACTTGTACTTTTGCCAGGCCTCGTAGAACAGCGTGGTCATGCGGTGCGAAAAGATGTCGAGGAAGGCATGGGCCGCGTCATCGCGGTACTGGACGTGCCGCTCGATCAACAGCTCGGTGTACGGACGCGGCAACACACCCGAGGGCCCGACCAGGCCCATGAAGGTGACTTGCATCTCGGACAGCGGCAGGCCGGCCACGGACACCTTGCCTTCACGCTCGAACTGCAGGTCGCTGACTTCACTGGCCGGGAAGTTGAGCGACAGCTGCGAGCGAAAACGCAGAGGGTCTTCGTGCGGTCGGGTTTCCAGGTCCATGCGCCCGGTTCTGCTGTAATGCAGGCGAAGCAGGCGCACCAATTGGAAAAACTCGAATCGGTGCGGCTCAGCCCTTGCCTGGTCGATCAGACCAGGGGTTGATCGCCGGTTCGCGGTGGCCATTGGACGACTCTCTTTTCGCGCTGCAAGGTGCGAAGGGTTAATTGGGTAAAACTGTTCATGGTGCAGTACTGACCAAAGAAGTGATCGAGCACCATGCCGAACAGAAACACACCGCTGCCGGTGTATTGGCTTTCATCGAAATTGAGGGTGATGCCGACGCCGCGCACGAAGTTCGGCCGCGGGTGGCCGATGCGCGCCACCACCGGCTCGCTGCTCACCGAGACGATGCCGTTGATCTGTTTGCGCAGTGCCGACAGGTTGCGGTAGTTGTAGAGCGACAACAGCTCCAGCAGCACTTCGCGACCGCGGGACACCAGCGACATATGGTTCAGCGACAGGTGCGAAATCAGCCGCCAGATCACGCCGTTGCCCAGCGGCACGCGAGCGGTGGCGGTGGGCTTGCGCAGGCAACGGATGTCCTTGATCACCGAGTTGCCCGGGATAGTGAAATCGCCGCGCTCGCCACCGAAAGGCAACATCAGGGGCAGGTCGCGGTTGCTGCAGGTCAGGCGGATGCTCAACGTATCGTTGTTGGCTTCCATCAGCCCCAGTTCTCGATCGACCACCCGGATAAACACGTTCGAGCCATCGCGCTGGCCGGTCTGTACGGCTCGACGCCGGGCAATCCAGAAACTCTGGCCCGGGCCCTGATCGCCACGGGGCTCGAAAAACGGATGGCAGGTGCCGACCTGATCGATGCTGCCCACCTTGCGCACGCGTCGCACGCGGTCGATGGACACCACTTCGGCCGAGCTTTGCAGGCGCACATCCGGCGTCACCGCGTACTCGTGCTGGGCGTGGGTCAACTTGATCGGCTCGGCCTGCTGGCGGAACAGGTTGATGATCGGCGTGCAATTGAGCTTGAAGTTGTTGCGCCCGATGTTCTGCGTCAGGCGCGCCAGGCGATCGCTCAGGTCGTAGTCGGAGAAGTAGAAATTGACCTCGACGTTCTCGACCTCCTTGCCTGCCAGAATCCGTGCAAAGCCCGACAGGTCGAAGAACATGAACTTGTCGGGGAAGGTGAAGTACTCGTGCAGCAGACGGTAACCGAGGAACGAGCGCTCGGAGTAATCCACCAGGCCCTCGTCCAGGCCATAACCGACGGTTTTCAGCGCGTTGGCCGGCAAGGCGACTTCGCGGGTGCGGCCCTGATCTTCGAAGGTCAGCGTGGCCTTGGCCAGGTTGTTGAACAGCAGTTCGTACAGTTGCAGCATCAACGTGCTTTCGCCGTCGAGGAAGAACCGCAGGCGGTCCAGTTCCAGTTTGCCGAACATCATGTCGCCGGTCGCCACCAGGCCGATGCGCAAGCGTGCGACCAGGTCAGCGCTGTGGCCGTTGAACGCCGAACGTTCCATCTCGATGAACGACGCCTGTTGCACCGCCACCGGCCACAGTTCGACCGGGTAGCAGGTGCGGAATTTACACACCACGCCATCGATCGGGTTGGCACTGATTTCGGTATGCCGGGGCACGTGGAAGGCTTCGGTGACTTTTTCCTGCTTGCCCAGGTTGAACTCGACGATCGACATCGACGGGGTAGGGCGCAGGTAGTGCGGGTACAGCACTTCGAGGAACGACTCGACGATTTCCGGCAGCTCGTCGTCGAGTTTTTTGTGTACCCGTGCAGACAGGAACGAGAAGGCTTCGATCAAGCGCTCGGTATGCGGGTCTTCGCAGTTATCGCCCTCGATGAGCAACCGCGAAGCGATTTTCGGATACTGGCTCGCAAACTCCTGGCCCAAAAAGCGCAGGTGCGACAGTTCCTTTTCGTAATAGGGCAGCAGATCGTCGAGCATCAGTTGAGGTTCTGCACTTTGTATTCCTGGGTGTTGACCTGCAGCACCGCGTCGAAGGACACCTGACGGGTGACGTCTTGCAGGCGCAGGACCGCGTCCACGCGAAAGGTCAGCATGCGTTGGCCGGTCTGTTGGGCAAGCAGTTGGACTTTGACGCTGCGAAAGCGCCGGTCGCCGACCGAGATCGCCTTCTCCAGTTGCCGCTGGATCAACAGGCGATCCTTGGGGTCAAGCACGCTGCGACTGGTGAAATCCGGCATGCCGTAGTCGAGGATGGTGCCGCCCAGATTGACGAAGCCTTCCAGCTCGTTGGCGACCAGGGACTGGCGGGTGTTGACCAGGATCTCGAGGTCGCGAACGATGCTGGCCTTGTAATCGGCCAGCGAACACAAGCGCTGCGATGACGCTTCGATGGACTGGTGCGGACGATCGTCCAGCAACCGGTCCAGCAGTGATGGCAACAGCTTGTGTTGACTACTCATATTGCCTCCCTGGCAATGTGCATGATCAGCCGCGGGTCGATTGCGGCAATTCAGCCACCAGGCGCAACGAAGCGGTGAGCTCGTCCAGTTGGTAGTGCGGGCGCAGGTAGGTCACGGCCTTGTACACCCCCGGCTTGCCCGGCACTTCGAACACCTCGGCGCGGGCTTCGCGCAACGGGAACTTGGCCTTGGCTTCCTGGCTCGCGGTGTCGTCCAGCAACACGTAGCTCGACAGCCACTTGTTGAGGAACAGCTCGACGTCCTTGCGTGAGGCGAAGCTGCCGATCTTGTCGCGCATGATCGCCTTCATGTAGTGGGCGATGCGCGAGGTGGCGAAGATGTACTGCAACTGCGCGGAAAGCCGGGCGTTGGCGTTGGCGATGTCGGTGTTGTACTGCTTCTGCTTCTGCGCCGACTGGGTGCCGAAGAACGCCGCGTAGTCCGTGCCCTTGCAGTGCACCAGCGGAATGAAGCCGAGGTCCGACAGCTCTTTTTCACGGCGGTCGGTGATCGCGATCTCGGTCGGGCACTTGAGGGCGATTTCACCGTCATCGGTCTTGAACGTGTGGGTCGGCAGGCCTTCCACCAGACCGCCACCCTCGACGCCACGAATCGCCACGCACCAGCCGTAACGGGAAAACGCATCGGTGACCCGGGTGCCCAGTGCGTAGGCGGCGTTCATCCACAGGTACTTGTTGTGGTCACGGCCGTCGACGCTTTCGACAAAGTTGAATTCCTCGACCGGCGTGGTATCCGGGCCGTAAGGCAGGCGACCGAGCACATGGGGCAGGGTCAGGCCGACATAACGCGAGTCTTCGGAGGCGCGGAACGACTTCCACTTGGCGTATTCGACGGTGTCGAAAATCTTCGCCAGATCCCGTGGGCCGGACATGTCGGTGAACGAATCCCAGCCAAACAGCTCAGGCGAGGCCGCCGAGATGAACGGCGCATGGGCGGCCGCGGCGACGTGGGAAATCTCTTCGAGCAGGTACATGTCTTCCGGGCTGCGGTTGAACTCGTAGTCACCCAGCAGCATGCCGAACGGTGCACCGCCGAAGGTGCCGTATTCTTCTTCGTAGATCTTCTTGAACAGCGCGCTCTGGTCGAATTCGGAAGCGGCCTTGAGGTCGCGCACCAGGTCTTTCTTCGACGCGTTGAGCAAGTGGATCTTCAGCGTGGTGCTGGTCTCGGTCTGGTCCACCTGATACTTCAGGCCGCGCCAGGAGGCTTCCAGCTGCTGGAACTCACTGGCGTGCATGATTTCGTTCATTTGCTCGGAGAGCATCGCGTCGATCTCGGCGATGCGCGCATCGAGCACGGCGATCAGGTCCTTGCTCGGCGTCATTTCGCCTTCGAGGATCTGGTTGACCAGTTCGCCGATCAGGTCGCGGGTACGGGTGCGTTCAGTCTCGGAACGGGCCACGCGGCTTTCGGAAATGATGCTGTCGAGCAACGAGGATTGCGCGGTGAAGCTGTCCACTTCAACCAGCGTGCTGTCCTGTTGAGTCACGGTTTGCTTGTCGTTCATCGTCAGGCTCCTACGCTTTGCCGTCGGTGGCCGGAACAGCGGCTTCACGGCCGAATTCCTTGCCCAGGGTTTTCAACTTCTCGGTGTTCTGCAACACGTCCATCAGCAGCTCTTCGAGCTTGTCGTTGCCGCCCATCTTGTTGCGCAGGTCCGCCAGCTTGTTGCGCACTTCCAGCAGCTTGCGCAGCGGTTCGACCTGCTTGACCACGTTCTGCGGTTCGAAGTCTTCGAGGGCGTTGAAGTTGAGCTCGACGCCCAGCTGCGTGCCGTTTTTCGCCAGGGTGTTGTCGACGCGGTAGGTCAGGCGCGGCTTGATGCCCTTGAGCACGCCGTTGAAGTTGTCGCGGTCGATGAAAATGAACTTGCGGTCCTTGAGTTTCGGCAGCGGCTCCAGCGGGTTGCCGGAGAAATCGCCCAGCACACCGACGACAAAGGGCAGCTCTTTCTTTTCCTGAGCGTCACCGATATCCACGTCGTAGGTGATATGGACCCGAGGCGCGCGGACGCGGTCGAGTTTGTGCTGGGTACTTTCCTTCTTCGCCATCGTGATCTCCTGTGCGAACAATTCGCTGCAAGTCGTTTGCGTGTCGGTTCAATGGGTGGCCGAGCGCGTTACATTCCTTCGATCGTCAGCAGCAGGCGCTGACGGATTTCATCGTTCATTTCCATGATGTTGGCGTGCCCCACCAGCTCTTCGAAGCTGGTGTTGCCGGCGATCTGGGTGCTGCTGCGGATCACGGCCTCGTCGGGCAACTGCGAGCGAACCGGCGAGCTGATGACGCAGAAGGGCAGGTCGCCGAACTCCTTCAAGCGTTCGAAACTGACGGGGAAACGCAGGCCTTCGAGCAGGCGGCTGATGCCGGGCGACTTGCTCAGGCAGTAGAACAGCACCAGGTAATGCACCACGAAGCGGTACAGCTCGGCGCTGCTGCGATTGGGGTCTTTGATGACGGTGCGAAAACGGGCCAGGTCGAACGAACTGAAGCCCACCACCCAGCGCACGGGGCTGGTGATGCGAATGGATTGGCCGCTTTGGGACAGCACCTTGTCGTACTCCAGCGCAAACAATTGCGGGGTCGTACTGAGCAGGTTGAGGGGCACTTCGAGTTCATTGACCAGCTGGAACGGAGCGGCCGAGCCGATGCGGTCGAAGAGCTCCTTGAGTTCCTTGAAATGGTGCTGGGTCTCGCGCCCGCTGCTGCGTTGCGCGCCCTGCAGGTATTCACCGAAAAACGCTTGCGGACGAATCAGCAAAGCCAGGGTCGCCAGATAATCCGAAGCCTGCGCCTTGAGCGCATCGGAAATGGCCCGGGTCTGGCTTCGCAGCTGGATCAATGCTTCAACATCAAAAAACGTCTGAGTCATCGGTACATCGTCCTTGAACACTTCGCGACCACTACCCGGATATAACGGGAGTGCGTGCGCAGCGACTAATTTCTCGAGTGAACACCTGTTCACGAGTTGTGATTGCTGATGTTTGACATCAAAAAATCACACTGCCAGGAATCATTGGGAGTGCGATGCTGGCATATGGATGTCGAGTTGCCAGTAACGCCGTGTATGGCAACAGGATCTGTAGGAAAGTTCCTACGAGGCGCGGATTTTTTCTTTTTTTTGATACAGGTCGCAATGATGTCTTGTTGCCATCACTTGCTGGGTCTGAATGGAGAAAGTGTCTGAAACCCAATTAATTCAATGGTTTCAGGCAGGTAATGGATCCAATTTTTAATTGAAAATAATTTGAAAAAGGTGAACCGGTTCACCCAATACCCGCTTGAGGGTCCGTTGTAGAAAAGATTGCAGGATGAGTGTCATATAGCCGCCAAGGAAGTGATGGCATCTCAGGATGTCCGGGATATACAAGGCGTTCTTTCCATTGCTGAACAAGTGTTCGGGCAATATGGCGTTACATATCGTCGATATTTCTGTATAACGCGCCAGGTACGACTGCACCCCGTAACTTTCATGTCGGGCCGTGCAATAGCGTGAGGCCTTTCGGGCCTTTGTTAAATGGAATTTATGCTCGCCACGGATATCTGGCGACGCGACTATTGAGGCCCTGTCTCATGAGAACGTTGAAACTCATTGCCGTACTTATTCTCCTGCCGCTTTGCCTTGGTTTGTTTGGCGTTTGGGAGTTGCAACGCAGTACCGAGAGTATTCGGGACTTCGCCGAAGCCAAAGCCGAGTTGGGCGTGATGCGTCCCGAAATCGAAGCGATGGTCGCCAAGCCGTTCTCACGCTCGGCCAAGGTCGATATCAACGGTGAGAGCATGGGCGTTCACCAGGCATTGTCGCTCGTTACCCAAGTCGAGCATGAACTGACCATCCTGCAACCGGTGGCAGCCGTGATGAACAACCTGGCCAAGGGCGTCATCGCCCTCGGCCTGCTGGCCTCGCTGGTCGGTGTGCTGGGACTGCTGGGTTTGCGTTGGGCCGGTGCCCGCGCCAGTCATTCCCGTGAACGATTGCTGCACACCTTCAGCCTAGTGAGCCGCCTGTTGCCGTACCTGCTGGTGGGGCACATCGTCGCCATGGGCGCGGCGGTGGCGGCTATCCTCGGTTTCGAAGGCCTGGGGCTGTGGCACATGGGGAAAATGGCCACTGGTGAATTCAAGCTGATGCTCATCGTGCTGATGCTGATGCTCGGTTTCCTGTATTCGATCTGGCAGATGGGCAAGCAGCTGCCGGTCATGCTGCACATGTTCCAGTCCACGCCGATGAGCGTGCTGGGCCAGGTGGTCACAGCGGAACAGGCGCCCGCGCTGTGGGCCTTTGTTCGCGAACTGGCGGATCAACTCGGCGCGCTGGCACCCGAGCACATCGTGCTGGGCATGACCGAAGGCTTTTACGTCACCTCCAGCGACGTCAACCTGCTCCCGTCAGGCACCGCGCTCAAGGGGCGCACCCTGCACGTGCCGATGATGTACCTGGGCTTGCTCGATTCGGCAGAAACCGGCGCGGTCATCGGTCACGAACTGGCGCACTTCGCCGGTGCCGATACCGAGTACAGCCTGCGCTTCGTACCGATCTACGAGGGTATCGGCCGCAGTCTCGGGGTGATTGCCGAAACCATGCTGCAAAGCGATGTGCTGCAACGCACGACGCTGTGGCCGGCCTTCATGCTCGGTGAGTATTTCATGGAGCGTTTCGATCATGCAGTGAACCACTGGAGCCGCGTGCGGGAGCTGGCGGCGGACGCGGCGGGTGCGCAGTTGACGGGAAACATCGCCATCGCTTCGGCGCTGGTGCGCATCTCTGCCATCGACCCCTTGTTGCACCAGGGTGTCTCGACCCATGTGGTCCACGCGACCAACCCCGGCGCCGAACACGTCCTGACCCGCGACTTGCCAGGCAGCGTGCTGCAGGAACTGGCCGCGCAGCCGCTGACCCTGCCCGAGGAAGAAATGGCAGCCAGCCTGCCTCATCCGTCGGACACTCACCCCTCCAACCGCGAGCGGCTGGCGTCCCTGCAAGTCACGGTCGAAGAGGCCGTCAGCCGTGGCACCCGACCGATCATCGCGGCACAGGCCAGCGCCGCGATGGATCACTATTTCGCCGATCCCCAGGCATTGCGTGCGCGCATTACCGAGGACTTTCTCGGCCACTACGTGGAGCAGGATGCGGCGGTTGTGCAGGAGTTGCGCAGCCACGCCGGTAATGCCATGGAGGAAGTCCGACTGCATGAGGGCGCACGATTGCGCGGGTGGATTACCCTGGGTTGCCTCTCGCTCTTCATGGTGTTGGGTTTGGGCCTGCTGATCCTGCCGTACCTGTTACCGCAGGTTTTCGTGGACGCGGATTCCACAATGAAGTTGGTTGGCATTCTGCTCTTGATCAGCATGGCGTTCCTGCTGCCGCTCTCCTTGCGTATGCTCACGCGGGCGAACAAGACTGCGTTGCTACTGACGCCCGAGCACTTCGTGTTCGCCAACTTCAAGGCGCCATTGCCAATACAGCACGTTGCCGATTTTGGTCTGCAAGTGGGGCACGGGGTGCACTTGAATTTGCTGCTGGAAGACGACGCCCCCATGCCTGAGTTGGCCTCGCGTTCGTTCTTTTCACCGGATGCGAAACTTAACAGGAAAAAACGCTGGGTCCAGTTGCAGCTGCTTCAAATCTGCCGTGACGACAAAAAACTCAAGGACCAGGAGTTGGCAGACCTGATTGGCACCTATCTGAATGCAGGCACTGCGCGGCACTTGCTGCAGCAGCGATTCGAGCAGGCTTGAAGGCTTTCAGCATTGGCAAGCGTGGGGTTCCGGGTTCAATGGCTCAACAGGCTTGGAGGACGGTCCGCAGTGGCAAGCGTTCTTCAATGTCCTGGATAAGGATCATGGGCCTACCGCCTACCTGTTCAAATGTCGCCACTGCGCCACGCTGGGCGCTTACCAAGACAGCCATTGATACCCAAAGTGCTCGATCCGTGGCGACCCACAAGGAAGAATCTCTGATGAGCGACTATCACACCCCCGACTTCACCAAAGTCCCCACTGGCATACTGCCGTTCCCGCCTGTTGAAGACGTGTTTGTCGCCGATCAACTGGAGCTGGCCAACCATCTGCACCCTTTGTTCAGCTTGGATATCAGCACCGTAAACCCGGCCGGCGCGGACATGATCGTCATGTTCTACGAGCCGATTGAAGGCTTGGTGCTATTCACCTTCGATTACAGTTGAATCCCATGAATAAGGCCGAACTGCAAACGCTTGTAGTCAGAGTTAAAAAGTATCTCGCGATTATCTTTATGCTCTGCCTTGTAGGCGTTGTCATCTATGCGTACCTGCACAAACCGGAGTTTCCTTCTGAGATAGTCCTGAAGCAAGACTTCATTCCGGGGCAGTCGATCTACATCGTTCAAGATGCCAGGGATGCAGATGAGCCCAAAAGCCTGAGGTTCTACGTCAACAATGGCGACGGCAGGAATAATGAGACGATGAAGGTGCTCCTCGCAAAGACCCCGCCCTTCCTGGTCTCGGACACTGACTTGAAAGACGTGGTAATCCAGCGTGTCTCCAACGGCCTGTACATCAAACTCAAAGGCGCAGTCTCGAATTACCAGAGCAACCTTTACCTTGAAGACGGCGACACTTACACCACCTACCGTGTAAGCCTTGAACAAGTCGAAACGCGACCACCCTTGGCGAGCGGTCGGTAAGTTTGCTTCAGCAAGGCAATCACCGCGCAGACAACCGCAATCGCCAGCGCCGGCCACTGCATCGGCAAATCGATGATAGTGGTTGCTGGCGGGGGGCTGGTCGTATTGATGGCGTGCCTGCTGCCATTCTCGTTGCGCATGCTCAAGCGGGCGAGCAAGACGGCGTTGTTGCGGACGCCCGAGCACTTGAATCTGCTGCTGGAAGACGACGCCCCCATGCCTGAGGTGGCTTCGCGCTCCTTCTTTTCACCCGATGCGACGCTCGACAAGAAAAAGCGCTGAGTCCAGTTACAGTTGATTCGGTTCCGCCGGGGCGATAAAAAACTCAATACCCAGTATTTAATGCTATGTACGAGGAAGACTTTCCGCCGGCAATCCGTTAGGCAGCTGAATCTTCAGGCCGCGTGCGATCTGAATGCCTATGTAGAAGGCATCCCCCAGTACACCAGCAAGTTCAGGATCGTCGGCTTCAAACTCTTTGCCGGCCCAAACGCCGATGGTCAAATCGTGCAGCCGGGCTTTATCTTTTTCAACGCCCAGCAACACGTTCTTGATGAATTGCAACTGGATTAACGAGCTTGAATAAATCTGGAATTCTGGACAGCCGTTGTATCTCAGGGCGGTGATGGCTAGCGCATTGTCGATGTAGTCGAGGGCGGTTATCGGCGTTTTCAAGAGGTGGTCCCTCTCGGTACCAGCGCTTTGATTGCTGCGCGACGCCACGTATTGATCAAACATTCGAACCTGCTCTCCGATCCGGGCAGAGTCTCGATTTGAATCAACATGTTTTCTATAGGTCAGGAATTGTTCCGATTGTGGTCCATGGGCCAGCAGCGAAACAATGGCCGCACATTGTATGAGCCAATAAATTTCGAACGAGGATTCGGTGCCTCGACAATAGCCAAGATCTGTCGCTTTGCCGTACAGGTCCCGCGCCAGTTGGCTGGCGTAATCGCGGTTTATCGTGGTCTCTGATGTCCATCCGGCCCGGTCATTTGCGATGACGAATACCCGATAACGCTGCAACAGGAGGGCATCCACTAGCGTCAGGTCCGGGCAGGCGGGGGGCATCAACGGTACAAACACTTCTGGCTCACAATTGATCGGCAGCCAGGACAGGTTCCTTTCCATTCGGGAAGGTGGCTTGTCCACTTCGGTCAAGGTGGCTGTATCGACAACCTGCTCGGTGGGGGCGGGTGGAGGAGCGGTCTTTTGCACGAAAAAGGTTTTCAAGCGCTGCAGTAGTTTTGACATGAGGGTAGCCGTTCAAGTGTTTTGATTTTGAGTAAAACTATCCGCTGACAAGAATTTCCAGGGAGTACTTGCCGCTTCAGTGATTCCCATAAATCACTTCGTCCATCTCGTCATGGAGTGGGGCGCTTTCGAATAATTTTTGCGCCAGGTCCTGAATGTGTTCTGACCAGGCGACCGTTTTGACCCATTCCTCAGGCATGCCCGTCACCCCGTACAGCGCCCCGGCTATCTGGCCGGCGGTCGCTGCCACGCTGTCGGCGTCGTCCGCCAGATTGGCCGCCAACAGGATTGCATCCTTGAAGTTGTCGGTGTTCCAGACCGCCCACAGAGCTGCCTCCAGCGTATCGATGACGTAGCCGGAGGAGCGGATCTGATCGCGGGTTTTTTGTTTGTATTCGCCAGCGTTGATGATCAAGGGGCGGGGATACAAGGCGCGAACCATTGAAGACAAGGTTTCTTCCTTGTCCGCGCCATTGAGGGCCAGGTGCAGTAGAGCGCCGAGCAGTTCGCAGCAATTTACGGCTTCTGCAGCCTTGTGAGTGCAGCGGCTTTGTGCCGCGCTTTCTCGCCAGGTACCGGACAAGGAGTGGCGACGGAAGATGGCGGTCGGTGCCAGCCTGATGATCGATCCGTTGCCGGCTGTGGATGGATGATCGTTGCCGTACCAGTCGACGCCCTGCGCCAATCGACCTTCAAGCGCAGCGCGAGTGGCGTTGCCAATATCAAAGCATTTTCCGTTATGGCTATTTTCGCCATTTGTATACCAGCGACAAAGCCTCTGCGTGTAGTCGCGGAAATCGAATTTATTGTTTGCCACGTAAGTGTCTGCGAGAGCCAGTGCCATGCTCGTATCGTCAGTCCACTCACCCGGTTTCAGCTTGAAGGGGCCACCGCCAACCATGTCACTGACATGTTCACGATCACGGGGCAGAAACTCGAGCGTTGTACCCACGGCGTCGCCAATCGAGAGCCCCAGCAGGCAACCCTTTGCGCGGTCCAGCGCCTGCTCTTCAGTGAGGGTGCAAGGCCTGGAAGTCAGCCACTCAGGCTTCCTGTTCGGATATCTGGGTGCGTCCGGCTGCAACATGTAATCCATGCGCTGGCGCAGTTGAGGAGAGGGCGGTGGGAGCAGGTGGTCGTATCGCTCAGTGTATTGGGTCAGCGCTTCGTTTGAGCTTCTGAGATCAATTAGGTTTTTAAACATCTCGGCACCAGGCAATGATCTGTCACGACGAATCGTATGAGTTCAGGCTCGTTCAAATGCGTCCCATAACATCTGTCGAATAGCATCCAGTCTGGCGTTGGCTGCGGTTCGCTGCTCCGCAGTACCTTGATCAATGTAGACGTCTGAGAAACCTGATTTACTGCCTGCCATTGTTCTATACATCGAGGTCGCTTGCGCCCACTCATTACTATTCGGTAAGGGGTTGCTGGAAAGTAGGCGGATTATCGAGTTTATGCCTGCATCAAAATGTCGGCAGTTCTCAGTATGAAATATATCTTTAAGCGAAATAAGCAGTTCGATCAGATGTGAATTTGTCATGTGCTGCATTCGTCACGCCTATCAATTGTGCCAACGTCAAGGGACGTTGTTAGCCCCCTGCTGTATCTGTGCTGACTCATGTTTTGCTCCACCATCATCGGCGGAGGCGACCTCTATTGTAGTCCTGGCGGGTGATCTCCTCACCGCAGCACAGCGCCTCATTGAATAAACGGTTGTCATGAGGGATTGGTTGACTGTTCTCTTCGTTGCCGTAGAAACGTACGAATACCTGCTTCGAATGATGATCCCATCGATAGGTGACTTCTTCGTATGGGTAGTCAATAAAAATGTCTTCGTTGGCGAAGCGTTCGCCTTTCTGAATAGCCATTCAATCCTCACCGCGTTGTATTATGCCTTGTTCTTCACTGTTATCGATTATGTGCTCCTGCTTGCAGGTACTGAAACACACGGGGTGTGTTAGCTTTTGCAGTCGCCCGGTTTTAGTGTGATTTCAGTAATCGGATGTGCGTTCGAACTGGCGTACTGATAGGTGATTTTGTTGCCAAGTGCCAAAACCAATAGATAAGCAGTTTGGCTGCACAAGCTGTTGTTGATTTGCTGTGTCAGGTAGTTCTGATAATAAATCTGCTCGCCCGGGCGACCTTCGTACCCGGCAAGCGTCATTTTATAAAGGATCGTACGGTCCGCAAAGGTTATGTCGTCAATGCGTGTTGCCGTGTCCAGCATGATGGGCAGGCTTTTCTGCTGTTGCTGGACGACTTCTGCGAGGACGGTGTCGGCATCTTGGGCATGGAGAGGGGGTGTAACAAGAAGTGCAGTTGCAAGGGCTATAGGACGGAAATTTAAATAGTAGGGCTTCAACTGCATTCTCCTTGAATGATATTGAATTTCGAGTAGCCGCGGCTTTGGCAATCCATTCGAGAGCGCCGTGGGTTTCATTGCTTGTAGCGGCCTTTTTCAAAGTCTATGACTTTGAAAAGCTATGGCATTTTTGTGCTTATGTAGGTTTCGGATTACTGTTCTTTTTTTCTTCCATCTGGGCTTTTAGTCGACGTAGCGTAGGGGATTCTCCTCCGATCAGTTCGATTTTAAACTCCGCAAAAGCATGCTCAAGCTCTGCATATTGCTGCAACCCCTCTTCAGTGAACAGATAGCGTCCAGGGATATCCCGCCATTCCATAGGTGTGCGGATTTGACCACGCTCGGCCAACTCCATCAGAGAGGCCAGTTCTAGATCCAATTTAGCTGCAGCAGGGTCTTTTGCCTTTAATGCATCGATGGCAGCCCGTAGCTTCAGGGTCTTTTCTTTCAGTTTTTCGATATCCATAGGAGGCTCTAGTTAGCTGTGGTTCCGATCAACTTTGGTGTTCCCCACTCGCCACGGTTAGGTGTCAGATATTGGAATGATTCACCGGTTCTCTGGATTGCACCGCTCAATTCTGATGTAGGTGCGACTTTACTGACAAAAACCTCGGTTGGCTTCAATGGTGCCATCTCGTAGATCGAATAGGTGGTTGATTCGCTGCTCAACGGCAATCCGAACGAATCAGCCAATGTCCTCCCGGAGTTTGCGGCAGCCTGTAGCTCCTCATGAGTGGTAAAGAACGGCGAGTAAGGTGAAACGCCTTGACCTTCGGGAACGATTTTCACAAGGGGCGAATCCATTAATCTTACTTCGGGGATGGTAGAGCCGGAAGCTACCTGGTCGAACGCCCGTGAGTAGATGGTTGTTGCGTCAGCATCAGGGGCAGCCGCTTGCAGTTTGCCCAGCAGTTTTTCTCCGTCGGGTGTATTCAGGAAGCTTTCGATTTGCTCGTTCGACAGGCCCTTGGTCTGGAAGGTTTTGACCTTCTTGATCTGATCCTCCACCGAAACGAAGTCAGGGTCCTGCTTGGCGTAATATTCACGCATTGTCTCTGGCTCGGCCTTCTGAAGGGGCGCCGGCTCCTTCACCCGCAACTCATCCCGAGCCAGCAACTTCTGCTCATTCCTTGCCAGCCAACCCGCCAACTGCTTGTTCGATATCTCCGCCTGAAGCTTCGCGCTGCGGGTCGCGATGTTTTCCATGCTGTTCATCACACCGGCTTTCATCTGGCCCCGGGTCAGGTAGGTGACGATGGCGGTGAGCAACAGGAGTACAAGCTGCTCCTGCCCGCGAGCCAGTTGTCGTGCCGCGCGTTCGACGCGTTCCTGGACCAGTGCGGCGGAGCCGCCGCTGGGGTCGAGGCCGGACGGCTTGACGCCTTCTTCGGCGTGCCAGGCCGTGGCGATGCCTTCCTGCAAGGTCGAGAGGCAGGCGGGCAGGCCCTGGTAAAAATATTCGGCGATGGCGGACAGGCCCAGGCCCATCAGGATCAGGTTGCCGACCTGCAGGCCGATACCGGCCCCGGCAGCGGCTCCCGGGGCGGCGCCGATTCCAAATGCGAAGGCCCCCGCTGCGCCGCCGGCCACGGTGCCGATCGCCACGCTGCCGCCGAGAATCATCGAGACTTCTTTGACCAGTTGCAGCAGCACCGGCAGGATCTGCTCGATTTCAATCGAGGCCCACTTGCGCTTGAGGTCCATCTGGATGATCGGGTAGGAGAGGGTCATCGCCTGATGCACCGCATCGATGCGACGACCGCCCATGTAGCCGTAGGCCTGGCTCGCGCCATTGCTGACACGCCGGGTGAAGCCGTTCCAGTTGTCGTGCACGCTCTGCAAGCCGTCGTTGACGCCCTGGTTCAGCTCGTTGAATTTCTGGTCGAGGTTGCGTTCGACATCGGCCCAGCTGGGCACGTTGGCTAAAAGATCCATTTACTCGTCACTGTCCTTGGGGGTAAGGCGCTTCCTTGTTGCTGCGGTCGAGCTGTCGAATATCCGACTTCACATCATTGCCAAAATGATGGCAATTAGCCGCACTTCAGACTGCGGGGCGGGTAGAAGATTTCAACATGGATCCCATTTTTGTTATTCGCGTTACATTCGGCAATGATGGCAATAAGGCATTAGTCGCCAACACGTGGCCGCTAACTTCCCGTTCATCCTTGATATATCAGCGTTTCTGGCTGGCCAGTGTGGCGATAATTATTTTTCAGGGATTATCCTGAACCGGGTTCCAGGTGCGTGGAAGTGCGCGCATATACGGTGTGCGGGTTGACACAGTGCATGACATGGGTGTCTCCTTCCCGCGTTCGAACATCTGTGATGCCTGCAAAAGTGTGACAAATTTCTCAAGTATTTTAATGAGTGATGGCACTTTCATACTGTCGTGCGGTCGCAGTTTCTGATGTTTGTTTTGTGTGAGGAATTTCACTCGGCGTTTAAACAAACCCGATGAAAATGAAGAGCTTTTGCCGGCAGTCGCTTACAAGACTTGCAAATTGCCACAGTCCGAAAACATGGGGCGGCGAGGTGTTCGCCCTGATCGATGATGTGGCAGACAGGGTTTTGACCCTCTTATCTGATTCGTTATGCGCAGTGGTTGAGAGAGGGCGGTAGCTTTCCACTGTTTTCAAGGAGATACACATGTTGATGGACCTTGCCGCAATGCTTTCCCCGCAGAATCGGCGCCTGTTCAAGTTCAAGAACCTCGCCAACCCCGAACAGCAATTGTTGCTTGAGTCCTTCAAGGGGACTGAAGGTCTGTCGCGTGCGTACAACTTCGAGTTGCTGCTGGTGTGCCAGGACTCCGGCGTCGAGCTGAAGTCGATGATGGGTCAGCACGTGGTTCTGGAAATCGAGCTGGCAGACACCACGCCTCGTTACCTGGCAGGCTACCTCACGCGTTTTGCCAGTATCGGCAGCGACGGTGGCATGGCCCGCTATACGGCGACGCTGAACCCCTGGTTTTCCATGCTGAAGAACCGTTTCGACACGCGCATTTTCCAGGGTTGCACGGTGGAAGATGTCGTCACCCAGGTGTTTGCCTTGTGCACCGCGTTTTCCCGGCACGAGTTCCGCCTGAGCAAGCCACTCAAGCATTACACCTACATCACCCAGTACCGCGAATCCGACTTCAATTTTGTCCAGCGCCTGCTGGAAGAAGAGGGGATGTTTTACTACTTCGAGCACACCGCCGAAGGCCACACCATGATCATCTGCGACGACTCCACCACGTTGGTGCCGTTGCCTGAGCAGCCGCAGATCCGTTTCCACACGGCATCGGTCACCGAGACCGCCGACTCCATCACCCAATGGAGCGGCAACCGCCAGTTGCAGTCGGGGAAAATCGCGGTCCAGACCTTCGATTATCGTCAGCCGTCCAACCGCTTGCCGGTCGCCATGAAGAGCCTGAACAAGCAGGGCGATGTCGACGAATTCGAAATCTATGACTTCCCCGGCCAATACACCCACGGCACCTACGACGAAGGCGAAGCGCTGCTGCGGTTGCGGGTCGAAGCGCTTGAACTCAAGGGCAAGAGCTTTCATGGCGCCAGTAACTGCCGCGCGATGAAGCCCGGTTATACCTTTGAGCTGTTGCAGCATTACGATCACGATCAAGGCCCTGCCGATGAGCGTCAGTTCCTGCTGATGAGCGTCGAAAGCGAAGGCCACAACAACTACCTCAACGGGCATCAGGCCAGCTACTACAACACCTTCTCCTGCGTGCGCAAAAAGATCGTCTTCCGCCCTCAACTCACCACCCCGCGCCCGACCATCTCGGGTCCGCAAACCGCGATCATCGTCGGCCCGCCGGGGGAGGAAATCTTCACCGACGAACTCGGCCGCGTGAAGGTGCAGTTTCACTGGGACCGCAAGGGCGAGCACAACGACAAGAGCTCCTGCTGGGTCCGCGTCGCGCAGTCCGGTGCCAGCGGCGGCTTCGGCAGCATCCAGATTCCCCGGGTAGGCGATGAAGTCGTGGTGGTGTTCCTCGACGGCAACCCCGACCGCCCGCTGGTCATGGGCAGCCTCTACAACAGCCAGAACACCCCGCCGTGGTCGTTGCCGGCGAACAAGACCCAGAGTGGTTTTTTGACCCGGTCGATGAAGGGTGACGGCGGCACGGCGAACTTCTTCCGCTTCGAAGACAAAGCAGGTGCCGAGCAAATCATCATGCATGCCGAGCGCAACATGGACACCGAGATCGAGGTCGACGAGACCCACAGTGTCGGCAGTAACCGCACGATCACGGTCGGTGGCACGCACACCGAAACGATCAAGAAAGACACGGTGATGAATGTCCAGGAAGGCTCGCTGACGATTCAGGTCGACAACCAGTTCATTCAGGTCAGTGCCAATCAGCACATCATTCTTCAGGTGGGCGGCAGCAGTATCAAGCTGACCCCCCAAGGCATCGAAATAAAAGGCGACGCCATCGATATTCTTGGCAAGAACACCTATGTCCACGGCGACCGAGTCGATATCAACAAGTGAGAAATCAGACCATGGTCAGGACCAGTATCTACGACCGTATTTCCGAGAAACGGATCGCGGCCGAGACACTTGCGCGGCAACAGTTGCAGGAGGCTGCCGAGGCTTCGCCCGCTGTCATCGAGCCTGAGCCGGTAGCGGTGGTACCGCTTCAATTGGCGCGCAATGAATTGAAAGTCGCGGGGCTGAATCTGGTAATGCCGCAAGGCTTCAACTTCCGCGACATCGATACAACGCTCGAAAAGCAAGGTCATCCCGTCACGTTCAGTGTCAAGCGTCGTCCTGCACCTGAAGGGCTGACACTGCAACGTTCGGTGCAGTTGTATGTGGAGAACCTGCGCAAAAACCACCCCGACGTCACCATCGTGCGGCAGAGCGATTGCCTGTTGGCGGGCAGTCCGGCGATTACCCTGGATTATATCTTCACGGCGGGACAGGAGCGTCGCCACGGCAGAACGACCAGCGCAGTCATCCATCCCGACAATGGTAACGAGCGCCAATGGTTGAGCATGTCGACAATGATCAATCCCGCTCATGCAGAGCTTGCCGATTGGCTGATCGAGTTCGAGACGATGCTCGAAAACATCAGCGCTGACTAAGCCTTTTCCTCTTTCACCTATTCACGGAACGCACGCCCAATGGACTATCAGCTTCAGGAAGGATCCATCACTTTGCCGGAAGGTTTTCAGGACCGCACGGTGAACATGTTTGTGCTCGGCAACAGCATTCCTGCGCCGCTGAACATCACACTGTCGCGCGACAACATGCTGCCGGCAGAGGATCTGAAGGCTTATATCGAGCGCCAGGTAAAACTCATTGCCGCCAAACTGCGCGGCTATACCTTGCTCAGCAAGAAGCCGGCAGCGCTGTCCGGAGAGCAACCGTTCTCCGGCATCCAGGTGGATGCTTACTACATGAACGATGGTC
Source organism: Pseudomonas sp. B1(2018) (assembly GCF_003097365.1). NCBI lineage: Bacteria > Pseudomonadati > Pseudomonadota > Gammaproteobacteria > Pseudomonadales > Pseudomonadaceae > Pseudomonas > Pseudomonas sp. B1(2018). Next base: position 78,593 of record NZ_PYUK01000011.1, read on the forward strand.
GACCGGTTTACCAACGGCAGGCAGCGTTCGAAATCGAACCCGGTCGCATCCTTGTGTTTTCCACGACCAGCCAGGCTGATTTCAGCGTTACACAAAACCAGAATTGGCTGCAGCTGCTGGAAAGTTTCAAACCGCGCCAGGCCGAAACGGTGTCCACCGACAGCGCCGAACAGGAGTAACCCATGTTCGAAGCTGCGCGTTGGGGCGATGAAATTGAACACACCAGTGCGCTCGGCGGTTTTCTCGCCGGTGCAGTGATCGGGCTTGCGATTGCGACGGCAGCCGCATTCATGATCTGCACGGCGGGGCTCGGCGGAATTCTGCTGGGAATTGCCGTAGGACTGGCTGCCAGTTTCGTCCCCATGATTGGCGAAAGCATAGGGTCGGCAATGAGTTCGCCCGCCGGGGGGATCAAGCTTGAAGGCTGCTCGACGGATGTGTTCATCAATAGCCGCAATGCTGCCCACGCAAAGTTGAGCATGGGCACGTGCGATAAACACCCTGCGCCGGTCATGGTTGCCGAAGGCTCTTCCAACGTTTTCATCAACAATGTGGCGGCTTCGCGCAAGGGTGACAAACTGACCTGTGGCGCGAAGATCTCCAGCGGCTCGAACAATGTGTTCATCGGCGGCGGGACAGAGCGCTATCTGGATGTCGACGAAGAAGTACCCGGCTGGCTTCGGGTCACCGTCGACGTGCTGATGATTGTCGCCTCGATGGGGCGCGCATTGGTTCCGATCTACAAACTGGGTTTGACCCAAGGGCTGAAGGCTGCCGGGCCTTGCGCATTGAGGTTTGGAGCGACCGTGGCGGCCAGCTATCTGGCCGGGCGCTTTGTCATCGGTCCGGCCGTTGAGCGCGCAATCGGCGGTTTGAGCGGCAACCCCGTCGACCTTACCAGCGGGCGCAAGCTATTGCTCGAGTCCGGAGAAACCGACTTTGCGCTCCCGGGGCTCATGCCGATTGAATGGTCTCGCTTCTATGCCAGCGATCTGACCGTCGACAGCGTGCTCGGCAGAGGTTGGGTATTGCCCTGGGAACAAAGCCTGCGCAGAAGTGGCAGCTTCGTCTACCTCACGGATAACCAGGGGCGTAGCGTGCCCTTTGTGGATGTGGAGCCAGGTGATCGCATCTATAACCCCTATGAGCAGCTCCACCTGGTCCGCACCGAAGGCGGCCATTACCTGCTGCAAACCCTCGACAACCTGTTCTTCTACTTCGGCGAGGTGCCGGACGACAACAGCGTTGTCCCGCTGCAACGCCTGGAAAATGCCCTTGGGCATTACCTGCATTTCACCCGCACGACTGAAGGCCGGTTGACCGACATCAGCGCCACGGGTGGTGTTCGGGTGCACCTGCACTATGACAACCCGCTGGGGCGCCTGACCGACGTCAAGCGCGTCGTCGACAACCAGGCGGTTGAAACCCTGGTGCAGTATCGCTATGACGACAACGGCCAACTCATCGAGGTGATCAATCGCAACAGCGATTCGATGCGCCGCTTCAGCTACGCCGATGGTGTGATGGCCAGCCACAGCAACGCCCTGGGCCTGAGCTGTCATTACCGCTGGGAAACCATTGAAGGCCAACTGCGTGTGGTGGAGCACTGGACCAGCGATGGCGAACACTTTCACTACCGCTACGACTTCAAGCACCGCACCTCGTGGGCCACTGACGCACTGGGGCGCGAGCTCCAGATCCACTACAACGAAGATCGCCGCGTGATTGCCAGTCGCGACTTCGGCGGTGAGCAGTACGCCATCGACCTCGACGAAGCGGGCAACATGACCGGTCTCAAGCTGCCGGATGGAAACCGGTTGGGGTTCAAGTACGACAACTTTTCGCGTTTGCTTGAAGAAACCGACCCATTGGGCCGACAGATCAAATACAAGTACCACCTCGGTACTACGCTGGTCACAGAAACCACCTTCCTGGACGGCAGCACCTGGCAAGCCCGCTACGACGCCAAGGGCAACCTCATCGCCGAAGTCGACGCCCTCGGTCACACCACTGAATACCTCAACGGCGACGATGGCCTGCCACACACGATCATCGACGCGACACACAAGTCCAAATACCTGTGGTGGAACACCCTGGCCCAGGTCGAGCGCTTCCAGGATTGCTCGGGTAAAAACACCACATACCGCTTCGACGAGCGCCAGCACCTGGTCGCCGTCACCGACGCGCTGGGTCAGACCACCACACTGGAACGCAAGCCCGACGGCGAAGTGCTGCGCATCCATCACCCGGACGGCAGCGCCGAGTCCTTCACCTACAACGCCCTCGGCCAGGTGCTGACGCACACCGACGGCAAAGGCCAGACCACGCGCCTGCTACGCACCGCCCGGGGCCTGCCGAGCAGCCGCCAGGACGCCAAGGGCCAGCGCATTCGCTACGAGTACGACCCGGCGATTCGCCTGACGGCACTGATCAACGAAAACAACGCGGCGTACCAGTTCGCCTACGATGCGTCCGACCGGTTGGTCGAAGAAAAGCGCATCGACAACCTGACCCGGCGCTTCAGCTACAACCTCGGCGGGCATCTGACCCAGGTCGACGAAACCGGCTACGGCGAGCGCGGCGAACGGCCACAGCGCCGCACCGAATTCGAGCGCGACAGCATCGGCCGGCTGCTGGCCAAACTCAATGCCGATGCCCGTCAGGAGTACCTGTACGACGACGCCGATCGCCTGCTGTCGATCCAGCGCCTGCCGAGCGCGCAGGGCAAGCAACTCGGCGTCAGCGAAGAAACCCTCGAATTCTCCTACGACCTGCTCGGTCGCCTGATCCAGGAGACCACAGCGCAAGGCGCCTTGTCCTACGAGTACGACCCACTGAGCAACCTCACCACGCTGACGTTGCCTACCGGCCAACACCTCAATCACCTGTACTACGGCAGCGGCCACCTGCACCAACTCAACCTCGACGGCCAGCTCATCAGCGACATCGAGCGCGACGACCTGCACCGCGAAGTCCTGCGCACCCAGGGCACCCTCACCAGCTGCTTCGGCTACGACGCGATGGGCCGCAAGAGCTGGCAGTTCGCCTCGCGCCTGCCGGCGGAAAAACTCTCGCGCCTCCACAACCCCGGCATCCAGCCCGACCTGCTGGTCGAGCACGCCTACAACCCGATCCACCGCCGTCACCAGTACGACCCGGCCGGCGAGTTGACCCGCACCCTCGACAAACTGCGCGGCGAGATCAAATACCAATACGAAGCCAACGGCCAGTTGCACAGCCGCGACACCGGCCAGTTGATCGACAGCGAAGAGTTCCGCTACGACGCCGCGGCGAACCGGCTGAACTTCAACACCAGCCAGTTCGACCACGTCAAGGACAACCGCCTGAAGCGCTGGCGGGATCAGGAATATGCCTACGATGCGTGGGGCAACCTGATTGAGAAACTCAGCGGCATGGGCACGCTGCAGACGTTCACGTATGACTGCGAAAACCGCCTCGTCAAAGCTGAGACAATGGTCAACGGCAAGCTGGAAAGTACCGGTTCGTATCGTTACGACAGCCTGGGGCGGCGGGTTGCCAAGGTCTCCGACATCAACGGTAAAGCCGAGCAAAAGCATTTCTTGTGGCAAGGCCTGCGGATGTTGCGGGAGGAGAGTCCGGGGCAGAGCAGCCTGTACATTTACGAGCCGGTTAGTTATGCGCCGTTGGCGCGGGTGGATCAGGCCGAGGGTGAGGAACAGCAGCTTTACTACTTCCACACCGACCAGATCGGTACGCCGCTGGAGATGACGAACCGTGATGGGGAGATTGTCTGGCAGGCGACGTACAAGGCTTGGGGTTCGGTTGAGAAGCTGACGGTCAATGAAGTTGAACAGAACCTGCGGTTTCAGGGGCAGTATTTCGACGACGAGACGGGGCTGCACTACAACACGTTTCGGTATTACGATCCGGGGGTGGGGCGGTTTGTAACGCAGGATCCGATTGGGTTGGATGGTGGAGTCAATCTTTACCGGTATGTCCCGAACCCTACTGGCTGGATCGACCCTTGGGGTTGGGTCTGTATTCCAAATAAAGTTGCTGGCACTGCTCGAGAAGCTAGAGTGGGTAGTAGGTTGGAGGCTACTTTCGGCAAGCAAAATGTTTTGAAAGAGCGCTACTTGAGAGACGCTACAGGAAAAATTGTAAAAGGTCCGGATGGCACTGCACGGCGCGTGGATTTCGTCGTTAAGCGTTCCGATGGGAGTTGGCAGCCAATTGAAGTGACTAGTAAAACGGCAAATAAAACGCTCCAGCTTATCAAAGAGCAAGAAATACGCGAGGCTGGCGGTATGTTTGTGCGAAATCCTAAGACAAAAGAGTTGATTGAAGTTTCGGATGTTTCTAGATTAATAAGGGTGGACTAATGGTCGATTTTACAAAGTACAGTGTTCCAATGTTGTATAGTAGGAATAAGAATTTAGAGTATAAGCAGCACGTCATTGATACATCAATGGCATTGTTAGGTTTTTTGTGGAGGGAGGGGTTAATTGCAAATAAACCTTTTGATGATGCTGGGGGTTTGAAAATGGATTTCATTGTTAAGTTATCTGATCTTAGCCCGGAAGGAGTAGAGCTTTTTAAAAAAGCAGTACCAGCATGGCTTCAGAAAATTGACCGTGGAGGTGACCGATCAGATGTAGTGGGATTAGAGAAAGAACTGAAAAAAATCAGGTCTAAGTGATTAGTTGAGGTAGCACCAAAACGCCACCGCCAACCTGCTTAAATTCAATACCAGCCAGTTTGACCACGTCAAGGACACCCGCCTCAAGCGCTGGCGGGATCAGGAATATGCCTACGATGCGTGGGGCAACCTGATTGAAAAACGCAGCGGCATGGGCACGCTGCAGACGTTTGTTTATGACTGTGAGAATCGGCTGGTGCGAGCCGAGACGTTGGTCAACGGCAAGCTGGAAAGTACCGGTTCGTATCGGTACGACAGCCTTGGGCGGCGGGTTGGCAAGGTGTCAGAGGTCAAGGGTCGGACCGAGCAGAAGCACTTTTTTTGGCAAGGCCTGCGGATGCTGCGGGAGGAACGTCCGGGGCGGAGCAGTCTGTACCTGTATGAGCCGGGGAGTTATGCGCCGTTGGCGCGTGTCGATCAGGCGGAGGGTGAAGAGCAGCAGCTTTACTACTTCCATACCGACCAGATTGGTACGCCGCTGGAGATGATTGACGCGGACGGGAGCATTGTCTGGCAGGCGACGTACAAGGCTTGGGGTTCGGTTGAGAAGCTGACGGTCAATGAAGTCGAGCAGAACCTGCGGTTTCAGGGGCAGTATTTCGATGATGAGACGGGGCTGCACTACAACACGTTTCGGTATTACGATCCGCCGGTTGGACGATTTATTACGCAGGATCCGATTGGGTTGTTGGGAGGGGATAATCTCTATTCCTACGCTCCCAACACGAATGGGTGGATTGATCCTTGGGGCTGGAACTGTATTCCAAACAAGGTAGCTGGTACGGCACTGGCTAAAGAAACAAGCAAAATGTTCTCAGTGAAAGATATCTGCGCACTGCTGATGGAAAAGTTGCAAAGGATCCGCTTACTGGCGAGGGGCGTCGGCTCGACTTCGTCGTCAAAAATTCAGATGGCTCAGGTACTGCCAAGGAGATCACTAGCCTTGCGGCAGATAAAACTGGGCAACTCCTCAAGGAAGACCGGAATAGAGAGGCAGGTCGTATTTTTGTAAGGGATCCTGGGACGAAAAAGCTTATTGAAGTTTCTGATGTGTCTACTGTTATACGAGCAAAATATAGGTGTTATTGTGGCTGATTTAAATTTTACGTTATGTAGTGTTCCTATGCTGCTTAGCCGAAACAAAAGCAAAGAATACCAAGAGCGAATGATCTTAAAGCTCGCAGTGTTGCTGGGCTTTTTAAAAGGCAATAATCTCATATTTACTAATCCTTTTAAATTGGATGGAAGTTTGGATCTTGAGTGTATTTTGAAAAAAAACGATGCTGCGCCTGAATGTGTTGAGCTTTTCAAGAAAGTAATTCCTGGCTGGTTCTCGTATTTAGATAAGGGAGGTGATGTAAATAATACCAATCGACTTTCGCAGGGCTTGAAAAAGCTAACTTCTTAGTCGATAGAGCTAATTTTTTAGCGATATCGCGAATGTTGCTTTTTTTTGGTGCGCTAAACCAGTTTTTAACAGTGGTTACAAGCAAAAGGCGAGCTGGTCTGCTCGCCATAATTCTTGGCGGAATGATATATATATTAGATTAGAAGTGCGTACGGGCTATATTCAATAAGTAGTTTGAGAAATCGATAGCAGTGCAAGATCTCTTTAAAAATGTGGCAGAGATGGTATCCGTTATCCTGATAGCTTGGATGGTGACTTTGTAGCTCTCGTGGTGGGAAAGGAGAGCTATACATTCTATTAGCTGTGGGGGTTGAATGAGTGATGTAAGTGATTTTACGGTAGTCGATGGGCTTGGGAATTATGATCGCGAGGCTAATCCCCAAGGTTTAAGCGTTTGGGAATTACTCCCAAAGGAAGTGTCATGGTCATTTTGGGGGCGCTTATATAAAATTGAGAGCGCCGAAAAACTAATTCCTCAGCTACTAATAGGTGGTACTGGAATAGCGGTGGTTGTTTCTCCATTTAATGCTGAGAAAAACAAGGCGTTGGTTGTTAAGCCTGACGGTGAAGTGATGTGGGATGTTAGTGCTCTGGCTGGTACCATGATAAAAGGGGGCGTATTTTCAGATGTATATTATGTTTCGGGGCTGTTGTGTTTTTTTGTAAATATAAATGATCAGGACTTCAGGTTTTCGTTTGATGCTGTTTCTGGAGAGATTGGGGTTTTGACACCATCGTATTAAGTGCGCTTTGGAAGTTAGATGTCGTTGAGTCTGCATCTTCGGTCAGCGATTCCGGCTGCTATGCACGCCCGAGCAGTGCTGAGCAGCGCCAATAGGCTAAGGGCCAGTCGGTGAGTGGAAAAATACACGGCAATTTGAGGCTAAAATTCTTATTCCCAAGGGTACGACACTTAATATGGGGGCGGTGGCGCCACAGATTACCAAGGCAGGAACAGTATTCAAAGGGGGGCGGACCAAATACTCATGCCGCAAAATCGGCCAGAAAATTGGATTGTAGGCATTGGAAATATAAGCGCTATATAAGGGGCGTGAGATGAAAGAAGCTGATCTGATAGAGTTGTTGCGAGAAATATTAATTGAGTTGGAACAAATTCAGGCAGTGCGTGGGGGGACGGATCTTCGCTCTATTATCGAAGATTACGAGAGGGTAGTTGTGCTCTTGCTTCGAAGAAATTTGACCGATAATTTGATCGGATTTTCGCCTAGGGAATATTTGGAAATATATAGTGATTATGAAAATCCATTGCTTGAAAAAATGGATTTTGCACAGAGGGAGGTTAATAATTTTTTGGTTGTCAGGCCTTAAGTGGTTGATGTTTTTTTAACGCTATTTCAGTTTTTGATACGGTCATTAATACCCTCTGTCGATCGCTCTTTTAAAACTAATCGAAAAAAGTGTCTGCCAAAATTGTCTCAGTCGCTTTCTCTATAGTAATAATCGACGCCAGCCGCAAGCCCAAATGCCGGTGGTGGAACACTTTGGAACGCAAGCCCGACGGCGAAGTGCTGCGCATCCATCACCCGGACGGCAGCGCCGAATCGTTTACCTACAACGCCCTCGGCCAGGTGCTCAGCCATACCGACGGCAAAGGCCAGACCACGCGCCTGCTACGCACCGCCCGGGGCCTGCCGAGCAGCCGCCAGGACGCCAAGGGCCAGCGCATCCGCTACGAGTACGACCCGGCGATTCGCCTGACGGCACTGATCAACGAAAACAACGCGGCGTACCAGTTCGCCTACGATGCGTCCGACCGGTTGGTCGAAGAAAAGCGCATCGACAACCTGACCCGGCGCTTCAGCTACAACCTCGGCGGACATCTGACCCAGGTCGACGAAACCGGCTACGGCGAGCGCGGCGAACGGCCACAGCGCCGCACCGAATTCGAGCGCGACAGCATCGGCCGGCTGCTGGCCAAGCTCAATGCCGATGCCCGTCAGGATTACGCGTACGACGACGCTGATCGCCTGCTGTCGATCCAGCGCCTGCCGAGCGCGCAGGGCAAGCAACTCGGCGTCAGCGAAGAAACTCTCGAATTCTCCTACGACCTGCTCGGCCGCCTGATCCAGGAGACCACAGCGCAAGGCGCCTTGTCCTACGAGTACGACCCCCTGAGCAACCTCACCACGCTGACGTTGCCCACCGGCCAACACCTCAACCACCTGTACTACGGCAGCGGCCACCTGCATCAACTCAACCTCGACGGCCAACTGATCAGCGACATCGAGCGCGACGACCTGCACCGCGAAGTCCTGCGCACCCAAGGCACCCTCACCAGCTGCTTCGGCTACGACGCGATGGGCCGCAAGAGCTGGCAGTTCGCCTCGCGCCTGCCGGCGGAAAAACTCTCGCGCCTCCACAACCCCGGCATCCAGCCCGACCTGCTGGTCGAGCACGCCTACAACCCGATCCACCGCCGCCACCAATACGACCCGGCCGGCGAACTGACCCGCACCCTCGACAAACTGCGCGGCGAGATCAAATACGAATACGAAGCCAACGGCCAACTGCACAGCCGCGACACCGGCCAGTTGATCGACAGCGAAGAATTCCGCTACGACGCCGCAGCGAACCGGCTGAACTTCAACACCAGCCAGTTTGACCACGTCAAGGACAACCGCCTGAAACGCTGGCGGGATCAGGAGTATGCCTACGATGCGTGGGGCAACCTGATTGAGAAACGCAGCGGGATGAACCGGCTGCAGACGTTCACGTATGACTGCGAAAACCGCCTCGTCAAAGCTGAGACGATGGTCAATGGCAAATTGGAGAGTACCGGGTCGTATCGGTATGACAGCTTGGGGCGGCGGGTTGCCAAGGTGTCAGAGGTCGATGGCGTCACCGAGCAGAAGCATTTCCTGTGGCAAGGCTTGCGGATGCTGCGGGAGGAAAGTCCGGGGCGGAGCAGTCTGTACCTGTATGAGCCGGGGAGTTATGCGCCGTTGGCGCGTGTCGACCAGGAGGAGGGTGGGGAGCAGCAGCTTTACTACTTCCATACCGACCAGATTGGTACGCCGCTGGAGATGACTGACGCGGACGGGAGCATTGTCTGGCAGGCGACGTACAAGGCTTGGGGTTCGGTTGAGAAGCTGACGGTCAATGAAGTCGAGCAGAACCTGCGGTTTCAGGGGCAGTATTTCGATGATGAGACGGGGCTGCACTACAACACGTTTCGGTATTACGATCCGGAGGTGGGGCGGTTTGTTACGCAGGATCCGATTTCTTTATCAGGAGGCATGAATTTTTACTCGTATGCACCAAGCCCTAATAACTGGGTTGATCCATTAGGTTGGTGTTCTACGAAGTTAGGTAACAACATGGGAGCACGTACCGGCGATGGAATGGCAAATCACCATTTGATACCCGAAGAGCTGATAAAAAGTACTCAGTTCAAAAAAATGTTTGGTAGGCTGAACAAAATTGGTTGGGATCCGGATGGGGCGTCCAATGGGATTTTTCTACCTGGCTCAAAAGATCTAGCCAAAACTACTGGCATGCCGGGGCACTGGTCGAATCACGGTCAGTACACTGAAGCTGTAAAAAACAAGTTGGTGAAACTTAACAATAACCTAAATAATTTGACTGATATAGATCTGGCGCTTGGCGTGAAAAATGTTCAAACGTGGGCTGCTCAGGGTCTAGAAGGCGGGCTATTTAAACTTGATGCCATAACTGGTCGGTTGCTTTAAAGGTGGAAAAATGAAAGATATATATATTATTAGTTATGAGCCGGATGGTGAGGGTGCGCCATTTTTTTTTGATTTGAGTTGGGTTCCCGATTTGCCAACCTTCCATTATCCCTCCGAAAACCCAGAGCAAGGTGCCTTAAGCGACTGCTATCGAGCAATGGCTGATGTTCCCCAATTAACGGCAGATTGGTTGCCGGATCATTTTTTGGCGTCCAAAGACTTTTTGGCTGTCTGCGATGTTTTTGAGTGCAAGTATGTTAGCAGGCCGGTTGAACTTTTTACTCAGGGGGTGGCCAAGCAAGATAAGTCATATTTTTTCTTCGCCGTTGTCGAAAGGCTGAGAGCTATGGATTTGGATAGTTCCTCTTTCGTGCTGGATAGTAATGTGAAGTCAGGCGCTCTCGATTTGAGGGGTTCAACTTATGAGCGTATTGATAAGCTTGTAGTTTCGGAAAGTGTTGATTCTGATTTGTTCTATTTTGAAGAGATTCATGAGGTTGCATGTTCTGCTCGCTTCCTTAATGAGTGTATTAATAAGAAAATCCATGGTCTTACCTTTAAAAAGATAGATGATGATTATCGGTATGCGCCCTGGGATGATTTTTAGTTAGACGAAGCCGAATGTTATGACGGTGAGAATCGGTTGTTCCGGGCTGAGACGCTGGTTAATGGCAGGCTGGAAAGTACGGGGCCGTATCGGTACTACAGCCTGGGGCGGCGGGTTGCCAAGGTTTCAGAGGTTAACGGTAAAACCAACTCAACCTCGACGGCCAGATGATCAGCGACATCGAGCGCGACGACCTGCACCGCGAAGTCCTGGGCACCCAGGGCACCCTCACCAGTTGCTTCGGCTACGACGCGATGGGCCGCAAGAGCTGGCAGTTCGCCTCGCGCCTGCCGGCGGAAAAACTCTCGCGCCTCCACAACCCCGGCATCCAGCCCGACCTGCTGGTCGAGCACGCCTACAACCCGATCCACCGCCGTCACCAGTACGACCCGGCCGGCGAACTTACCCGCACCCTCGACAAACTGCGCGGCGAGATCAAGTACGAGTACGAAGCCAACGGCCAGTTGCACAGCCGCGACACCGGCCAGTTGATCGACAGCGAAGAATTCCGCTACGACGCCGCGGCGAACCGGCTGAACTTCAACACCAGCCAGTTCGACCACGTCAAGGACAACCGCCTCAAGCGCTGGCGGGATCAGGAATATGCCTACGATGCGTGGGGCAACCTGATTGAAAAACGCAGCGGCATGGGCACGCTGCAGACGTTTGTTTATGACTGTGAGAATCGGCTGGTGCGGGCTGAGACGTTGGTCAACGGCAAATTGGAGAGTACCGGTTCGTATCGGTACGACAGTTTGGGGCGGCGGGTTGCCAAGGTTTCAGAGATCAACGGTCGGACCGAGCAGAAGCACTTTTTGTGGCAAGGCCTGCGGATGCTGCGGGAGGAAAGTCCGGGGCGGAGCAGTCTGTACCTGTATGAGCCGGGGAGTTATGCGCCCTTGGCGCGGGTGGACCAGGCGGAGGGTGGGGAGCAGCAGCTTTACTATTTCCATACCGACCAGATTGGTACGCCGTTGGAGATGACTGACGCGGACGGGAGCATAGTCTGGCAAGCGACGTACAAGGCTTGGGGTTCGGTTGAGAAGCTGACGGTCAATGAAGTTGAACAGAACCTGCGGTTTCAGGGGCAGTATTTCGATGAGGAGACGGGGCTGCACTACAACACGTTTCGGTATTACGATCCGGAGGTGGGGCGGTTTGTTACGCAGGATCCGATTGGGTTGGATGGGGGGTATAACTTATATAAATATGCGCCCGGTCCTACTGGATGGATCGATCCAATGGGGCTCTCGTGTGGCTCTGATGCGAAAATTTTAAGACAAAAACTCGGTCCTAGCCCTGTCGGAGGCGGGCAGTACGATGCGCATCATATAATAATGTCAAATTCGAAAGATCTTAGGATGGTGGCGCTTCGGGACAAAATGAAAGCGTTGGATATAGACATAAACGACAAACGTAATGGGATATGGTCGCCTAATACGGAGTCTGCTCGAGTGCCAGGGAGCAGCGCAACACCTCATAAAGGTGCAGGTGTGCATAGTAATGCTTATAAGCAAAAAGTTTTTGATTCGTTGTCAGGGAGGAACACAAGAGAAGAGTTTTTGAGTGGTCTGGCTGATATTAAGAAATCCCTCGGTGAAGGTGTTAATTTCAAAAGGTAGTTAAGTATGAATTATTCAGATTTGCTGGTGCTTAAGGACGAGGCATTGACTAAAATTAGCGACGAGACTTTTTGCGCTAAGTTTGTTGATGATGCTGCTTACGGGGAGATTTTTTTTTCTAAGGGGCCATGTTATACGATAATTCCATTGGAACTCGAAATGGCGGGTGTTACTCCATCAAAAATTCTTGATAAGGAACCGGCCAGTAAAAAGAACGTATCTAAGTATTTTCTTTGTGATGGTCAAGTAGTAAAAATTGAAAGTTATAATTCTCAAGGCTTGCTGGGTGAGTTCGAATTTTTTAGGTCTTTTGAAGGTGTATTATTCTCACTTCGGAAAAATAAACATAACGAGATCCTTTGGCTAAAGATAGCAGAGCTAAAGGAAGGGAAGGTTCTAAGAGCTTGTCGCGTAGATGGGGATATGGAGTATTGGGCATATCGATATAACTGGGAGGGGGACAGAGTTAAAGAGGTTGTTTCATTGGCGAGTAATGGTGTGGCTGGTACTGTAATCAAGGCTGGATATGATATAGATTCGACTGTTGCAAGGCTCTTTTTCTTGAATGGTGGTAAAGAGGTAGATATATATTCACATATCTAGAAACCGATTTTCATATGGTTGGTAGATGTTGGTCTATGAATACGGCGTGCTAAGCAACCTGACTATGCGGGCGCAAATAACTTACCAACAACGCAGCCACTTTACGCATATCGGGGCGTTGGTCGGATTGCGGCCTTAGGCCAGCAGCTCATTATGGGCATATAATCGGTTAGCTACTTGGCGGTTCGGGTGGGAAAGATGGTGTGTTTCCTCAGCTTTCCAAAGTGAGTAGAGGATTGTTTAGGGGTTATGAGAGGCAAATATTTAACGATATATCAAAAAATGGGCCAATTGATGTGGAATTGATTTTTAAGTATGGGGTTGGTGGTACAAGACCGACAAAAATTTTGTATAACTTATTTAGGAGTGGAGAATTGCTTGATGGCAAAATATTCCTCCGCTAACACGGGTGATGCCCTCGGAGAGGTAGTGCGCTTAACTCTGAGTAGTTTTATGAATGAAATGTATGGATGGGAGAAGAAGTACTATAAAAAAAGCATGGAGGCACTTGAGGATGAGTCCTTGGAAGAGTCGCTGCAGAATCACATGCGGGCTGATTTGTTGAGTATATTCTCTAAGTATGTGGTTCAAATTGATAGAAATTATGAACGACTAGAAAATCTGGTTTGCGGGAGTAACCCGGAATACGACCCGGAAAACGACAACGTAGGGGGGGTTGAGGTTAGGGGGGATTCTGCATCGGTAATAATAGAAAAAAATACTGGGCTTTCAACGGTGTATCGATTGGTTTTTTCGATCAATGAAGGTGACTGTGTAATTCAGGGGCGTGACTTTAAGTCTGGTGGTAAGTGGAATAAAACATATGTTTGAATAATCTTGGTTTTTAACTGCCTGGTTGGGATGAAAGGTTTCTTGGCGAATTCATTGGTGTGAACTGTACTTGATTTACGGTGGGGCAAGGAGGTCAAGGCTCAGACACCTACATTTAAAATGCAGTGTCTTACTCAGCAATTTTAACTGTTTTGTCGGTAAAAGGCATGAAGTGATCAGTTTCGTTATGACTGTGAGAATCGGTTGGTCCGGGCTGAGATGTTGGTCAACGGAAAGCTCGTAAGTACCGGTTCGTATCGGTACGACAGCCTGGGGCGGCGGGTTGCCAAGGTTTCAGAGGTCAACGGTCGGACCGAGCAGAAGCACTTTTTGTGGCAAGGCCTGGGGATGCTGCGGGAGGAAAGTGCGGGACGGAGCAGTCTGTACCTGTATGAGCCGGGGAGTTATGCGCCTTTGGCGCGGGTCGATCAGGCAGAGGGTGGGGAGCAGCAGCTTTATTACTTCCATACCGACCAGATTGGTACGCCGCTGGAGATGACTGACGCGGACGGGAGCATAGTCTGGCAGGCGACGTACAAGGCTTGGGGTTCGGTTGAGAAGTTGGCGGTCAATGAAGTTGAACAGAACCTGCGGTTTCAGGGGCAGTATTACGACGACGAGACGGGGCTGCATTACAACACGTTTCGGCATTACGATCCGCAGATTGGACGATTTATTACGCAGGATCCGATTGGTTTGTTGGGGGGGATAATCTCTATCAATATGCACCCAATACCACTGGTTGGATTGACCCGTTTGGCCTATGCAAAAGTTCTGCAAGTGGTGTTAAAGGCACAAATAAAGCACGGCATGATCTTGAGCGAAATGGATATAAGGTGGTTTCGGAAGAGGTGACGATGAAAGTTAATGGCAGTAGGGTTCGCGCCGATATAGTCGCTCAAGATGCACATGGGAGTTATCACGTATTCGAGGTTAAGCATGGTTCTGGTGGACTAACTAAGAATCAAAAAGCCGCTGGAGTCTATGATGTGTCAAGTCCTGCCAACACCATAAAACAATCGCAAGGCACAGCAGGCACAGCAGGCACATTCAAAGTTGATACTAAAGGTAAACCTGGTAAATCCTTAGGCGGCAAAGGCGCCGTTCATAATGCTACGTTCAATGTATTGAAATATGGGTGATTTTATGAGTAAAGAAAATAGGGTTTATTTTGAGAGTGAGCTGCTAAAAGAGCTGAAGGGTCTTGAATGGCCTGGCTTGTCGATTAAGGCGGTAAAGGGAGGGGTTAAATTTCGCTGGGAAAAAAAATTAGTAGCTGAGCTTGATTTTCAGTATTTGGTAAATTCGAATGCATATGTCCTGAATGGCATAGTCTTCGGGGGGCCTATTTTTGACTGTTCTTCTGAGGTCAATCCTCCTTATAAAAGCAATTTGGGTAGTGCTGCGTGTTTCTCATTTACAACATCAGGAAGACAAGATAAAAAATTTGGCACAAGTATATATGGCACCATAAGTGTGCCTAAGCGAGAGGATGTTGGTGCGATATGTGCGCATATCCGGCGCGCGCTTGAAAGCCACTATATCCCCCTCATGGCAGGGTGCATACTGCCAAGCGCCCGGACTATTGATGATGTGCTGGCATCTCCGACTGACTATGCATATCCCGCGTTATTTATTCATTGTGCTGTTGCTTATAATTCAGAAATCATCACTAGCTCAAATCTTGAGAAGTTGAAGTTAAATAAAAAGATAATTAAGAATAAAGATTTTGATTTGGGGCTTTTGAGCAGCTTATAGTATTGTTGGTTGTACATTAGCTTAGGTGTTGACACTATTGAGAGTTGAGAGTGTCAGCTCGAGTATTTCCTGCATTCGGTTACCTAATCATTCCTTGCCAGGAATTCCCGGTCCGCATGCCGCAGGTGGAGTTCTCAGGACAACAATTCAACAAGAAAGAAAGGCTCTGCCGCCTGGTGCAATAACTGATTTGGGATTGTAATATGATTGATATTGACGAAGAGTGTAAAAAAATAGAAGGGTCAGAATTTTTTTATAATATGGGGGGTGACGGGGCTGACGATGGTCGATTGATATATATAAAGAATGTCCGCAAGGTTTTTGTAGAGCCTTCTGATGCTGAGTTTAAGGGGCGCTACGATGGTGTTGAGTGGCTGCCCACATCCCCAACTAAATCGGACCCTTTTTATAATATTCCTAAACCACCTTCTGATCTTGTTGCTATGCGGATGAAGGTAAATAAGGCGGTAATGGCTGCGACTAAAAATCTTGATAAAAATAAATTTTTGTGTGCGTCGCATGACTTTAGCCTTGCGGCAAGAAATGGAATCTGCTTCGCTTTTAGGCAATATGTCTCTGAAGAGTATTACGGACTTGGTGATCGATGGTCGACAATAATAAAATTGTATTACTGTGGTCGCTGGCCTGTTGGCTTCTGTAAGGATGAAATAGTCGTTATTTGATTTGCGATGGATGAGTTGAGTATCTCCGTTGTCGGCAGTTTGGTGAGGGATTTTTAGTTGGTGTAGTTATGTGCGCTTCGCTCTTTTACAATATGATTAGTTTGTGGTCAGGTGATCTAGTGCTCCGTTCATGTCGTCGACGACGCAATTCCCTGCCGCATCAATGCCTTGAGCCTGAACTGTAATTACCTCTGAGAAAACATCCACAGCGGCTAACGTGTGGTGGAGCAATGGACCAGCTATGGTGAGCCCTCAGCATCGGTCGGCTGCTGGCCAAGCTCAATGCCGATGCCCGTCAGGATTACGCCTACGCCTACGACGACGCTGATCGCCTGCCGACCGCGCAGGGCAAGCAACTCGGCGTCAGCGAAGAAACCCTCGAATTCTCCTACGACCTGCTCGGCCGCTTGATCCAGGAGACCACGGCGCAAGGCGCCTTGTCCTACGAATACGACCCACTGACCAACCTGACCACGCTGACATTGCCCACGGCCAACACCTCAATCACCTGTACTACGGCAGCGGCCACTTGCACCAACTCAACCTCGACGGCCAACTGATCAGCGACATTTAGCGCGACGACCTGCACCGCGAAGTCCTGCGCACCCAGGGCACGCTCACCAGCTGCTTCGGTGTCGACAGTGATTCGTGCAAGGTAATAGGAGTTTGGTAATGAGTGATTTGGATTTTACTTTGTGCAGCATACCGATGCTAATGTCTAGAAATAAAAGTTCCGAATATCAGAGACAGATAATTGTGCGGTATACAGTTTTAATGAGTTTCCTTAAGGTGCGAGGTCTGATTTTTAAGGAGCCATTTGATAGTGATGGTAATTTGAAGATGGATTTGGTTATAAAAAAATCAGATGCCACTTCTCAATGCCTCGAACTATTCAAGAAGGCAGTTCCGGCTTGGCACGCCTACGTGGATAAAGGCGGAGATGTTAATAATACAAGCAAGATTGAAAAGGCGTTGGCTAAAATTCCATGAGTTGTATCTAATTAAGTGGCTGGGAATTTGATCTCAGTCACTTCAGCTGCGTTGGCAACGACGCGATGGGCCGCAAGAGCTGGCAGTTCGCCTCGCGCCTGCCGGCGGAAAAACTCTCGCGCATCCACAACCCCGGCATCCAGCCTGCATCACCATGAAAATATGGAATCCACATGCTAAAGGTGAGGTGTAGTATGCCAATAGTATATAAGCCAAGTTTAAAATCTGTAGATGTCGATTATATTGAGGCGGAAATTGGTAGGGCGTTTCCAATTGAGTATAGAGAGTTTTTATGTAAGATGAATGGATTTTATTTGACGGCGCCTGATTACGCCCAGATACCGTTAAGCGCTGTTGATGAGGGAGTTATAAGTTTTGATCGGTTTTTTGGGCTTTTACCTGAAGAAGATTGCAATGATGTAATTTGTTTTAATAAGGAGTTTATTGAGGAGCTTGAGTTTCTCGACGAGGCTGTGGCTATCGGCGAGGATGGAGGAGGTAATCCCTACGTAATGGTTGGCAAACGTGGTGAACAAGGTATTTATTATTGGGATAGGACCCATCTTCATGAGTCTGATTTAAAGAATGATTTTGATATCCCGGAGCGGAACGATTGCGGCAACTTGTTTTTTGTCTCTGGGAGCTTTGTTGAGTTTTATGATTTGGTTGTTAAGTGTGTGGGTGGTGTGCCAATTTTTGTAGAGGATATTTAAAGCGAGCTGGCCGATTGTCGAATATCGACCTGGCGTTGGGATGAAGTCCATCCAGAACAAATGGCACTCTAATACTCTGGCGGAACATGTCCCTGTTAACTCAAAGGGACGACTATGCTAAAAATTGTGGAAAAAAATCATGTTTACAATTGCTTATAAAGGTGGTGGAAGCGGTTGTCCGGAGGGAGGGGTTTGCGGAGAGCTGGTTGGGTACAATTGGAACTCAAATGATTTTGAGGATGATAAATTTCCACCCGAGGGAGCGATTCTAGATTTTTACGCACAACATAAAACTGTTGAGGCGGACTTTTTTTATTTTGGTAGTGAATTTATTTGCTCTGGTGGTCTTTTAGCGTTGATTGAAAAATCTAACTGCGGGGTTGTGGATGTCAGGGAGGTTCGGCTTCGTCAGGAGAGTAAAATCTCACCAGTTTCATCAAAGAAGTACTTTTTGGTTCGTAGTCGAGAAATCCATAAAATTTTAGATATGGAGAAATCGAAATATGAATTGAGGCTTGATCCGGTTACGAAGAATCCAGAAGAAGATGCATTTCATTCTGGTAGAGTAATTTTTGACGTGATATCCGATTTTAGGATAAAAAAAGAAGTGTGTGATTTGGACTTTTTTATTGCTTCCGAAATGCTGAGGGGAGAGTATGTTTTTTCAGCTGGACTAGGGGAGGGGATTATTGGTCTTGATTTGAAGGGTGTGATGATAAAGCCGTTGTCAGAGTTGGAGTATGATGCGAGATTGGATTTTTAGGACGGAGAGGTTTTTTCTTTCTGTTACTACTTTTTGGTCGGGGGGGTGGGTGCAAATATTAAGCTGGGTTATTCGAGTTAAAATAATAGCTCATAAGTTTCTTGCAGTTTTTTTTGTGCAAGGGGCTGATCTCATTCGTATACCTATCTGCAGCGTTAGATCCTGTGGCGAAAAAATTTCATAGCAGTCTAAGTACATGTGGATGAGGTCATTATGATAACAGTAAAACAAATTATTCCTTCTCGTGGCGGTGCTGTTACTTCGGGTATCACGTTTGGGGGGCAGACAGCGGAGGTCGTAGTATGGCCGGTTAACCCTGATGGAGATCCTCTTACCCTAGTTGCTTCGATAGATTGCTCTAAAATTAAAGGCGACATAAAAAACAACAGCCTGCCAGGTGCAGGAGTTTTGTACGTCTTTTCGACTTATAGTAAGTCTGACTATTTTCTTGAGAATATAACGTACAGTGGAGATCCTTCAGAGTTAGAATCTATTTTGAGTGGATATACTCTAGTTGTGCGCAGTGAGGGCGGTGTGTTTCAAGCAAGCCCAGTAGATAGTATTCCAGAGGTGGCGACAGAGTTAAAAGACAGGAAAATAGAAGAGGAGGACTTTCCCGTTTTCTCTATGCTTTCAGATTCGGCCCCTCATGGAATGATCCTTCCTGAGACTTTAACTGTAGAATATGATTTTATCTGTCAGCTGTATTCATCAGATTTTTCAGAGCCTTTTAAAGATATTTTTTATCTCACCGATGCAGTTGGGTATTTGTTTTTGAAGAAAAATGGGAGCGGGGAAGGGATGTTTTTTGTTCAAACAGGTTGAGAAGCAAAGCGAGTTCGATGGTTGATGTCTAGGATGGCTATAGCCCGTGAAATCACTCTGAGTGCTTTTGCGTAGGGTTTTATTGTAGTGGGGTTTGCATTGAAAGTTGCGTCTGAAAAAAATTTCTATTCTGAGCAGTGCGGCGTAGTAAAGCTTTCAAAGTTGCATGTAATGAGGGTGATGTGAGGTCGTATGGCATCAGAGAAATTTTGGAAAGCATGCACACAATGCCAAGCGTTTAAATTTTACTACGAAAATAACGAATTTTAAGACTTTTTAAGTTGGCTAGTTTGTCCGCTCTTTAAGAATCTAGATTAATCCGGATAGCAAATTTCCTAGTGGCGGGGGCGCAGAATACACGCCAAGAACATGCAGCCCCCAGCCAGTCCCTGGCACCGACGACAAAGGCCAGACCACGCGCCTGCTACGCACCGCCCGGGGCCTGCCGAGCAGCCGCCAGGACGCCAAGAGCCAGCGCATTCGCTACGAGTACGACCCGGCGATTCGCCTGACTGCAACCTAATGGAACGCATGTCTTAGGCGTAAAACGTGACACCGCGTACGGCAGTAGACCTTATTGAGAACTAGCTGAGGGAGAGTGGCTTGAGATGACTACTGAATCTATAAAAGAGCTATCGATTTTAATCCATGAAGAAAATTTCTTTGAAGTGGTTGTTTTGGCTGTGAAAGACTGGGACGAGGCGTTAGACCAAAGAGATAGGGGGGAGTTTGATGCGTTGTGGGTTGAAAGTAATGAGTATTTGAAGAAACTAGACTATAAAATCCCTACTGATGAAATGGAAATTTCAGCGTTAAGAGAGTTTTCTTTCAAGAAAGTGTTCCGTCTAACGCAAAATTCCGAAGCCGCAAGCTATGTGTCTGATGATATCGGAATGATTGGGGAGGCCATAGCAAAAGGATATGTGAGTGAATGGGTAGCGAAGTTACTTGATTTGTACCGCAAAGGTGAATTTCCCTGTTAGCTTTTGGCGATACGGATCGGCTGCTGAAAATCAACCGGTTAACAACAAACTGGAAATGTCTAAGAAAAAATCTAATTCACTCACGACCTGATAGGCCACCAGATACAGGGGCGGGACGTGAGGTGAATTTTGCTACTGAATAGTTTCGTTAGAGTAAAGTCGCAACCAACTCAACCTCGACGGCCAGCTCAACAGCGACATCGAGCGCGACGACCTGCACCGTGAAGTCCTGCGCACCCAGGGCGCGCTCACCAGCTGCTTCGGCTACGGCGCAATGGGCCGCAAGAGCTGGCAGTTCGCCTCGCGCCTGCCGGTGGGAAAACTCTAGCGCATCCACAACCCCCAGCATCCAGCCCGATCCACCGCCGTCACCAGTACGATCCGCCGGCGAACTGACCCGCACTACCATCCAGATGGCAAGGGTGGACGAAATAAATGGGGCGGTGGTACTGCCTGTCGATAATAACGAGAGTTTTTATGAAAGAATATAAAGGTTTTACTGATCTTATTCTGAATCTAGAATATCTACCTGCTGTTGGGTGGATCTTCGTCGACTCTACAGTTGATAGAGCATCGAAGGATGCTGTGAATTCTGCCGTTTTTTATGTGGCAGAAAATGATTTGGAGGAAATTGCGTGCGAGAATTCTAAGCGTACGTTTGTCGAATGTCCTTCTATGTTGGATATTAAGGCTGTCGCGGATCGAAGCAAAATAAAGCCTGATGTAAAGACATATTTGGAAGCGACACTTTACTATCTTGAGAATGATGATTTTCAAGGATAGTTGGTCGTTGAGTTTGTGATCTGTTAGTTTTACAGGTTTTTGCGCGCTTTGCTATGACGGTTTTTAACTACTAAGAATGGTTGAAAGGGTCATGGGGCTGAAGGGTGTGCATAAGTTGTATTGAAGGGTGGTTTTGGGCGGAGGTAGATGGTTTCAAGCTGGCAGTTCGCTTCACGCCTGCCGGCGGAAAAACTCTCGCGCACCCACAACCCCGGCATCCAGCCCGACCTGCTGGTGGAGCACGCCTACAACCCGATCCCAGAAAATGCGTTAAGGAGGTTTTATGAGGGGCGACGAAAAATTTGTAGCTGCAATATTTGATGAGCTTTTTAAAAAAAATATTGAACAATACAAAGAATCTTTAAGTAAGCCGGTTAATAACGATGGTGATCCTTATGCAAAGGCTCGAAACGCTTTGGCTAAGTTAGGCGATGATGAACGGTCTGATGTTTTCAATTTTTTTAGGGTCATTGTCGCAGACAGCGCCTCTGTAGTATTTGGAACATTGGATGGTGTTCATTTTCCCGACGGTATAAATGGAGATTTTCTCGTTACTTGTGATGGGGAGGAGATTCAAGGTGATCTCCTTGATATTTTCATTGAAAAGGCTCAGTCGGAAAATGGTTACCGCTAGCTCTATAAGGCAAATATTAGGGGTTCGAGTAGCGGTCGCCACATTTAGTTAGGGGCCAGTCTTTTCCTTCGGTTTAGTTGTTCGTGGGGCTGGTCAACGTTTTTTATTAATGCCTATAATCGCATCGGCTATTTAATCAGCGGTATCATTTGTCGTTCTATTGGAAGGAAAGATCACTGGATTTCGGGAGTTGAGATATGAGCTATATAGATTCGATTGACGCTGAGATTCATGCATCTGGTGAAGATCCGGCTTATGCGGGGGGCGCTAGCGATGCCTTGATAGCTGAATTTGAAAAAGAATTAAGTGTTGGATTTCCGAATTCATATAAGCAATTTCTGAAAAAATTTGGAGCTTTATCATTTGCTGGAGAAACATACTATGGGATCACAAAAAGCGGGCTGGCCGCTACCGCGATTCCCAGTGTTTTATTTGCTACAAAAACCGCGCGATCTCTTGGTGATGCTGATAGTTCTATGATTGTCATTAAGGCTTCAGGGTATGGTCCTATATATTCAATCGATACTTCTAAGCTTGGAGAGACGGGCGAGCCTGTAGTGGTGGAGACGGAGCTCTCCTTTAAAAGGGATGGTCAAAAAGGCGTGATTTTCAAAAGTTTTGAGGATTTTTTTTGTGAATCTATTAGGCAGTCTATTAAGGAACTGTAGGGCTGTTGTTTGCGAATAACGTGTAGATTTCGGGAGTGGCCGTAAAGGGTTTTGCTTCGGGTCAATGAGACATCAGGCAGGAGTTGATCGAGACTTGCTTGGCGTAGGGTTGGAACGCTTCGCCGAATTCAGGTTCGACGATCTGCACCGCGAAGTCCTGCGCACCCAGGGCACGCTCACCAGCTGCTTCGGCTACGACGCGATGGGCCGCAAGAGCTGGCAGTTCGCCTCGCGCCTGCCGGCGGAAAAACTCTCGCGTATCCACAACCCCGGCATCCAGCCCGACCTGCTGGTCGAGCACGCCTACAACCCGATCCACCGCCGTCACCAATACGACCCGGCCGGCGAACTGACCCGCACCCTCGACAAACTGCGCGGCGAGATCAAGTACCAATACGAAGCCAACGGCCAGTTGCATAGCCGCGACACCGGCCAGCTGATCGACAGCGAAGAATTCCGCAACGACGCCGCGGCGAACCGGCTGAACTTCAACACCAGCCAGTTTGACCACGTCAAGGACAACCGCCTCAAGCGCTGGCGGGATCAGGAGTATGCCTACGATGCGTGGGGCAACCTGATTGAAGCAGCGGCATGGGCAAGCTGCAGACGCTTCGTTATAACTGTGAGAATCGGCTGGTCCGGGCTGAGACGTTGGTCAACGGCAAGCTGAAAAGTGGCGGGATTTATGATTACGACAGCTATGGACGACGTGCCAACAATCCGTGAAGTCGCGTTTTTGCCGGCGACTCAATCATTAACCTGGAGAGAAAGATTGTCACTCCGGTTAGAACGATTATTTCTTTCAGCTATTTATATAGATGCAATCTGCATATCCATAACCGATTAATCCGCGTCATGGTCTTTACCTTGTCCGTGATCGAATCCGATTGTTCGTCACAGCAGAAACAATCGTCCTGCCTGCCTCGTTAAGCCTGCCCCGACATCGACTTTGGCTGTTCGATCGTCAGCTTGTTGCGCTCGGCCGATTCCCTAGAATCGGCCTCCATCAGCTTCGCCCAACTATCCAGTCCTTCAGGGAGCAACACCATGATGAATGCCATGCAGATGCAAATGCCGATGAACGCCACCATGCCAATGATGCCGATGATGGGCATGCCGATGATGATGGCGACCATGTCCTGCGACATGATGGACGACGGCATGATGTGCAAGATGATGCCGGCCGCTGGCATGGACATGGCCATGTTCAAGAACAGCGCTGAAATGATGCAGATGATGATGAACTGCGGCATGCCGATGATGATGCACTGCGGCAACATGAGCATGATGTGCATGTCCCAGGCGAGCATGGCCATGCCGATGATGAACATGATGATGCCAATGCCGATGATGGGCATGCCGATGCCGTCGATGAAGTGCGTGATGGAATGCACCATGATGGCTGACGGCATGATGTGCAAAATCATGCCGATGGCCGGCATGAACATGGACATGATGAAAAGCTGCTGCGCGCTGATGATGAAAATGATGAACGACTGCGGCATGCCGATGATGATGAGCTGCAATGGCATGCCGTTGATGTGCTGCACCTGCTGATCCCTGCACTGTTCCTGTAACTGTAGGAGCGAGCTTGCTCGCGATGGACGTCAACGATGACGCGGGTTTTCTGAAAAAACGCGTCAGCCTTGAGTCCATCGCGAGCAAGGTCGTTTCAGTCCAAGCGTTCCGGGTAGGTCACTACAAGATAAGCCACCGCTTCACTGTCGGCGGGGTTGCGATAGCGGTGGGGCTGGTCGGCATAAAACAGGATCGAGTCCCCCGTGGACAGCAGGTAACGCTCGTCGTTGACGCTGATTTCCAGCACACCCTGCGCCACCACCAGATTTTCCTGGACGCCTGGGCCATGGCCCTGCGAGTGGTCCTCTCCCAACGGGCTCAGGCGCAGCTCGTAGAATTCCGATTGGCGCGCCACGTCAAAGGGGAACAGGGCGCGGCTGACAAAAGCGCCGTTGGCACTGACCAGGCGTTTGCTCTGGCTCGCCGACAGCACGGCCACACCTTCGAAGGCCCGATGCTCCAGAAACGCAGCCACCGATACCTTCAAGCCTTTGGCAATTTTGCACAGCACCTTGATGGACGGCACGCTGCGCCCCGATTCGATCTGCGCCAGCATGGCACGGCTCACGCTGCACTGTCGGGCCAGGGCATCGAGGGACAGATGGCGCTTGCCCCGCAGGCGCAGCAGGTTTTGTGCTACCCGTTCGCAGATCGGGTCCTCTTCAGGGGCATCCGGATTGTTCAGGTCCAGCACAGGCTCGTCCGCGCTTATCAGAAAGCGCGAGGGTTCGTGCGCGTTCACGCCTGACGTGTCTCGGCAGACCGAGACGCCTGAACCCACTGGAATGCCTGTAATCCGGCGTTGCGTGCGTACATCTCCCACATGGCCCGTGCCCGTTGCTGAGCTTGTTTGCGTTTGCGGTAGCTGGCGAAATCGATGAGGTTGTCAGTCGGATTCATGGGGCACTTCACTGTGGTGATGAATGACGGGATGACTGGAGGGTACGCTTCTACTTTTATAACGATAAATACTTAATTTTTATTTATTAATTCCTTTTTGATCTTTATGTGGGCGGTTTCTGGTGTCTGGTGAAGTGTCAACGCAATGCCTGTAGGGGCCGGGCTTGCTGGCGATGGACTCAAGCGTGCTGGGTTCATCCTGTTCACCCGCGTTATCGTTAACGACCATCGCTGGCAAGCCAGCTCCCATAGGGGACCATGTCCACGCTGAAATTACTGTAGGAGCCAGCTTGCTGGCGATGGACTCAAGCGTGCTGGGTTCATCCTGTTCACCCGCGTTATCGTTAACGACCATCGCTGGCAAGCCAGCTCCCACAGGGGGCCATGCCCACGCTGAAACTGTAGGAGCCAGCTTGCTGGCGATGGACTCCAGTGCGTCGCGTTTAACCAGGTCATACGCGTTATCGTTAACGACCATCGCTGGCAAGCCAGCTCCCACAGGGGACCATGCCCACGCTGAAACTGTAGGAGCCAGTCTGCTGGCGATGGACTACAGTGCGCCGCGTTTATACAGGTCACACGCGTTATCGTTGACGACCATCGCTGGCAAGCCAGCTCCCACAAGGGAACGTGCCCACGCAGAAAATGAAGTGACCTCCAAGCCAGTGAAAGCCTTCAAAAAAACATGAAAAAACCCGGCTGATCAGGCCGGGTTTTTTGTTGGGCGTTGTGGTGCGGTGATTAGTTATGCCGCACGATTCTGGATCAGACGATCCGAGCCACCTTCGGCAACGCGGTTCTGCAGCAGTTTGTCGGAGCCACCTTCAGCCACGCGATTCTGCAGCAGTTTGTCAGAGCCACCTTCAGCGACGCGGTTCTGCAGCAGTTTGTCGGAGCCACCTTCAGCGACGCGGTTCTGCAGCAGTTTGTCAGAGCCACCTTCAGCGACGCGGTTCTGCAGCAGTTTGTCGGAACCACCTTCAGCCACGCGGTTCTCCATCAACTTGTCGGAACCATCGGCGGCGACGCGGTTTTCGATCAGGCGATCGGAACCACCTTCAGCCACACGGCTTTCAATCAGACGATCCGAGCCGCCTTCAGCGACCACAGGTTGAGCAGAGTTTGCGGCAAAAGCGTTAACTGCGAAAACCGAGAAAGCGATGCTGAGGAGGGTCTGGCGTTTCATGATCGTGTGCTCCGGGGTGCTTATGGGTTGGTATGGAGCAGATGTTACGCCGTGGATTTTTTATGAGAACTTCATTGAGTTGATGATGACTATTGATGCAGTCAATGGATGATTCGGTGCTCCCACAGGTTTTTGCAGTGGCCACAGGGGGGTGGGTGTCAGCGGGAAATGAGCCCATGATCGATGGCGTATTTGACCAGCGCCGCCGGTTTGTCGATGTTGAGCTTGCGCCGGATGCTCAAGCGGTGTGTCTCCACCGTGCGCACGCTGATGTCCAGTTCCCGGGCCATTTCCTTGTTGTTCAGCCCTTGCGCCATCTTCGACAGTACCTGGCTTTCCCTCGGGGTCAGTTCGTTGTCGGTGTTCCTGTCGGCGATCAGCCGCTGGGCGATGTCGGCGCTGTAGAAGGTGCCGCCGCTGGTGATGGCTTCGATGGCGGCGATGATTTCCCGTGACGGGGCGTTTTTCAGCACGTAGCCGCTGGCGCCGGAGCGCACCGATTCACTGACGTATTCGTAATTGTCGTACATGCTCAGCACCAGCACCTTGAGCGACGGGTACTGGTTGCGCAGCACGCGGGTCAGTTCCAGGCCGTTCATGTCCGGCAGGCTGATGTCGACCAGCAGCAGGTCCGGCTGGCAGCGCCCGACCATGTCGATGGCGTCGGCACCGTTTTCCGCTTCGCCGACCACTTCCAGGGGCGACATCACGGCCAGCAGCGCCTTGATGCCGTCGCGCACCAGGGAGTGATCGTCGACCAGGGCGATGCGGATCGGGGAGGGCAGGTTCATCGCAGCTATTCACTCTTGTAGTGGTGGGGCCGGCTCAGCGTTTTGCGCCAGGTTTCATCGGCAGTCGTACGTCCAGCTCGCTTCTGCCCGGCATCGAGATCAAGTCGAAGCGCCCGCCATAATGTTCGACGCGTTCGCGGATGTTACGCAAGCCAATGCCGGCCTGACGACGTTCGACCTGGGCGACGTTGAAACCGATGCCGTCATCGACCAGCGTCAGCCGCACGGACTCGTCGCAGCCGCGCAGTGTAATGGACACGTGCTTCGCCTGGGCGTGGCGTTCGATATTGGTCAGGCCTTCCTGGACGATGCGAAACAGCGACACCGCCGCGCCGTCGACCAGTTGGCAGTCGAATTCATTTTCGTTGTAGGTCACGGTCAGCCCGCTGCGCTGCTCGAACTCTGCCGCCAACTGGCCGATGGCCGCCGGCAGGCCGAGGGTGTCGAGCAAGGATGAGCGCAGGTCATGGGAGAGGCTGCGGACTTCACCGATGGCATCGCCCAGGCGTTCGGTGGCGTCCTTCAGGGTGTTCAGGCCCTTGTCCCGGGCTTGTCCGCTTTCCAGCAGATGGCTGGCCAGTTCGAACTGGAACTTGATCGAGACCAACACCTGGCTGACGCCGTCGTGCAACTCGCGGGACACCCGGGATCGTTCCTCTTCCTGCAGGCTGACGATGCGTTGGGTCAGGCGCTGCAGTTTCTTGTCCGCCAGGCGATGCTCGCTGACGTTGAGGGTCATGCCGGTGGCGAAGACGAACAGCACCGCGACCAGTGCGACCACGGCAATCGCCATCATGGTCTTGCGGATGCCCATGGCCACTTCGGCACGGGCCTGCTGGGTGGCGCGCTCGACGTCTTCGAGGTAGATGCCGGTGCCGAGCATCCAGCCCCAGCGGTCGAGCATCACCACGTAGGCGAGCTTGTCGGTCACCTGGCCGGAGGAGGGCTTGTTCCAGGCGTAGCGCTGGAAGCCTTCGCCCGATTGCGCGCTTTTCAGCAACGCCTGAATCACCGGCAGGCCGTGGGGATCCTTCATGTCCCACAGGTACTGGCCCACCAGGTCCGACTGGCGCGCATGCATCAGGCTGCGGCCTTCGTGGTCGTAGACGAAGAAGTAGCCGTTGATGCCGAAGCTGAGCTTGCGCAGTTCTTCCAGCACTTGCTGCTGGGCGCGGGCGTCGCCATGGCCGTCGTCGTACAGCGGGGCGATCAGGCTCTGGGCCATTTCCACGTAGTTTTTCAGTTCCGCGCGTTTGCTCGCCAGAATGCTGTCTTCGATCAGTTGCGCCTGTTGATCGCCCAATTGGCGGTTGAGGGAAATCACCAGCGCGCAGATGACGGCAATGGCCAGCACCAGCGGCAGAATCCCGAGGGCGACGATCTTGTGTTTGAGCTGCATCTCTACTCCTGTCCCCGCGCTTGCGTCCGACCGAGGGACGGCGGGGCCGGCATCATATGCCAAAGATACGCTTCTGTAGGAGCTGCCGCAGGCTGCGATCTTTTGATCTTGATACCCAAAAAAGTCAAAAGATCGCAGCCTTCGGCAGCTCCTACAGGGGTGGTGTTGCGGCTATGCAGGTGGCGTCTACGTAGTACTACGTAGACGCCACGTACGTAGTAACGCGGATTTATTTGTGGACGGCATGCGCAGATATTGGGCCAGCTCCGCTCCGCGGACACAATTATAAAAATTACCGCCGCAGTCACTGGCTGTCGGCAGGAGACACGCTATGCCCCGTCTGGCTAAACACCTCGCCTGGTTTGCCGTGGCTGTCCTGGGAGCGATTGCGCTGAGTGTCGTGGCCCTGCGCCGCGGCGAAGCGATCAACGCCCTGTGGATCGTAGTCGCAGCCGTCGCCATCTACCTCGTTGCCTACCGCTACTACAGCCTGTTCATCGCCAACAAAGTGATGCAGCTCGATCCCGCTCGGGCCACGCCGGCTGTGCTCAATAACGATGGTCTGGACTATGTGCCGACCAACAAACACGTGCTGTTCGGTCACCACTTCGCGGCCATTGCCGGTGCAGGTCCGCTGGTCGGGCCGGTACTGGCGGCGCAGATGGGCTACCTGCCCGGCACCCTGTGGCTGATCGCCGGCGTGGTGCTGGCCGGTGCGGTGCAGGACTTCATGGTCCTGTTCATGTCCACCCGCCGCAACGGCCGTTCCCTGGGCGACATGGTCCGTGAAGAGATGGGCCGCATCCCCGGCACCATCGCGCTGTTCGGCTGCTTCCTGATCATGATCATCATCCTCGCGGTGCTGGCGCTGATCGTGGTCAAGGCCCTGGCCGAGAGCCCTTGGGGCATTTTCACGGTGATGGCGACCATCCCGATCGCGATGTTCATGGGCATCTACATGCGCTACATCCGCCCGGGCCGCATCGGTGAGATCTCGGTGATCGGCGTGCTGTTGCTGCTCGGTTCGATCTGGCTCGGCGGGCAGATTGCCGCGGATCCGGTGTGGGCCAAGGCCTTTACCTTTACCGGTATCCAGATCACCTGGATGCTGATCGGCTACGGTTTCGTTGCCGCGGTGTTGCCGGTGTGGCTGATCCTGGCACCCCGTGACTACCTGTCGACCTTCCTGAAAATCGGCACCATCGTCGCCCTGGCCATCGGCATCCTGGTAACCATGCCCGAGCTGAAAATGCCGGCCCTGACCCAGTTCATCGACGGCACCGGCCCGGTCTGGAAGGGCGGTCTGTTCCCGTTCCTGTTCATCACCATCGCCTGTGGCGCGGTCTCGGGTTTCCATGCGCTGATCGCTTCCGGCACCACGCCGAAGCTGCTCGCCAATGAGGGGCATGCCCGTTACATCGGTTACGGCGGCATGCTGATGGAATCCTTCGTGGCGATCATGGCGATGGTCGCGGCGTCGGTGATCGATCCGGGTGTGTACTTCGCCATGAACAGCCCGGCGGCCGTAGTGGGCGCCGATGCGGTGGCCGTTGCGCAAACCGTCAGCAGCTGGGGCTTTGCGATCACGCCGGAAGCGTTGCAAGCGGTGGCCCACGACATTGGTGAAACCACTATCCTGGCCCGTGCCGGCGGTGCGCCGACCCTGGCGGTGGGGATCGCGCAGATCCTGCACCAGCTGTTGCCGGGCGAGAACACCATGGCGTTCTGGTACCACTTCGCGATCCTGTTCGAAGCGCTGTTCATCCTGACCGCAGTCGACGCCGGTACCCGTGCCGGGCGCTTCATGCTTCAGGATCTGCTCGGTTCGTTCGTGCCGGCCCTGCGCCGCACCGAGTCCTGGACCGCCAACCTGATCGCCACCGCCGGTTGCGTGGCCATGTGGGGTTATCTGCTGTACCAGGGCGTGATCGACCCGCTGGGCGGCATCAACACCTTGTGGCCGCTGTTCGGCATCTCCAACCAGATGCTGGCCGGTATCGCGCTGATGCTCGGCACCGTGGTGCTGATCAAGATGAAGCGTCAGCGTTATGCCTGGGTCACCTTGCTGCCGGCTGTGTGGCTGCTGATCTGCACCACCACCGCCGGCTTCATCAAGCTGTTCGATGCCAACCCGGCGATCGGCTTCCTCGCCCTGGCGAAGAAGTACAGCGATGCCCTGGCCAATGGTCAGGTGCTGGCCCCGGCCAAGAGCATCGAGCAGATGCAGCACGTGATCTTCAACGCCTACACCAACGCCACGCTGACCGCGCTGTTCCTGTGCGTGGTGTTCAGCATCCTGTTCTTCGCACTCAAGGTCGGTATCGCCGCCTGGGGCAGCAAGGAGCGTACGGATAAAGAAGCGCCATTCCAGGCGCTGCCGAATGCATAGGCGAGGAGGGCAGCATGTTCAATGACCTGAGTCGCCTGGGCAAATACCTCGGTCAGGCCGCGCGCCTGATGGTCGGCATGCCCGACTACGACAACTACGTCGAGCACATGCAGACCAAGCACCCGGACAAACCGGTGATGGACTACGAGGCGTTCTTCCGCGAGCGCCAGGAAGCCCGTTACGGCAGTAAAGCCGGACCCAAGTGCTGTTGAGTGAACAATAAAAAACCGGCTGAAAGGCCGGTTTTTTATTGCCTGCAGCAAAGCCCCGGGTGATGGAGGCCGCGCGGCGATCCGAATCGTCGCCGCCCCTGTTGTCCCGGGTCAGTCATGGGGCCTTGTCATTCTTTCGCCCGTGAGGCTGATGATCCGGCTTGGCGATCTTCAGCGCCCGGTCGGCGACCTTGGCGTTATGCACCAGGCGAGCGAGCACGGCGACAACGATGATCGCCAGCAATACCCAGATGACAATGGCTTTGAGGTACATGGCGCAACCTCTCGCGGCAAACAATCCTTCCTGTCGCCCACGTCCTTGTAGCAAATGGTATTAATCCATTGTGGCAGGTGTTGATGATCTTGCATCGCATTACTGATTTGCGCTGTTTATCAGCTATCTCCACCGGATGAAGCGACAGTTTCCCGGACCGGTACTTTAATGGATGGTCTGGAGCGACTGATCGCGGGGCTGTCATAGCCTCAAGGCTATGGATCCCATACCGAAAAGCTATTTCATCAATCGGTGATCCGGATCCACGCTCAAGGGTGGTTAGCTGAAAACAAAATCAAGAGGAGATGCCATGTCAACTGAATCGAAATGCCCGTTCAATCACGCCGCTGGCGGTGGCACGACGAACCGCGACTGGTGGCCGAACCAACTGAACCTGAAGATCCTGAGTCAACACTCGCCCAAGTCTGACCCGTTGGGGGGCGACTTCAACTACGCCGAAGCCTTCAAGAGTCTTGACTTCCAGGCGCTGAAAAAAGACCTGACGGCGCTGATGACCGATTCCCAGGACTGGTGGCCGGCGGACTTCGGCCACTATGGGCCTTTCTTTATCCGCATGTCCTGGCACGCCGCAGGCACCTATCGCACCGGTGACGGCCGGGGCGGCGCCGGTTCCGGCCAGCAACGCTTTGCACCGCTCAACAGCTGGCCGGACAACGTCAGCCTCGACAAGGCCCGCCGACTGCTGTGGCCGATCAAGCAAAAGTACGGCAACAAAATCTCCTGGGCCGACCTGATCGTCCTCACTGGCAACGTCGCCCTGGAATCCATGGGCTTCAAGACGTTTGGTTTTTCCGCTGGCCGCGCGGATGTCTGGGAACCGGACGAAGACGTTTACTGGGGGTCTGAAAGCAAATGGCTGGGCGGTGACTCGCGTTACGGAAAAGAAGACAAACCGGTGCAGAAACCCGGCGATGTGCCCTTGGTGGCTGAGCCCGGCAGAAACGAGGACAGCCGTACCGAAAATGGCCGCAATCTGGAAAACCCCCTCGCCGCGGTGCAGATGGGCCTGATCTATGTGAACCCGGAAGGCCCGGAAGGCGAACCGGACCCGGTTGCCTCGGCCAAGGACATCCGCGAAACCTTCGGCCGCATGGCGATGAACGATGAGGAAACCGTGGCATTGATCGCCGGTGGCCACGCCTTCGGCAAGACCCACGGCGCCGGACCCGCCGACCACGTCGGGCCGGAACCGGAAGCCGCCGGCCTGGAGCTGCAAGGCCTGGGCTGGAAGAGCACATTCGGCACCGGCAAGGGGGCCGATACCATCACCAGCGGTCTGGAAGTGACCTGGACCACCACGCCCACCAAATGGAGCAACAACTACCTGGAAAACCTGTTCGGTTTCGACTGGGAACTGACCAAGAGCCCGGCCGGCGCCCATCAGTGGAAACCGAAAAACGGTGCCGGTGCCGGGACCATTCCGGATGCCTTTGATCCGTCCAAACGCCGTGATCCGACCATGCTGACCTCGGACCTGGCCCTGCGTTTCGACCCGATCTACGAACCGATCGCCCGACGCTTCCTGGCCAACCCCGATCAACTGGCCGATGCCTTCGCACGCGCCTGGTACAAACTCATTCACCGTGACATGGGCCCGCTCTCGCGCTACCTCGGCCCGGAAATGCCGGGCGAGGAACTGCTGTGGCAAGACCCGATCCCTGCCGTCGATCATCCGCTGGTCAACGACAGCGATGTGGCGGGCCTGAAAAGCAAGGTCCTGGCTTCCGGCCTGTCTGTCTCGCAGCTGGTATCGACGGCGTGGGCCGCCGCGTCCACCTTCCGTGGCTCCGACAAACGCGGCGGTGCCAACGGCGGGCGCCTGCGCCTGGCGCCGCAGAAGTCCTGGCCGGCCAACCAGCCGGAGCAACTGGCCAATGTGCTGGTCAAACTTGAAGGCATCCAGAAGGAGTTCAACAGCGGCGGCAAGAAAATCTCCCTGGCCGACCTGATCGTGCTCGCCGGTGGCGCGGGTGTCGAACAGGCGGCGAAAAACGCCGGCCACAGTGTGACGGTGCCGTTCACCCCGGGACGCACGGACGCCAGCCAGGAACAGACCGATGTCGAGTCCTTCGGTTTCCTTGAACCGATTGCCGACGGCTTCCGTAACTACCTGAAAACCCAGTACCGTGTGCCCGCCGAAGCCTTGCTGATCGACAAGGCACAACTGCTGACGCTCAGCGCACCGGAAATGACGGTACTGCTGGGCGGCCTGCGGGTGTTGAACACCAACGTCGGCCAGAGCAAACACGGTGTGTTCACCCAACGGCCGGAAGCGCTGACCAATGATTTCTTCACCAACCTGCTGGACATGGGCGTGGAGTGGAAACCGGTGTCGGATGCCCAGCAGGAGTTCGAAGGGCGTGATCGCAAAACCGGTGCGGTGAAGTGGACGGGCACCCGGGTTGACCTGGTCTTCGGTTCCAACGCGCAGTTGCGTGCGCTGGCCGAAGTCTATGCCAGCGCCGATGCGCAGCAGAAGTTCGTCAAGGATTTCGTGGCTGCGTGGACAAAGGTGATGAACCTGGATCGTTTCGACTTAAACCGCACCGTCTAGAGGAGATGTTGTCATAACGCTGGCATTACCGGCAAAAAGTGCCTCGGCTCGCCCTCCGGCTCCGACATCAGCGGAGGGCATCCAGCGACCATAAACCTTGGCGATCATGGTCCAGTCTTTGTGGCCAAGCTGCTTGGCTACCCACATTGGATTCTCGCCAGCAGATAGCATCATCGAGGCATAGGTGTGGCGACTCTGATAGGGTCGCCGCCACCTAACACCTGACTTCTTCATCGCCGGCATCCAGATGACCCGGTAAATGTATCCGGCATGCTTCCAGGGCTCTCCGGTGATTGTATTGAGAAACACCCTGCCGCCAGCCAGGAAGGTCAACTCTTTCTGCTTGAGCAACGCTTCTCGCGCCGGAGCCAGTAACTTCACGGTGCGCCTTCCTGATAACGTCTTGGTCGACTCTGGCTCTTTCGCAGCCCGCGTCTTGGCTCTGACGATCCTTATCTCCCCCGCGATCCAGTCGATATCCCCCCATTCCAAGGCGATCAGTTCGCTGGGTCGAAGACCTGTCCAGAAAGAGAACTGCAATTGTGGCCACGTATCGCCCCTGGCTGCAGCTAATATCGCCACTTGCTCCTCGCGGGTGAATGGGTCAACGTCATCTTCCTCCTTTAGCTGTTCACGATTCTTGTATGCCCACCCAGAAAGCGGGTTGCTCTCCAAAATTTCATCCTCAACTGCGTCGTTAAGTGCAGAGCGAAAGCAGCTCTGAACATTCATCAGCGTCTTGTTGGCAACCTTATAGGTCGACATCTTTTCTCTGATGATCTTTTTTGACAGCTCATTAAGAGGCAGGTCGCCGAACATCGGTTTGAGGGTTGCGCGGATTGTCGCTTCGTAGAACGCGACGGTGCTTGATTTGAGTGTCGGAGTTTTCCGCTCCAGCCATTCTTCCAGGTAATCCCCAATGGTTTGTCTGGCATCGGTGCGCTTGAATGCGCCGGCGCGCTTCGACTTCGGGAACGTTGCGGCATAATCGAAAGTCCCGTTCGCGATCGAATACTCAATCGCAGTCTTGTGCTGCTCGGCCTTTTTCAGGTTAGCGGCGGTGGGCTTGAGCGCGATGCGCTCACGGCACCTGACGCCCTGGTATTGGAAAGTGATTTCGATACTACTTGCAGATGCGGCGCGGACGCCTCCCCCATCTCGACCCATGAGTAATATCCTTCTACGTCGATCAATATTCTCCCGTCTGGCGCTTTACGCCAGATGAGGTGTTTCGGCCATTTGCCGTCGCGAATTTTGGTTCTGATGGCATCGGGTGTATACCCCGATTCCCGCGAGAACTGCTCAATGGTCTTGTACCTGATATGCCCACTCATTGCGTCTCCTTGATCAATGCCTTGAAGCCATCAATTTCAGCCATGTCCAGGTCATAGTCGCGGCGCGTTACCGGGTGCATGTCCTCTGGCTTTTGGCCGTGGTACTTCTGGAGCATTTCGCCTTCAAGGGATGTGCAGCAATCGGAAAGGGCCTGTCGCAACTGGTCGACCTGCCCAGCGATATGCTCCTCCAGCGATACCTGGTCGCGCTGCCAGTCACGCTCGTCGTGCACATAGCCAAACCGGGCGCACAAGGCCCGGTGGAAGTTTTTGAAGCTGGCGTGTGTTTCCTGGAACAGGTTTCTCATGGCTTCACTTCCTTGCTCAGCCAGTCAGCGAAACACTCGACGGTCATCGTTGTTTCGCAGTCCGGGAAGTCCTCGGCCAGCCGCTCCATCAGGTGTTCATAAAGGCTGCGTCGACCGTCAGCAGCAGCGGTGGACATGTCCACAGCGGTGTAAGCGAGCGTCAGACCACCTCTCAAGTGCTCGATCATCTGCGCTTGGTGGGCGATGGTGGCTTGGGCGGCGATCAGCTCGCCGTTGTCGCGCAGGCACTTCTGAATTGGGTGCTCGTTCATACCTTCCTCCAGGTAGCAGCCGACACCCGCGCCCAGCGCTCGGTCGTGACGATGATGAAGTTGCGGATGCCGGTCAGGACCTTGTGCATCTCGCCGTCGAACTCGACGAATTGTCCGGTCTTGCGGTGTTCGGGTTGGCGGTCAATCACGTCGAGCAGGCGGCCGACTCCGCCGTCTGGGCGACGTTCGTGGATGTCGTAGTTCATGGATGCTCCGTACCGCAAGGCGGTAGAGATTGATTAATCCCAGTCGAAACTGAGCTCTGGATTGATTGGTGGGTTGCACTGCAGAGTGGCGAGATCCAACAGGGTGAAATGGCCGTCCATCCATCCGGCGGTGTCGATGTAGTGAACATTGCCCAGAACGGCGGGTTGCCTCAGTTGGGTATGGCCGACCACCAGTGCACGAAGCCCTTCGACTCCACAGGTGGTGCCCTCCTGAATCCGAGAGCGCGACCACATACAGCTGTTCTGAACTAGCCTCAGGCGCTTGTTGCTTTCGGGCGATTCCAGCTCGGTGTGCAGCTGGTCCCAAGATGGGAACGGGCAGTCCGCATGCACGATCCCGATCAGGCCCAGAGCCGTCTCGACCTCGATGGCGATTGGCAGCTCGGCGAACTGGGCCGCGAACTCTCGCTGCTCGTCCCACGCAAGGCCCGCGAACCACGAACCGCCGTTGTAGACCCAGTTTTCGGTGTCGCAGGTATCGAAGCGAACCACGTAGTCATCATGGTTGCCGCGCACAGGGTGAAACCAAGGCTTGGCCAGCCAGTCGAGCACATCGCGGCACTCAGGCCCGCGGTCAACCAGATCGCCGACGCTGAATAACCGATCAACCACCGGGTTGAAGCCGGCGGTATCCAACGCAGCCTGCAGTCGGGTGAAGTGCCCATGAATGTCACCGACCGCGAAATCCCGGCCAGCCGTGTTTGCGGCGAAGCGCCTCACGCGTGACACCTCGATAGTTTCGAGCATGCGAAGTCCTCGCCCGCCGTTCACCGGCAGGCTGGTAGGTGGAAGAGGGGTTAGGCTGTTGCTTCGGATGCCAGCTCGCACTCGGCGGCCAGTTTCAACAGGTTTCTGGTAGTGGGCTGGAATCCTTCCGTGTTCGGGTAGTACGCAAGGTTATGCTCGTGCGGGTATGGCTCGAACGGACCATGGAATGCCCAATTCATTTTCCAATCGGCCCAGACGGTATATGCGTCCATGCCGTCGCCCCAATAGTCGGTGCCGCCACCAACACTCCAGACATGGCTCACACGCGTGCGTTGTTCATACGCGAGCTCACTGGGCTCGTCTTTGTCGATCCAGGCACGTCGATAAAGCGAGGGGTGCAACTTAAACAGGCGCTTGCTGAGCTTCTTCTCGATACGTGCCTTCATCACCGCGGCCCCTTGTAGCAGTACACGTAGGCGAACCAGGCGAGGGCGATCATGGCGTCACCTCATTGGGCTTTTCGACCAGCTTCCATTTGGTGTTGTTGCTCTGGCTATGATCGGCCTCGATGAGGCCCTCTCGCTTCATCCTTTCCAGTTCGCGGCGAATCTCAGGAGTGTCGCGGGCACCCGAGACGTGAAACTTGAACCACCAGGTGGGAAACCAACCGCGAACACTTTTCGCGTTTTTTTGCATGTACCGGATGATCCGCTCTCGCAAGGTCGCGGCATTTTCTTCAGGCATGACTTCGTCCTTGCCACTATAGCGGCTGACTTTGAAAGGGGAGGATTACTTGATGTTCGGTGCTCAAACAGTTTGTTAAAGTGGCGTTTTAATAATGCAGGCGGGGTTCCCTTGGGCCGATATCTCGAGTACTGGAATAAACAAATTAAGTGGTGGTGCAGTCGTGGTTTAGATTGGTGGGCAGCGCATATCACTGCATTCTACGTTGGCGGTGCCCTTCTGGTCATGGGAGCAAAGTTCGATGAATTAATTGCCCTTGAACTAAATGAGGTAGGTGATTTGTCTGCTGGGGTTTTTGGTCCTGTTGCGTTCTTGTGGTTGGTGTTGGGATATATTCAACAGGGGCGTGAACTAAAAATAAGTTCGGCCGCATTAAATTTGCAGGCTAAAGAATTGAAGGAATCTGTTGATCAGCAGAAAGAGATGGTTGGTATTTCTACTGATCAGTTGAATATGGCCAAGAAAAACACAGAGCTTGAAAATAGACGCCTTGCAGCTTCTGTTGAGCCTAAGTTTTCATTGAGTAGCGGGTATGATGGTACGGACGCGTATGGGGTGCACTTTGGTTTTAGGTTGTTTAATGGTGGTCATACCATTACCTGTTATAAGGTTCTTCTGGATGACGAAGAATTACACAGTGTTGGAGTGCTTGATAAAATGCAACAAACGGGATTCCGTAAAACGTATATAGAGGGTGAGACTAGTCACGGTGGGGTCGTAGTGATTTCTTATTTGAATGGCTTGGAAGAGCAAAAATTTAAAAAATTTCATTTTTCCGCCATAAGAACTGAAGATAGGGATTATTGGTTTGTTGACGTTAGTCCCCAAAATGGTATCTCTTGGGATGGCTCACTAGATAACACAGACATGTAGCGTTAAATTGTTGTACGGCTAGATTAGAGTGTGGACATGAGCCGTCCTGTGTCAGGCCATGCCCGGGCGGTGGAGGGAGGTGAGGGATCAGCTACAGTTCAGCGATCAGAAAATAGAGGTGACGAGAATGTCTGACTGGAGCGAAGTGGTCGCCGGAGCAATCGGTGGAGGACTGGTGATTGCGGTACAGATGGCCAAACAAAAGTGGGATAACGTCAGGGATTCAAAGAGGATTTACAGTTGGTTAGTCAGTGAGTTTGAGCGGATCGACGATTACAGGTGCCGATCGACGCGGGCAATTTCCAAGGCTGTAAACCTGACGCCTGAGAGAGTGGCTACGCTTTGCCACAATCATCCGCGCATAAAACATGTGCTTGGAACGGAGGAGGAACTCTGGAGCTTGGATGGGTCTGACTACAAAAAGCCGAAGGGCCATTTCCGTGCCGCCTAGGCAACCTCCATCAACGCTTCGATGATTCGCTGCCCTGCCAATGGAGGAACCGCGTTGCCAGCCATGTGCATAGTCAGTCGATGATTGTCCGGGCGTTTCGTGTCGGCCGGAAACGACATCGCCGCGAGGGCCTCATTCGCCGAGAGCATTCGCATCTCATTGCCTCGGACCAATGCCCAGCGGTCAAGCGTGGTTATGGTACCTATCGGGCGGTTGATATCACGCCCAGTCAGTCCTGAGCCTTTGCCGTAGTAGGGCATGATGAACCGTTCGCCGAAGCGTTCGCGGCCGTTGCGCACACGCTCCAGAGTGGCTTGAGCACGCCCCGGCTTCTCGATGGGCGACCAGCGTCCGGCGTCGAAGTCGAGGAAGCTGGCGGCCGGTACATGCTGGCGACGGTGCAGCTCGAGCATCAGTGGTGCCTTGCTGCGGGTCAGGACCAGGAACAGTCGAACACGGTGTTGCGGCACGCCCAAATCGGCGCAGTCCACGACGTGTGGGGCGACCTGGTAGCCCAGCGCCTGAACTGCCGCGACCCAAGCGGGGTACAGCGCCCAGTCAGTGAACTCTTCGACGTTCTCCACCAGCCCAGCTTCAGGTCGGTGAAACTCCAGTGCCGAAACAACCGCCCAGGCCGTTGAGCGAGATGCGTCGTGCTGCGCGTTCCCGGACTTCTTGCCGCGCGCCTTCGAATGCCCCTGGCAACAAGGTGAGGCCAGCATGATGTCGTGGGGCGGAACCTTCGACCAATCCGCCTGATGCAGGTCCTGGCAGATGTGGATGGCTTCCGGGTGATTGGCGCTGTGCCACTCAACCGCAACCGGCCAGTGATTGGCGGCCCAGATTACGTCGATGCCGGCATTTCGGGCACCGGTAGACCATCCGCCAAGTCCGGCGAACAAATCGATTGCTGTGGGCATGGGGCGTCCTATGCCGGGTCATGCCCGGGCGGTGGAGGGTGGGTGTTGTTCAAGTCTGTGTTTGGGGAGGTAATGTTTGTGGGATGATGGCTCGGTAGAATCAGCGGGTTTGGACGGGGTTGAATGAAATTCAAAATGGAGTGGTTGCTGTGCCTAGGGGTTTTTGGCGCAGGCGTTGTCTGGTCTGAACTGATTTTTCCAAGTGATTTTTGGAAAGTGGATAATGTTCATGATCTTTTCGAAATCTTCGGAGCTGTAGCTACTTCCGGTGCCGTTATTATTGCGTTGATGACAATGAACTCATGGAAGCGACAGGCTAAGGCTGAGGCAGATCATGAACTCGCCCGCAGAGTTGTGATTATTCTGCGGGGCTATCGGGATGAGCTTGTTCATACATGGAGCTATGCAGAATCATCGGTTGCCCAAATTCGCGGTAACACATGGATAGGCGAAGGAGGGAACGACAACCCCATGATTGGGGTTTATCAAGGTAGGCTGGATCAGATGCAGGTTGTGCGTGCCCAGTTAGCACCTATCGAGCTCGAATGCGCAGAGATCTGGGGCGGTGTTTTTACGACTAAATTTGCTGAGCTCTATTCTTATGAAGACGGATTTCGTAGCTTCATTGAGATATACCTTCGCTTGCTAATTAGGGGAACATTCGACGATCGATCCGATATGGAGTCTGATGACGCCGTCCGAAGATGGGCTCTGTTGGATAAGTGGGGGTTAGGAGATCGGTCTTCGGCTGAGGCCACCATAGATGGTTTGATAGAGCCACTGAGGTCCGGAGCAAAAAAGCGGCTTATCGGCTTTGGAGAATGAGTTGATCTGCAATTTCATACTCTGCTATTTCACAAAAAAATGAGCATGATGGGATTTTCTCATTACGCCGTATCGGGCCATCGCCAAGCTTACGCAGTGAAAATCGTTCGTCGGTCTTTCGGTTCCGATGCAAGTAACTGCCTGGGCCAAGCTCGTCCTGAACTCTGCACAGCTCCTCGAATTGCTCGGGGAAGTCTTCCCGGATTGCTCGGAAGTACCCCTCGCCACCTTTCACGCAGCCGATGCAGTTCGCATTTTCGTAGCCCATGCGGTACATCAATGGCAGTTTAATTCCAGCGCGCTGGATCATCGCCTTACAATCCTCTTTGCCCAGGCCACGCTCGATCAATGGAGCAATCACTGGGCGATCGGGGTTTCGATCGCGGAAGTCCTCTAGTCTGTCGGCTTCCTCGGCGGTGTACCCGAATACCATCACGTCTCCGGGTTCTTTCCAGGTATCGAGTAAACGGCGTTTCAGTAATTTTGTGCATGGCGCTCCGTTGCGCCCCTTCATGAATCGCTCACGTCGGAACACCTGGATGATGTCAGCGCCGTACTTCTCGTCCCGCAGCTGCACAATCTCCTGCCCGAACCACTCCTGGCAGTCCATCAGGAACCGGCGGTTATCCTCGTGTTCGTTCGCCAAGAACGCATTGATGATCTGCACGTCATGGCTTTCGCCGTACTGTGCCAGAGCCAATTTTGTGGCAACCGCTGAGGCGGCGCCACAGCTGAATTGGCAAACGATTCGTGGTCGTTGTGCGGACATAGGGGATCCTCGCCGGTATAGTTCCGGGATCTACAGGGGAGTGGGTTATGAGCTGGGAGAGTGTTTCGTTTTGGATTGAACATCACCCTGGACTTGCTTCTTGGGTTCAGGCAGTGGGATCGATTGCCTCAATCTGGGGGGCATTTGCTATCAGTAACAAACAACAAAAAATACAGATAAAGCTTGCAAAAAAGGCTGCGAATGAAAAGGCTGAATCTCTTTACGCTGTGATTGAAAATGCGGTTAAAACTACAACCACATTTGGTGAACTGTTGCAGACGAAGCCGTCCGAGATGGTATTCAAAGATCTCTGGCAACTGGTCTATAAACAGCATTTGGAGTCTTCTGTTTATTCGCTCGGCAAGCTTCCAGCGCACGAACTCGGGGGCTATGAGGCAGTTAGAGCGTACAGCGGGGTCATGGGCGCACTTACTGATGTCGTTCGAAAGGTGAATACGTATTTTTCATCGAACGTGTTTCAGCCATCGGAATATTTCAATATGTGCGAAGAGACTCTCAAGCAAGTGCGATTTGTCGAGTCAAACTGGTGGAGTTTTCAGCAGGCGGCTCGACGAAATAGTTGATCACGGTACTAGCCTCGCCGGCTGGCGTGATTCGTTGAAGTGGGGTATTTGTGTTCGGCCCGGCATGGAGCCGGATCAAGGTGATGCAATGCAGAAAGAGATAGGTCTTGCCGGGCGCTGCGGGTTTGCGCTTCTTGCTGTGGCGATTGTCGCGCTTCCGATCGCGCTTTTTGCGAAGGCAATCGAGATAGAGGCATTCAGCGCGGTTGCCGTTGTCTGGTTGCTGGTTGCTGCAGTAATGATCTTGGGCGATAGCATCACTGAGATCACATTATGGAAGGCAACCATCAAGAGAGATGTTCAAGCAGCCAAGGTTGCTAGGGCCGAGGTCGAGGCCGTTCGCGATGAGCTTCGAGTTGCAGTAAAGTCGTTGGTCGACAGCACAGAGATAGCTTTCAGCATGTCTCTATCTGTTGAAAGCCCTGATGAAATTTTGGAGCGCAGAGCGCGCGCAGTTGAAAGGCTTCAAGAGTTCGCTGAACCAGATCCAGTAAAGCTCAGAGAGTGGCGGGAAGAGCTCAAAAAGCTTCCCTGAGTCCGGGTTCGAGGTCATTCATCCGTATTTAGTCGCAGGGCTTCGCGGGCGAAGGCGAGCTCAAGTTTGCGCGACACGTTTTCGGTGATCGTGATTTCGTGTCGCGGCGGAGCGAAGAAGGGCGCCGAATCTTTCGGCCCCAGGGCGTGGAGATGATGAAGGGCCAAGGTCATTGCCTCACCCTGTTCCTCGATGCCGTGCCAGTCCATCAGCTCAGCCAGGGCTTGACGTGTTCCGGCCATGGCATGCATTCGCAACTCTTCCTCGCCGCGCGCCTTGCGCCTGCTTGCCGTCTTGGCGGAGCGCTCTTTCTGGTCCGCTGCCATGATCACCCCTGCTTGGCGAAGAAGGCCGGATGAGGCCCTGCTCGGCGTTTCGGATAGTCGATGTCGAACTTGGCCAGGATGCGAGCGAAGGTTTTGAATGAGAGCCCGACCTGAGTCATGGCCTGATTCCGACTGAGCCCGATCTCCATGAATGCCCGGATTCGCTCAGCGTCCTTCGCATCCTTGGCTTCGTCGATCGTCTTCACCTTCAGGTTTGCCCGGCCCTTGCTGATGACTGGCTGAAAGGTGAAACCGCCGTCCACTGCTATTTTTTGCAGGCTTCGGCGTGACATGCCCGTGCGCAGAATTGCCTGTGCGTAGCACATCGTTTCTGCCAACTTGCGGATGCGATCTACCAGTTCGACTCGCTCTTTGGCGCGTTCCTTGGCTCGCTCTTCGCGCTCGATGTCTCGCTGCGCCATCTTGTCGAGCCAGACTGGCGCAGCCGCTTCCGGTCCTGATTTCGGTTTGGCGGTCTTCTTTTGAGGTGGAGACTCATGCCGGATTGGCGGGGGCCGGAAGCTTGGCCCCTGCAACACCTCAATAGTCCCTCCTTTATTCAAAAAGGCCTCCTGAAGCAGGGCCAGTTCGTGGCGTTGAGGGTCGAGCATTTGGATCATGCTCAATTCAGTGCTGACGTATGCGTTCATGCTGACTCCCACACTCTGCTTAATTCTGTGTTGCGGATAAACTGGGCGGCGACCAGCACCGGCTTGAGACTATCGAGCCCGTTCACTATCAGGCGCCTAACCGATAGGCTTGCGCCCGAGCTTTGTCCGCGACTTCATCAACCATGCGATTCAGTTCCAGATTGAACTGGACAAGCTCTTTGTGCAGGTTGGCGATGTAGTCTTCGTCGCGGTAAATCGTCTCGATGTAGAGCTGACACTCTTCATCTTGACGAGAATCGAACGACAGAAAGTCCCACCACTTCCGTCCCGTAACGAACATGCAGCCTTGGACCTGCGGCATGTGTTCTTCGGGCATGCCTTCGAGCCAAGTCCTGACGTGTATTGCCTCGTTGAAAGGGCATTTCGACTCAGTGCCACCGTCATCGTTGATCAGGCCGTCTGGCGAGCATCCGAGCCAGTCGTACTTCGGATGAACGATGAACTCTGACGGCACGACGATGTTGCCGGTCAGCATCTCGTAGGCGTCCTGAGCCTTCTGTTCTTCGGTATGACCCCACTTCATGGAAGCGCTGCTGACATTGTGCTTGGACTTCTTTGCCAGACGCTCGAAGCACAGTTCGCGCATGTATGAGGTGCGCGCAGCCATAGGCTCGCGCTTACCATTTTTGTCAGGCTTCCCCCAGGCCATCACGTCTTTAAACCGGCTGGCGGTCACACGGCCAGATCGGTCTGCATGCCACTTTTCAGTGCCCTGAAGTTCCGCTCTCACTACGCCGCTTCCTCGGCCTGATCCAGGCCATCGTTGGTGCCAGTCATGTCGGTAAAATCGCCATCAACGGTTGCCGCCATGTTCTTAAGCGCTTCGTGGCACTCCAGGCCGATCGCTGCACGTTGCTTAGGCTTGAGGCCTGCCCAGGCTGTCGCATACGCGTCGATGTCCTGCCGCTTCGCGACGACCAAAAGGTCTGCGAATACTCCGTCTATTTCCGGCGACGGGGATTTCGGGCCGAACGAAACACCAGCAG
Organism: Pseudomonas sp. B1(2018); assembly: GCF_003097365.1. Classification (NCBI taxonomy): domain Bacteria; kingdom Pseudomonadati; phylum Pseudomonadota; class Gammaproteobacteria; order Pseudomonadales; family Pseudomonadaceae; genus Pseudomonas; species Pseudomonas sp. B1(2018). The sequence continues at coordinate 122,692 of NZ_PYUK01000011.1, forward strand.
CGGCAGCGGTGTTTGAAGCCTGCTTCGCGGGGGTGATATCGATTTCGCCGCCGTATGAGTCTTCGAACTCATCGGGTGTATAGACGCCGAGGATGACGTCAGGGCAGAAGAGTCGAGCCCATTTTTTAGTCACCAAATAGGCAATCTGCTGCTTCGGATCCTCCGCCCAAAGCGTGGAGTTCCGGGTGCGGACCTGAGTGAGCAGAAGCTCCAGAGTGCGGGGTTCGTCTTCGCCTTTGAAGGTTGCCCAGACCTTGATCCCGAGACCCTTCTCGTCGTCAAAGCTCCAGGCGGGAACGCGGTATTTCTTGAACTCGCCAGTGTCCTCATCCTTCTTGGTTCTGCTGGTGACTTCGCGCATCTTCCCGATGACGTTTTCCCAGGCGCCGAACCATTCGAAGTTCAAACGACCCTTCACGGGTGCCTTGGAGGTGATCACTGCGTTGACAAGCTGCGCCTCGTAGCTCAATGCACCGCCGTTGACGATGAACGTCTTCTGCGCAACAGCGAATGGGTTCATCTGCCACTGCATTGCTTGTAGCACCACCGCCATGCAGTCAGCTTGATTGCCCTTCAAATGCTTGGGGACTGTCGTCACGCCCTTCGACATCATCAGCGCGAGGTCGCTCATCGACTTCATGGTGCCTGGGTCGAGGATGAGGGCTGCCGCGTTGTGCGAAGGATCGTGGTAGGTGGCGAGGCCCGTTGGTGCTTGGGTGTCTGAGTCGGTCATTGCGCTCTCCGTGGCCGACAGTGAATGTGTCGGCCTATAGATGGAAAGGTGGTTAGAAGCGGATGGCGCGAAGCCAGGCGCGAGCAGTATCGAGGTCCACGTCGAAGCCCAGGGCTACAACCTCGACAATGTCGTCGACCGATGGCGCGGTCGTGGTCACATCGTCGGACTCGGCAGTCACCGCATCTGTGCTGATGGGGGCGACTTCAACCTTTTCTGCGACCAGGGGCGTAGCTGCGATAGTGACTGAGGTCGGTGCAGAAGCCTGGGCGCGCAGGCGGGCCAGTTCTTCCTGGTCACGCTGATACTGGGCGTCGCGCTCACGCTGCTGGCGCTGTTGCTCTTCCTGCTGCTCACGCTGTTGGCGTTGCTGTGTTTCTATGTCGCGGCGCTGTTGGTCCAGCTCGTCCTGCTGTTGCTTCAGACGCTTGCGATCTTCCTCGGCGCGTTGTTTGCGCAACTCCTCAGCTTCGGCATCAGCGATGCGCTGCTTCTCGCGCAACTCGTCGAGTTCTTTCTGCTGGGCCAGCAGCTTGGCGGCAGCCTCCTCTCGTTCAACCGCAGACCTGTGTAGCGTTTCAAGCTGCTCAATGGCGTTGTCGCGAGCGATGGTGCCTTCAGCTTCGAACTCGGAATATTCTTCGGGAAGGATTACCGATTCCTTGACGCTCTGCAGAATGCTTGCGACATCAGCAGCGCTACGGTTTGCATAGGCGGCAGCGACAGAACTGAAGCGGGTAATCTTCGCCCGGATGGCTTCGACACGTTCAGCTTCGACACGCTCGCGCTCGGCTTTGGCGTCAGCTACGCGCTTTTCTTCGGCCTTGATTGCTTCGTCAACAGGCGCCTCGATCGCCAAGACTCGATCCTTTAACGCCTCGCCGAATTCTTTAACTTGATTGACTCGAGCCTGGGCATCCTTGACCTTCTGCTGATAGGGAATCAACGCAGTCTTGGTGGTTTTGTCCAAGGCATAGCGCACGTCGCGTATATCGATGCGAACTTCCTTTGCGTTCGCCAAACCTTCGCTGGTCGAGCAGTCAACGACCAGCTTCGCGTAAGTGGTCTCCAGACGGACAATCTGCTCCTCGTGCGGCCGGTATTCGGCGATGTCGGTGAAGGCTACCGAAGGGGTTACAGTTTTTTGTACGTCGGCGGTTTCGCTCATTTCGAGCGACTCTTGTACGAGTTCTTTCTTAGTATTTGCGGACATGACGATTCCTTCCGCCATACAGGCGGCTCGGTAGTGAATAGGGGAAATGCCAGGTCACACCCGGGCTGGGTAGACCTGCAGGCTTCTCAAGTTGGCGACAGAAGCAAACAGGTTGAGAGCAGCGCCTAGGCGCCCTGGCTGCCGGTGATAGTTGCGCGCTCTTACCGGCTTACGCTCCCTTTCGGGTGCAGATATCCCTTTCGGGTCCGCTGCGCACGGGTGCGTTGATTCAGGAGGTGATGCGGTCGGCGAGGGCGCTGGCCAGCATGACAAAGGTGGTGCCGAGGAGGGCGATGGCCGAGCCGCGCCATATGACGATGCGTTTTGCACGCTGGTAGCTAGTCATCGGCGGTCGCCTCGGCCAGGCTGACTTTCTTCCACGACGGCGGCAGTTTGATCGCTTTGATCTTGCCGTCTTCACCTTGCAGGAAGTTCAGGATCATCGGCTCAAAGCCATCAGGGATCTCAAAGCTGACCATCGACTTCGATGGTGATTTGCACGATCGAAATGTTCATCGCGACACCGCCACTGGCAACTGGGCCTGCTGCTGAATCTCGTGCATCTCGGCGTAGATGCCCCACCAGAAGACAGTGATGACGACGCAAATCCAGTAAACGAGCTTCATGGTTATTTCCCCGCGTATTGGATCGGAACGAAGGTGAACTGGCCTTGCCCGTGGGAGTGGACTCGCCAGTACTCCATGTCGATGCGGTTCATGAGCTCTTGGAAGGTGTAGACGCGGGTGGCAAGGCGTTTCATGGCAACCTCACAACCAGCATGCCGCGCCGGATCTGAACCTTGATGCGCTTCGGCAAATCAGCGACCAGAAAAAAGCCCTGACGATTCAGGGCTTCAGTCATGGCTTTGGCGTTTCTCGCGATGATGGTCATGCGGCAACTCCTTGCTTGATCGATGCGTTGTAGGAGGCGTAGATCTGGTCGATTCGCGCTCTGTAGTGCCGGTGTTCATCGTCGTCGATGACGCGCAGCATGTAGGCTAGGGTGATGCACGATGTGGCTGCTGAACTGGCGTTCGGCTTGCCGAGGTCGCTGATCATGTTGTTGATCTCGCCCTCGATCCAGGTGACAGCTGTCTGGTGGTCGCGCTCTTTATTGCTCACGCTTCACCTCCTACCGGTGGGCAGACCAGTTCCATCTTCGCCATGGCCAGGCCAATGCGCTGCTTCAGGCTTTTACGCTCTTCCAGCAAGCGCGCTTCCCGGTCGATCAGTGCCTGGGTGCGGATCTGCTCGGCGGCCTCGTAGTCGTGGAACTCCTCGGGCTTTGCTCTCTTCTCGCGGCCCCAAGCGTCGTAGCGCCGATCCCACTCCCGGGCCTGGGCACTGTCTGCATAGCTGGTTGACATGGTCGACTCCAGAGCGGAGGTGTTTATCAGGCGATGTACCCACCCGGCATGGTGACAACGACCTTCTTTGCGACAGGGTCGTGCATCCGGCCTTTGGCGCAGTCGTGGACGTCGGGGCGGGGCTTGCGGGGGGATGGTGCGGTGCGTTTCATGGCGGCTATACCTGTGGGAGCGAAGGCAATAAAAAGCCCGGCGCGAACCGGGCTTTCACCTTTTCCTACATCACGACCGGGCGCATTAGGCGTCGGGGCGTTGGCTGTCTGTTACATGGCTGCAAATCCTCCACTGCTCGCTCACTGGGGAGGCAGTGGCCACCTATTGAAGCTGCATTGGAATGTCGGTCCAGACTCGCACAATGGCTGCGTCCGGGTAATCGCATTGCACGCCACTTGAGTTCTGCTTTTTTCATGACCCGCCGACATTCCGATGCAGCCTCTTTCGAGGGATCGGGCAGTTAACGACAGGCTGTCGTGGCGCTGGTTGGTCTGTGTGGTGCTGGAGTTATGCCGCTGCTAATCTCGGTGCTAGGTGAAGTCAAAGGCGAGTGCCATGGAATTGAAAGAGTCGACGCATCCGAAGCCACAATCTGACGAGGACGTTTTGACGATTGAGCTGAGGAATGAGTTTGCGTTGCTTAACAAGATCTTTGAGCTTCGTGAAATTGCTCGCGATAACACCAAGAAGAAGCTCAACCGCAAGGCAGCAAAGGTTGCGATGAAGGAAGCGAAGAAATCCAAAAAGGTTACTCCAGCTCCGAAGCCAACCAAGGCCACTGGCGAGTGGGTCAAAAAGCTCTGCTGGCGCTGTAATTCCACGTTTTCAATTCACAGCGAATGGGCGCGGCCTCCAAGCCTATGCAGGGTTTGCGCTAAAGACCTGGACGAAACCTACTTGCCTTCAGGTCCAGATCATTCAATTCCCTTCTCCAAGGTCCACTTTGTGAGTGGTGGGGCCCCTGGCTCAGGGAAGCGTCGATAGCCATTCTTCAGTTGTCATCCCAGAACGCCCTGTCTCCAAGGCGTTCCAGTGATGCTTTCCGCCGTGAGCAGCTACTGGCTGCACTCATCGGCTCGAATTTCATGTCGCGCTTCACCGTTGGCGTCGATTCCTCGATTCGCCCCAGCTCAACTGTCCGTCCCACCTAAAGAGCTTGGTTCCAGTCGGTCCCCGGTTGGGGGCTGGGAGATCACTTCGCTGATCCCGGGCTATCTGGCGGCTTCACCAGTCGTGTAGCGGGTCTCTTGAGGCCCTTCGCTGCCGGTCCCGATGTGAGGACTTGGTTGCGATGGAGTGAAGATAAGCCATTGCCTAATACCTGTAAATAGGTAATGCCTAATTATTTTCAAGTAATTTTCCTCATCAGAAAGGCTCGGTTTGAGGAGTTGCTTTTCGCAGCCGCTGCGATAAGCTTTGCTAAACCTGTATGGATGTACAGCATTCGGAGGCGGGAATGGTAAAGGCAAAAAAACAAGAAAACCAGGCGGAGCGGCGGGAGATGAGCGGGATAGAGCGTCTTGGCTTGCGCGTCTCGTCAATGATCAATCACCCCGTTGCGCAGATTCAGCGCTGGGTAACGATTCATCGCCTGGACACGGACGGGGAGAGGGAGTGGGAGGAGGTGATGGGCCTGCTATCCGAGACGGACGGCATAGACATGACGTTCAACGACGATGAGTCGGTGACTTTGAGGTGGGAAGCGAGCGCGGAAGAAGACCGTGTGATCGAGGTCGACAGTATGGAAGCAGTAGAGGAGGTCGCACCTTTCTAGCAGGCAACAAAAAGCCCGCTCCAAAGCGGGCATTTTAAAAACAATTATTCAGCTAATGATACGGAAAAACCGTGTGTTACTTTAAATTTGTCAAAATTGAACTCTAGCTTGTGCTTTCCTTGTTGTTTGAATTCAAGTCCAATCATTTTAAGCGCTATTACAGTTGTAGAATCTGATTTTTTTAACTCCTGATGGTCAGGCGTTTCAAATAATACTTCGCCATCAGGACTCAGAATTCTTACCTTCATCTGGCAATTTTCGTCTAATGGTCCAAAGGTGCCAAAAATAGCAAGCTGTGCGCTTATCATTTTCGGATTTGGATCATCATTAGTGCTGGTGAAAATAATTCCATCGACATACGTTCCAAGCAGGCTGATTTTGTTTCCTGATTCTTGGCGGACATCCTCGCAGATAAGGATGTTTAGTTTTTTTGGTGCCTTAGTGAGCATTTAATACACCAGCCTCGTATGTTTTAAAAAGCGGATTAAACATAGGTTGATTCGACAATCTTTCCGCAGGTTCAATATTGCTCAGTACTTCTAAACTTCCGATAGCTGAGGCCCCTAAAATGCCCGCTGCGGCACCGCAGACAGTCACACTAGCTACTTCAACCATATAGTTAAAAACCGAAGCCTTAGTAGTAGGCTTTCGTGCTGCGCTCGGGTAGGTCGGCCAACGCACCGGAACCGCATGGGTTGCAGTCTCTTGCCATTTCAAGTCATAAGCCGCTACATTGTTTTTAGTGCTATTAAGATCGCGTAGCTCATTCCGTGCGTGTTTGCTTTTGGCTAACAAGATAAAAAGGTTTCTTGCTATCGCTGATGGCTCTATGATATGAAGCTCATATTTTGAAATTGAGTTTCCTGTGGCGCCGACCATTGCAGTAAATTCTTTCTGAGTCACGTCAAGAGAATTTCTCAGTTCTCTTATCAGTGCACCTATGGCGTTCTTCCGCTGGATATTGGTTACTAGCCATTCCAGTTTTGCTTCCGAAATTAACTCTGTGTTTCTCTGCGCTAGATCCGGAGTTTCTATTTCTTCATCGCAGTAGGTGCATTGTTTTGCTGGCAGCAATATATCAATATCCTCCCCAGGTACGGGGTGGACGGTTAATCTGTAATTTATTGCCTTCAGCGTTCCGATACTTTGGCAAAAAGGGCATTGTTCTTTCATTTTCGCTTCTGATGAAATGATTGAATGCTAGTAATTGCGAACGTGTTATGTGTCAGCTTCATCTTGAGATAAATCCGACAACGATCACCATTTGGTGCTTCTATCCATGGTGAGTAAACGTCCATCGCTATCTCCTTTCCCTCAATATCTAGTTTGACCCGACCGCGGTCATCCTTAAGTATCCAGACGTGATCAAAATCAGAAGGTTCAAGTCTAGCCACGAGCGACCTAATCCCAGGAAGGTCGTAACCTAAATTTTCAGCGTCCTGACGAGCTCTGGGAGTGATCGTAAGGCCACGCGCTTCTTTAGCCGCACGTTGCATCGATCGCAAATCATAGCGCGGCTTACTGGTAGTATTAACCATAGTGGTTAGGGAAGGCCAAATTAATTTTTGTTTCCCGACCAGTCACGGCTTGTTCAGAGCGGTGGTAGCTCAGCTTTAGCCCCCATGACATACGTATCAGGAGAATTTGGTCTGCAGCAACGAACATTCTTGAAATCCTTCCCCGAGGTAGCTAGCTGCTGATTCTGGTCCGCGCCAGACTAAGGTTTAAATTTGACCTACAGGATTCAGTCGCCCGATGCCGATTTCAGTTACACCAGATGCGCATTCCACACCAGCAGCACGCGGGCCTGGATGTAGGTATCTTCAGCCCTGATTGTTTGCGGTGGGTGTCGGGGGTTGTCAGAGAGCATGGTGATTTGCTCGTCACCAACCCATTGGAGCCGCTTGATGTACAGGTGACCTTCCCAAGAGAACATGTAAATCCCGTCCCCCACGAATTCCCGGATACTGATGTCGACAAGCAGAGGATCGCGGTGCTTGATCGTGGGGGCCATCGACTGACCCCATCCGGTCACCATCTTGAGATGGAAGTGTTCCTTGAACTCAACGCCCATCTCGCGCAGATGCTGAGGACTAACCCGGACATCCTGCAGCATCTCTGGATAGTCATGAGGTATCTGCCCGCCGCCCATCGCTGCGCGAACGTCGTAGTGTGCGATCCACACTTCGTCGCCGACGGCACCAGGTCGGTAGTAGTCGATCTCAAGTACACCGCCACCATCTTCCGCTTCAGCTACTGCAAGCACGCGGCTTCGCGCTTCTTCCGACATCCCCTTAACTTTTGCCAGAGCCGCTTTCAACTGCTCTGTTGCAGATGAGGTGGGCGTCTGTGGGTGATTTGCGGCGGATGTCACGCCGACAGAATCCTCCGAGAGGTTTTCGTATGCGAAGCCGGGCCGCAAGCCCCAATGCTCGGGGCCAACGTCATCGGCGAAGTAGGCGATCACATCCATCAGCTTCGACTTGTCGATCCGGCCGTTTTTAACCCAGCCCTGTACCGACGGAGGCTTCACATGGAAGTCGTCTGCGAGTTTCTTTTTCGATACGCCCTTGGCGATCCGCGCTGCCTCAATGGCTGCGCCTAATTCTGGTCCGGTAAGCATTGCCTAATTAAGCCTATCGGCAGATTGGTTAGGCAATGGCTTGTCGATGATAAGGTAATGCCTTATATTCATAGCCAGTCTCCAGGAGAGAAATCATGAATTCAGCAGAAGCAGCCAAAGAAGCATCCCGTTTGCTGGGCAGCCAGGCGGAGATGGCGCGCCTCCTGCGGGTCACAGCACCAACCGTTAACCAGTGGTGTTCAGGCGATCGCGCTGTGCCTGCAAAGCGCGCCTTGCAAATCGAGGCATTGACGGAGGGCCAAATTAAAAAGGCCGACCTTTGCCCATCGTTCCCTTGGGGGCAGATCAGCTCTGCACCAAACCAAGCTCTTTCAGCCGCCTAACCCGACCCTCACACCGACCCCGGAAGTGAACCCCATGGCCTACGGAAAGAAAGAACACTGCCACGCACGCCAAGTGAAGGTTTTGCTGAACGACGATGAATTCATCCGGCTTCGGGAATACGCACACAGCCATGGAATGCAGCACAGCGTTCTTGGCCGGGTGATTTTCCAGGCCGTGATCGAGGTCATCGAACAGACGGGCGAACTGCCCGAATGGATCGAAATAAAACGGGCCTAGCCAATACCGCTCACCAGAGGACGGGTAATGAATCTTCCAGAGCCAGCAGTACACCTGGATCAGCAACAGATGGACGTGTTTGAGCGAATAGCAAACGACGCGGGCTTCACCGGCGAAGAGTTGGCCAGGGCGGCTCTGAAGCGAGTTTTGGACTTGCTTGAGAGCGCCCAGAAGGCTGGCGAATCACCACCAAGCAACGTGCTTCGCCTTCCATCGAGACGGTAGTACGGGTCCTTTATTAGGGACCGCAAGGTTTTTGAGTGGTGACACCACGGGTCCTTATTTCGGGACCTTGAAAAAGTGGTCATGGGTACGCCCCTGATCAGTTGATGAACAGATCATCGCCTGCTTGGCATAACGCCACCACGGAAACTGTAACGAGGTTTTACGAATGGACGACTTCCTGAGGGCTTGCCAGAACGCTGTTCTCGATAACGAAGCGAAAGTGCTCGCGGCAAAGATGGGTGTCGCCCATGTGAGCCTGCTTCAGCGGGCCAACCCGGACAACGATGCGCATCACCTGACAGTGGAGCACCTGTTCGGCGTGTTGCTGCATACCGGCGACATGCGCCCTCTGCGCGCCCTGGCAGCGCAGTTCGGCTTCGACCTGGTAGCGAAGGACGCTCCGAAACCTCAGGTCCTCACCACATCACTGATCAACGTCAGCAAGGAAGTCGCTGACCTGACCATCGCCGTTCACGACGCGCTGGCTGACAACCACGTCAACGCCTTCGAGAAAAACATGATCCGCCAAGAGATTTCCCACGTCCGGCAGAGCCTGGATGTGATGGAAGCATCGGTAAAGGCCGCCTGAATTTCAGGCACAAAAAAAGCCACCGGGCAGGGTGGCTCTTTCTACAGCAGTTTCAGCGAGAACAATTATGGCAGCACTACATGCGATAAGCAAAGGTCGGTTGAGGATGCAACTCACTGAGTTAGCCGGAAGCGCCGTTGCCGTCTACCCGGCATTCAGGCGCGTATTGGGCCTGAGCGCTTCTGCAGCTCAGTTTCTGTCCCAGGCCGTCTATTGGACTGAGAAAACTGGGGACGGCTGGTTCTACAAGACCGAATCCGAATGGGAGCAGGAGATAGGCCTGTCCAACAAGGAAGTCCGTACTGCGCGGCGCCGCCTTTCGCAGATCTCGCTCCTAGAAGAGGTCCGCAAAGGAGTCCCGGCCAAGATGCACTTCCGGATAGACACTGACCTTCTGCTTGGATACTTGTCAGGCGAAACAGCTATTCCAGTTCTGCCCAAAGAGCACAACAAGTCCTGCCCAAAAGGCACAACTGGACATACCCAAACGGCAGAACTAGTTGTGCCGTTTGGGACGGACAAGTGCGACCGTAATGGCACAACTATTACAGAGATTACACAGGAGACTACAGCACAGACTACGGCATTGGTGCTCGCTCCAGCTTCGCCGAAGCGCGCCGCGAAAAAATCCGATCCGGGAGCCGATGAAGCCAAACAATCTGCTTGTCGTGAAATCTGGGCCGCCTACTCGGCTGCCTACCAAGATCGCTACCAAGCAGCCCCAGTGCGCAATGCCAAAGTTAATCGCAATGTTGTCGACCTCTGGAAGCGACTTGGCACAGAGGCGGCAGCAGTCGCCGAATTTTACGTTGGCATCAACGACTCATACCTGATCCGCAATTGCCATGACCTCGGCTCGCTGCTGGTGAAGGCGGAGTCCTACCGTACCCAGTGGATAACCAATCGCCAGATGAACGCCACAACTGCCCAGCAGATTGAGCGCAAACAGGCGAACCTCCAAGCCGGGCAGGAAGCTGCTCAACGGATCATGAGTCGAGAAGGGAGGAAGGAAAATGAATTCCTCTGACCGCATGAGCACCGAACAGATCGCTCGACTGGCCTTGGCCATTGCCGCCACAGCTGAAGTCCTCGGCCAGACCATCACTACCGACGCTGCCGAGATGATGGCTGATGATCTTGCTGATTACCCCGCTGATGCAATCGGCGCATCGCTCAAGGCATGCCGCCGCGAACTGACCGGCAAGCTGACCTTGGCCGCCATTCTCCAGCGCATCCAGGCCGCTGACGGGCGCCCAGGCAAGGACGAAGCATGGTCAATCGCTATGGCTGCAGCGGACGAATCTGAAACGGTGGTGATGACTGCTGAAATCCTTCAGGCGATGACCGCTGCGCAGCCAATCCTCGATCTCGGCGACAAAGTCGGCGCCCGCATGGCATTCCTCAGTGCCTACGAGCGATTGGTGACCATCGCCAGAGCGGAAGCCATCCCGGCGGCCTGGAGCGTATCTCTCGGCTTCGATCCTGTTCGTCGCGTGACGGCCATTGAGTCTGCTGTCCGCATGCAGCTGATCACGCAACAGGCTGGTGCCAAGTACCTCTCCGACCTGCGTATCGCGCCAATCACCAACGACGGTATGGCGATCGCAGGGTTGCTGACGGGGAAAGTCGTCCAGCCAACACCGAAGCTTCGCGAAAAGCTAGCCGAAGTTCGCTCGATCGTAACTGCCGCCAAGGCACGCCAAGACCGCGAAAAACTCAAGAAGGCCCAGGCTGACCGGGTCGATACGTATCTGCGCAAGCGCCAAACACGGGCCGCGATTGCTGCGCTTCAGAAGGAGATCCCACATGTCTGATATCTGCGACGCAGCTGACGACGTAATCGAGAAGACCCGCGAGCATGCACTGGCCAACATCCCGCGTTACACCGGCATCAGCGCCACAGAGTGCGAGTGCGGCGAGGAGATTCCTGAAGGCCGTCGTCTTGCGATCCCGGGCGTGAAGTTGTGCACGCCTTGTGCCGAGCGTGAAGCACTGGTGAAGCAGGGAGTGCGGCGGCTATGACTGACAAGATCAGCGTGAACAGCTCCAGCAAGCTCACCGAAGCCATCGGCATGCTCACCGCCATGTTCCGCGAGAAGAAGTTTGTGGTGGTGTCGCTTCGGCCGGGCAAGGACCGCACCCTCGATCAAAACGCCCTGTGGTTCGCAATGTACAAGCGCATCGCCGAGATGACCCAGATCGGCGACGCCTCGGATGCACGTAAGCACTGCAAGCTGCACTTCGGCGTGCAGATCCTGCTGAATGAGGATTCAGAGTTCCAGGCAGCCTGGTACCGGGTGATGCGCCACCTTCCGTACGAAGAGAAGTTGGCCATGATGGGCGACTGCAAGCTGTTCGGCCCGGATGGGTTCCCGGTGACCAGCCTGTTCAACCGCGTCCAGGGCATCGCCTACACCGACCGCATCGTGGATGACTTCACCGCCAAGGGCGTCTTCTTTGGCGACCTGCTGGGCAAGGAGGCTGCATGAGCCATCAATTCAAGCCTGGCGATCTTGCGCTCACGCTCATTTCAGGATTCGGGTTTGCCGCGATGACTACCGTGAAGCTCGATGTATTCCTGCGCAAAGGGCAGACAGCGCAAGAGCCTGACGGCTGTCTGTGGACTCCGAAATTCGACGGTTGGGCGGTTTATCGCGATGACGCAGATGGGGCTGGCTTCTTCAAGCCTGAGCACTTGATGCCCCTGCGCGGCGACTTCGCTCCCGAGCAGCAGAAGACGCGGGAGGTGGTCGCATGAGTCTCCCATCGAAACCACGCAAGGCGAAGATCTGCAAGAACCCAGCATGCACGGCCTCATTCGTCCCGATGCGCCTCGGTCAGGCCGTTTGCGATTTTGCCTGCGGCCTGGCCATCAAGGACGTGAATCAGGAGAAGGCGCGCAAAGCTCTTGCCGATATGGGGCGCAAGGAGCTGCGGGCGGCAAAGGAGAAGGTCAAGTCCAGGGCTGAGTACATGAAGGACGCCCAGACCGCTTTCAATGCCTGGGTGCGCGAGCGTGACGCCAAGCTGCCATGCATCAGCTGCGGCCGGCACCACCAGGGTAAGTACGACGCCGGTCACTACCGCACTGTCGGGAGTAACCCAGCGCTGCGCTTCGAGCCGTTGAACTGCCACCGCCAATGCTCGCCCTGCAACACGCACAAATCCGGCGACATCGTGAATTACCGCATCGAACTGGTGAAGCGGATCGGCGCCGAGCTTGTTGAATGGCTGGAAGGCCCTCATGAGCCCAAGCGCTACTCCATCGAAGACCTGAAAACCATCACTGCTGAATACCGCGCCAAAACCCGCGAACTCAAGAGGGCTGCAGCATGACCACCATTCCAAGCGACATCCTGCTTCACCTTTGGTTGGCCTTCCTGGTGATTGCCTACGTCGGCTGCGTCGAGGGGATTCGCCGACTTCTGGCCCGCGGCCGGATTGCGCGGGGTGGCCGGCCATGAACTGGAAAGCCATCAGCAAGCACTGCATGTCCAGTGAAGAAGGTTACCTGTTGAGCAAATACGCACTGCAGGACGGGCACGCCTACGTGGCCCGCGCGCCCGCCGGGAAGATCCTCCACTCAGGCAAGGATCTGGCCAAGGCCAAGGCGGCATGCGTTGACCACCTAGAGAAAACTCAGAAGGTGGCTGCATGAGTGATCAGGTTCGCCAAAGCTTTGAGCAATGGTTCGCTCTGCGGAATCTCCATGTGACCGGTAACCACCTAACCCTGGCTGATATGCAGATGCTGCGCGGCCCTAGTGGTGACTACAACAAACACGCCTACATGCACGGCTGCTGGATTGGCTGGCAGGCACGCGACGCACTTAAATCCCAGCCAATCTCTGGAGCCGCATAATGGCCGAACGTAAAGTCACGGACGAGCAGGTTATCGAGGCACTCCAGACAATGGGCGTGGCCAAGGCTGCTGAGCATCTCGGGATCAATGTCCGCACGCTCCAGAAGCGTAAGGCCCGAATGGCGCTGAAGGGGCACATCCCGGAGATGCACATCGATACCAAGCTGCCGCCGTTTCTGAAGATCAAAGGCACGTCTCAACTCATGCGCCGCGGCGAGACTGAGCCGCTGTTGTCCTGGGTCAAGACCAATACCGACATGGAAGCATTAGAGGCCCTCATTCAGGCCTCATGCGAGGCGGCGGTGAAGGATTTACCGCACGTCCCGGCGCGGCCGTTCACTGGCAACTACCTGCCGGACCTGATGACGGCTTACCCAATCGGCGATCCGCACTTCGGCGAGTACATCTGGGCGGAGGAGTGCGGCGAAGACTGGGATCTGAGCATTGCCGAGCGCGTGCACTGCGCTGCCATGGCTTCTCTGGTCGAGTCCGCACCGCCGACCGAGACCGCGATCATCGTCAACTTGGGCGACGCGGCTCACTACGACTCCATGGCCGCCATCCCCCCGCGCAGTGGTCATCACCTGGACGCGGACAGCCGCTACGCCAAGATGGTCGACATCCTGATCCTCGCCATGCGCCAGTGCGTCGAGTCGGCCCTGACCAAACACAAGTTCGTGCATGTGGTCCACGTCATCGGCAACCACGACGAAACCGGTGCCGTCTGGCTGAGCCGTCTGTTCGCTCACCTGTATGCCGATGAGCCGCGCGTCACTGTTGAGACCTCGCCGAGCGTCTTCAGCTACTACCGCTGGGGCAAGAACCTGATCGGCATGCACCACGGGCACACCAGCAAGGCCGACAAGCTGCCCGGCGTCATGGCGACCGACCGCGCCAAGGACTGGGGCGAGACCACGCACCGCTACTGGTGGACCGGCCACATCCACCACGAAAGCAAGAAGGAATACCCGGGCTGCACCGTTGAGTCGTTCAACACGCTCGCACCAGGTGACAGCTATGCCCACGCCGGCGGCTGGAGATCCCGCCAGAACATGAAGGCCATCGTCCTGCACCGCGAGCACGGCGAAGTCGCCCGTCACACCGTACATCCCTCCATGTTGAAAGAGGTGGCAGCATGAAGCTGATCAACGCAAGACAGGTATGGACTGAAGCACAGCACGAATCGAACGCATCGATCAGCGCCGTCGCAATCGACCGGGCCGAATCAGCCCCGGTGAAGGCGGGTAACCGCATGCGCCGGCATGAGGCGGTGTTTGCCGCGCTGGGAGAGGACAAGGAAGAGCGCATCCAGGTTGTGCGGCAGAAGATCAGCATCAGCGAAACCCGTCGCACTCCGATCGGTCGATCTACTGCCCGCGCCGCGCACCTAGCCACCATCGGCAAGGTCCTCCGCGCCATCGACACACTGCCGTTCCAGGTGCAACAGGTCGGCCACTTCCTGTATCACCCGTGCATGACCATGCAGCACGTCATGAATGCTGTGCTGCTGGTCACTGCGAAGGCAGCCTTGCCAGACCTGACATCCGCCAAGCGCGTGAAGGCTCAGTACCTGGTCACCCTGGCGCTTCAGTCATACAAAGGCGAGGTGAGCGGGGCGGCCGAGTGGGGGCCGGCCCGTGTCGCCGCCGAGATGAAAGACTTCTTCGGCGTGTCGATCGAGCCGAAACACTGGAACCGGGATTGGCTTGAGTTGTGGGATTCACTGAAGGCAGTGATCAAGGAAGTGGATATTCAGGCGCTACAGCCGATTTGGCAGGTGATACACGCGGAAAAGGAAGAAGAGGCGGCATAAAAACATTGACATGGTGGGGAATTCCGCGTACTTTTCCCATAGTGCACAAGTCACCACCAAAGCACACGACCTCAGAAGCCCAGCCATCGCGCTGGGCTTTTTCGTTCTCGGCTCAACCACATCCATCGCTCCAAGCTTGGAGTGTTTGTTGCGGCCGACTTATTTCCGCAGGCGCAAGACAGATAGGCCAATCCTGCACCTCCCGAGGAATGACCCATGCCGCACACAATCCGCTGCAAGATGATCTGTCACCACGTCCTGCCGCACGAATACTCGAACGCCGACAACCCCATGTCGAAGGTGCGTTTCGGTGCGGTGTACTCGCCTGATACTGGCAACCCTGACGACGAGAACGCCGTGTTTGGCAAGTACACGCCCTACGCATCCTTCGATGCATCGTTCGCAACCCCGGTGGCCGAGAAGCTGACGGTCGGATCGGCCTACTACGTGGATATCCACCTGGCCGAGTAAAGAATCGCTGACTGCCCGCACATGCGGGACCTATTCCAAGTCTCGCCATCGTGCGGGGCTTCTTGTTTTCCCGATCCACCGCTCCCCAGCGGTTTGGCCGCCACCTGACGGCCTTTTTTATTCCCTGGAGTCACGCCATGGCCGAACCCGCGAGCACCACTGCCGCCGGCGTCTTGCTCGCCAAGTACGGCATCATCATCGCCGGCTTCGCTGGGGCGATCCTTTCGCTGACGTTCCTGCAAGGCCTTACCCGCAAACAAGCTGCCTGGGCATTCTTCACCGGGTTCAGCTCAGCGATCTTCTGCACACCTCTGGCAGTTGGATTCTTCAAGCTTGAGCCGGGCGGTGAAACTCAATACGGCGTTGCCTTCCTGATCGGCCTGCTGGCCATGAACATCATCCCGGGCTTGAGAGCTCTGGCAGGAAAGTTCGGCGCTACAGGGGGCACATGATGAACACCATCCTCCAGGCCGCCGACGCTTTCCTCTGTGTGCTGGTTGTGATCGCCGCTGCCGAGTATCTGCGCCGCGTGCGCCCGATTGATGAGCCGCTGCTGAGCATCTCGTTCTACCTGGTCGCCATCGCCGCGTTCGGTAGCTTCATCTTCAACATCAAAGGCCATCCGGTCAGCCCCTTCACGATGACGATGCACGCCGCTGTGATCCTGTACGCGATTGCCCGGCGCGGGCATATCTGCAAGCTCCCCGGTTAAACCAAAGGGTGCCTGGCTTCGTGCGGGCGCCACTCTCTACACGCAATAGACTGCACATATCCCGCTGAAACGGCTGGAATACTGGCAGTAGATTGCAGATCCCGTGGTGACTCCATGATCTCGATCGAACGCAACGCGTACTTCATGTCGCCCAAGAATCATGCATTGCACATTCAGATTGGCTACACCTGCTTCTGCATTGGGCAAGGCTTCGGGATGGATATGCGGCGCAGCCCTCGGCATAGCGAAGACGTCGTGCCTTACGTCCACCTAGATCTGTTTGCCCCTCGCCAGACTCCGGACGGCTACAAGTGCAAGGGGTTCTGGCTTCGCATTGGCAAGCGCCGTTTTGGCGGGAGCCGGTTCTCGGGGTAATTGGCATGGCCCAGATCACATTGAAGGCTTACTACCCATGGTGGTTCAGGTTCTACGTGGTTGGCGTGCACACTTTCGCCTATCTGGCAGGCCTTGAAGCAGATGAAGAGAAGCTGCAGGCCCAGGCGCGATTTGCCAAGCGATACCGCGAGATCATCCCTGCTGACGAGGCGAGCCAATGACTAAGGCCAAACACAAGGTCGTATGGCTCGATAGGGGCTGGCAGCCAGTATTCATCGGGTTCTGCCCGAGCGAGAAGGCTTGGAATCGTGAAATGAAGCGGATGAACGTGTCTGAGCCTTACCCGAAGGCGGACGGATGCACTACGCGCTTCAAGACTGGCGCGGGGAAGGATTGCATCATCGTCTGCATCCATGAGCGGTTGAAGGCTGACAGCTGCCGTCACGGCATTGTCGGGTTGATCGTCCATGAGTGCACGCATGCCTGGCGCTACATCCTGAACGCCATTGGCGAGGACGTCCCAAGCAGCGAGTTCGAGGCCTACTCGATGCAGGCGATCACTCAGCAGGTAACGACGGCGTTCTGCGATACGCGCTTCAATCTGTTCAGCAAGAAGTAGTTGTGCCGCAGTTGAGTGCGGCAGAGGTGGATCAAGACTTCGAATACTCTTCCAGAAGCCTTTCGAGCGCCTCCTGATATTCGTCACCCTTCAGAGACTCTTTCAGTGCATCCACGGCCGATTGCGCGTGAATCACGGCCATTGCCTCACTCTCTCCACGGGACATGGCTCGCAGCCTTGCTTGTGCGAGCACAGCTTCTTCGGTCGGTGACATTGCCAAACCCTCGAAGGATTGAACCCTACCAATACCGGCAACCATCCAGTATTTCAAGATCATGGTGACCCATGGATAGGCCAATGCCTCCTGCGTCGATCCTTGAGCTGTCTGAGCTATCGGACTTCGGTATCCGGCTGACACCAGCGCCAGAAGTGTGGGAATGGCTGAGTGCGGAGATCTTGGCCGACACCGGGAGCATCCACAACGAAGATCATGCGCACCTGATCGATGCGGACGTGAGGTTCATGTGGGCATCGTCCCACTTCGAGAAGCAGGGAAGAACGGTGCTCGGCCAGACCGAACAGGTCGCGTTCCGTGCTGGTGGCTGGCAGAAGGCCCGGATGGAACAGCAGATGTTCGATTGGTTTGGCGAAGTGCCGGCCTTCATCATCACTTTGGCTGCCGACTACTGCTCACAGTGCTCCGACACCGACTTCTGCGCTCTGGTCGAGCATGAGCTCTACCACATCGCCCAGGCGAGCGATAAGTACGGACAACCAGCGTTCACCGAAGAAGGGATTCCCAAGCTGAAGATGCGTGGACACGACGTCGAAGAGTTCGTTGGTGTGGTCCGTCGCTATGGCGCGAGCCCTGACGTTCAAGCGCTGGTGGACGCTGCAAACAGTCCTGCTGAGGTAGGCAAATTGAACATCGCGAGGGCCTGCGGTACCTGTCTACTCAAGTCGGCCTGACTCCCATGACAGGTTTTGACGGATGACGACCCTATGGCAGTACTACGAAGCGAGGTCAAAGCCTTCATCGTTCAGGCTCTGGCCTGCTTCGACACGCCATCTCAAGTGGTTGAGTCGGTCAAGAAGGAATTCGGGATAGAAATCAGTCGTCAGCAGTGCGAGTCGCACGACCCGACGAAGTTCGCCGGCAAGCAGTTGGGCGCTAAGTGGGCAGAGCTCTTCCATGCCGCTCGTAAGCGCTTCCGTGAAGAGACGGTAGACATCCCGATCGCCAACCGAGCGTATCGACTCCGCGCACTTGGCCGCATGGCTGAGAAAGCCGAGAACATGAAGAACATGGCGTTGACCGCTCAGTTGCTGGAGCAGGCCGCCAAGGAAGTCGGCGACATCTACGTCAACCGGCACCGCAAAGACGAGCCAGACGATGAGCCGGCGATCCCGACCCGTATCCAGGTCGATGTAGTGGATGCGAGGAAGCCAGATGCCGAGCCTTAACGTCCCACAGGCTCAGTTCCTCACGTTGCCTCACAAGTTCCGCGCGTTCGTTGCCGGTTTCGGCTCAGGGAAGACTTGGGTCGGTTGCTCGGCGCTGAGCAAGCATTTCATGGAGTGGCCCAGTGTCAACGCGGGCTACTTCGCACCGACTTACCCGCAGATCCGCGACATCTTCTATCCGACCATGGATGAGGTGGCCTACGACTGGGGGCTGAAGACCAAGATCAACCAGGCGAACCATGAGGTTCACATCTACAGTGGCCGGCAGTACCGCGGCACTGTGATTTGCCGGTCGATGGAGAAGCCGCAGACCATCGTAGGCTTCAAGATTGGCCACGCCTTGGTGGATGAGCTGGACGTGCTGACGTCGATCAAAGCGCAGCAGGCCTGGCGCAAGATCATTGCCCGGATGCGTTACAACCTGCCCGGGCTGAAGAACGGTGTGGACGTGACCACCACACCGGAAGGCTTCAAGTTCGTCTACCTCCAGTTCGTCAAACAGCTGCGCGACAAGCCGGCACTCAAGCAGATGTACGGGTTGGTGCAGGCCAGCACGTTCGACAACGAGCTCAACCTGCCGGACGACTACATCGAGTCGCTGCTTGAATCGTACCCGGAGCAGTTGATCCA
The DNA here is from genome assembly GCF_003097365.1 of Pseudomonas sp. B1(2018). NCBI lineage: Bacteria > Pseudomonadati > Pseudomonadota > Gammaproteobacteria > Pseudomonadales > Pseudomonadaceae > Pseudomonas > Pseudomonas sp. B1(2018). The sequence continues at coordinate 141,637 of NZ_PYUK01000011.1, forward strand.
GGCCTACCTGAGAGGCCAGTTCGTCAACCTGACGTCCGGATCGATCTATCACGCTTATGACCGTCAGCTGAATCAGTGCTTCGACACCGTGCAGCCTGGCGAGCAGCTGTTCATCGGCATGGACTTCAACGTCGGCAAGATGGCGGCGATCACCCACGTCAAACGTGACCAGGGTCTGCCGCGCGCCGTGGATGAGCTCATGGATGGCTACGATACGCCGGACATGATTCGTCGCATCAAAGAACGCTACTGGCGCCACGATGGCGACAAGTTCGTGAAGACCTGTGAGATCCGGATCTACCCTGACGCCTCGGGCGACTCGCGCAAGTCGGTCAATGCCAGCGTCACAGACTTGGCCATGCTCAAACAGGCTGGCTTCGTGGTGATTGCTCCAGCGGCCAACCCGCCGGTGAAGGACCGCATCAACGCCATGAACGCCATGTTCTGCAATGCAGCCGGCGAGCGTCGCTATCTGGTCAACCCTTTCACATGCCCGCAATACGCTGACTCGCTCGAGCAGCAGGTCTGGGGGGCCAACGGTGAGCCAGACAAGACCCAGGGCAAGGACCATTCGAACGACGCGGGCGGTTACTTCATCCACAAAGAATTCCCGATCGTCAAACGCACCGCATCCACCGCACCTCTGAGAATCTGACTATGTCTGACGACCCAAGCAAAACGCTGCCGGCAGTGGACGCCATGCGCGAAGACTGGGCCATCGTCGATCCTTTGATGGGTGGCACACGGGCGATGCGCGAGGCGGGCGAATGCCTGCTGCCGAAATGGCCGAAGGAGGAGAGCGATGACTATTGCAACCGCAAGAAGCTCTCGACCCTGTTCCCGGCCTACAGCGAGACGGTGAAGAACAACACGGGCCGGGTCTTCGCCGAGCCCATTGTGCTGGGCGAAGACGTGCCTGAGTCTATCGTCGAGTACACCGAGAACTTCGACCGTCAGGGCAACAACCTGCAGGTCTGGGCCAAGTCGTTCTTCTTCCAGGCGCTGTCCCATGGCTTGTGCCATGTGTTGGCCGAATACCCGAAGACAACTGACGCTGAAGGCAAGCCAACCATCGTTACCAAGGCGGACGAGCAGGCTGCTGGGGTTCGCCCATACGCTGTGATGATCCGGCCTCAACAGGTCATTGGCTGGCGCTCCAGCACAGCCGACGGCGAGCACGTCCTGACCCAGTTCCGGTACATGGAGTCGGTCGAAGAGGACGATGGCACCTTCGGCACCAAGTCCGTCAACCAGATCAGGGTCCTCGAGCCCGGCAAGTGGTCGACGTATCGCAAGGTTGAGAGTGGCGAGCGCAAGGGCGAGTGGGAGCTGTTCGAAGCGGGAACGAGCTCACTGAGCCACATTCCGCTGACCACCTACTACACGGAGCGCACCGGCTACATGACGGCCAAGCCGCCATTGCTGGAGCTGGCCCACCTCAACGTCAAGCATTGGCAGTCCCAAAGCGATCAGGACAACATCCTGCACGTCGCCCGGGTGCCGATGCTCGCCATTACCGGGATCGACGATGACACCTGGGAGCTGAAAGTCGGCACCGCGTCCGCCACCAAGTTGCCGAAGGAAGGCGACATGAAGTGGGTGGAACACACCGGCAAGTCCATTGAGGCCGGTCGGGTGTCCCTGCAAGACCTTGAAGATCAGATGCGTGTCGCCGGAGCCAAGCTGCTCCAGAAGGACAAGCAGGCCGTGAAGACTGCCACGCAGGCCGAGGATGAGGCGGCTCAGGAGATGAGCCCGCTCCAGACCATGGCCAGCCAGCTCGAAGACGCGATTGACCAGGTCCTGCAGTACTTCGCCGAGTTGACCGGTGAGAAAGAAGGCGGTCATGTCCAGGTGCAGGGCAACTTCGACATCGACTTCGCGCCGGAAACCACCCTGCCTCTGCTACTCAACATGGCCAGCCAAGGACGCCTGTCCGACGAGACGCTGTTCTCCGAGATGCAGCGCCGCAACGTGGTGTCGAGCGACATCAAGTGGGATGAAGAGAAAGCCAAGATTGCCGAACAGGGGCCGAGCCTCGGAGTGCTCTAAATGCCAACCGTCAACCAGGTCCTTGAAGACGAGCAGATCGCGCACGCGGTAAGCCTCGAAAAGTACAAGGTTGGCGTAGTCCGGCGGATCATTGCTCTGCTGAACCGGTCGGATGCTGACCTGTCGGCGGCGCTGACTGCTGCGCTTGAGCGCCTGCCGGCTGAGTCCTTCACGGTTGAGCGCCTGGAACTGCTGCTCGCCGAGGTGAGGCTGATCAACATTGAGGCCTATGCCGCTGTCGCCCAAGAGCTACAGGACGACCTGAAAGAGTTGGCCGGGTATGAGGCTGACTGGCAACAGGAGTTGTACAAGAGGGTGCTGCCGGAGCCTGTGCAGGTTCGCTTCCCGATAGCCAGTGTCAGCGCCGAGCAGGCTTATGCTGCGGCGCTCGCCCGGCCATTCCAAGGCAGATTGCTGAAGGACTGGGGCAAGGAGATTGCCGCCGACCGCATGGTCAAGATCCGCAACGCCATCCGCACCGGTTACCTCGAAGGCAAGACGACTGACCAGATCATTCGCAGCATTCGCGGCTCACGGGCTACGGGGTATGCAGATGGATTCCTTGAGCGCCCCCGTAAGGATCTTGCAGCGGTGGTCAGGACGGCAGTGAGCCACACGGCGGCGACTGCACGGCTGGAGTTCAACAACGCCAACGAGGAGATCCTGAAGGCGGACAAGTGGGTGTCCACGCTGGACAACAAGACCTCGCCGATGTGTCGCATCCGCGACCAGCTCCAATACGCCATCAACACGCACAAGCCGATCGGTCACAAGGTGCCCTGGCTGCAAGGCCCGGGCAAAATCCACTGGTGCTGCCGGTCTACCTCGAGCGCGGTCACGAAGAGCTGGAAAGAGTTGGGCATGAACATCGACGAGATGACTCCCGCCCAGCGCGCCAGCATGGACGGCCAGGTCCCGGCGAACACCACCTACAGCGAATGGCTCAACCGCCAGTCGGACGCCCGCAAGCTTGAAGTGCTTGGGCCTGAACGCTATCAGTTGTTCAAGAGCGGAAAGGTCGAACTGGAGGACTTCTATACGCCAACTGGCGAGTGGATGACCATCAAGCAGCTTCGCGCTCAGGATTCCGCGCTGTTCCGGCAGCCGACTGGCGAGTTCACCGTTTACGACACCGGGTATCCATTATCGAAGCCGGATATCTCAACTCCTGCCCGAAAAGCTGCGGTAGAGATCGAAGACAAGATCCGCGGTGACAAGCTGGAGACAGGCGCGTTTATCGGCAAGGATGGCTCGATCATCCTGCAGCGTCAGGGCGAGCCAGACAGTGTTGGTTTCCCTGTGAGTGAATTCGACCGGCTGAAAGGTTCAACCTTTACCCACAACCACCCTGGCAACGGCACATTCTCAGAGCAAGACATCAACCTGGCTGCTGAAATTGGAGTGGTCGAACTGCGCGCTGTCGGGCCGACACTGAGATACGTTCTGTCGGCTCCCAATGGCTGGCCTGAGAGTGCTACGATGGAGTCAGCACTTGCCCAGGCGAGGAGTGCCGCAATCAAACGAGTGAACGCAATGGTTCACCGTGGTGATCTTGAATTGCAGTACTCCCAGGCAGAGGCGGAGCATCAGGTATGGGTTGCCTACAGCGACCTTCTGAAACTGCTTTACCAGCGTGAGAAATCATGACCAGCAAAGAAGCGACTGAACAGTACTTCGCTGAAGCGCACAAAGAGCGGAAAGAAGCCCGAGCCGAAGGCATAGCCTATTTCGATGGAAGTGCCGCTTGGGAAAAGTTCTGCAAGCAGATGGCTGAAGAGATCGGCCCCGGCAAGCTGAAAGATGACTTCGAAGACGCCTAAGCTTCATCTCATCCAAGGCACCAAAGCTCCGGACACACCGACAGAAGAGGTGCGCAAGCGTGTGCGTGCTCATCCCAAGCCAGCGACGATGGTTCAGTGCCATCGCTGCGGGGGTAGGGAAGTGATCGAAACCAAGATCGGCGTCCTGATGAAGAACGGCAAGCCCACTGGCGGGACGAAGGTGCTGCTTTGCGTTGGGTGCTTACTCAAGGGTGAGCGCGTCGTTGTTTCGTGATCGTTGACTGAGGGCAAGGATCTGCATATACAGTCGGTTCTTTCTATTTTTGTTTCGGTAAGTCATGAGCGAAGAACGAGATATTCCCGAGCCTGAGCACGACCACCTGCTCGATCATGAATTCCATGATGGCGAGTCATGGGTTGAAGAAGACGCTCAGGCAATTGTTGACGAAGAAGATGATGACGTTGATTTTCTTGATCAGATAGATCAGGACGACTGACGCAGAAATACTTAACATCCCCAAAGCCCGTCCATTCGCACGGGCCTACATGCTTTGAATCAAGCCCTGGCATCCGCCGGGGTTTTTTTATGCGCGCGATTTACACAGGCCTCGTCAATGACGGGGCTTTTTATTGCCTGTGTTCCGGATGGAGCAGGGCGCCAAGGGCCGGATGGCTCAGTAGATGGCCGGACGGCCGAGGAAACCACATGCCTTTCAAGTTTGATGCAGACGGTCACATCGTCACCCAAGAGGTCAATGGTCAGAAGCTGCCGGTCTTCACTGGCGCCGACGGCAAAGAAGCGCCCTTTGACGCGGACAGCACCGTCGCCACTATCGGCCGCCTGAATGGCGAGGCCAAGGGTCATCGCGAGCGGGCAGAGGCCGCGGAAGGCAAGCTTAAGGGGTTTGAAGGCATCGCCGACCCAGCCGCCGCGCTCAAGGCTTTGACCGTCGTGAAGAACCTGGACGAGAAGAACTTGATCGCTGCAGGTGACCGCGACAAGGCGGTCTCTGAAGCGGTGAAAAGCGTCGAGGAAAAGTACGGCCCCGTAGTTCAGGAAAACGAAACACTGAAGGGCCAACTGAACAGCCACCTGATTGGCGGCGCGTTCTCGCAATCCAAATTCATCGCCGAGAAATTTGCTGCTGAAGGCCCAGCCGGCGTCGAGATCGCCAGGGCCCTGTTCGGCAGCAGCCTGAAGGTTGAAGAAGGCAAGGTCGTTGGCTACGACGCCAACGGCAGCAAGCTCTATTCCCGCACTCGCCACGGCGAATTGGCTACCGCTGAGGAAGCCATCGAGTTGCTGGTTGATGCATATCCCCACAAGAACCACATCCTGAAAAGCTCCGGCGGAAGCGGCGGTGGTGCACCTCATGGTGGAGGTAATGGTGGGGGCAAAAAGTCCATGGGTCGCGCCGGGTTCGATGCTTTGAGCCCGAATGACCAGGCCGCGTTTGCACGCGATGGCGGCGTCGTCACTGACTGACGCTGAATCACTGCCGGTGCCCGGATGGGAGTCGGTGCTTGGGTCGGATGGCCCGGAAGTCTGAACACTCAATCATCGTTTAATCAAGGAGCCAATCATGGCCAACACCCTTACCGGGTTGATCCCTACGCTTTACAACGCACTGGACGTCGTGTCCCGTGAGCTGGTGGGCTTTATTCCTGCCGTGTCGTCTGACATGACCTACGAGCGCGCTGCCGTGGGCCAAACCGTAACTTCGCCTGTAGTCGGTGCGGCCACTGCGACCGATATCACTCCGGCAGTCACTCCGCCAAACGACGGTGACCAGACTATCGGTGGCTCTTCGATGACCATCACCAAGGCGCGTCGAGTTCCGATCCGCTGGAACGGTGAAGAGAAAAAGGGCCTGGACAACAACGGTGCGAGCTTCAACGTCATCCTGTCCAACCAGATCCAGCAAGGCATGCGCACTCTGGTCAACGAGATCGAAAGTGATATCGCCAGCCTCCACGTAAACGCATCTCGCGCCTACGGCACCGCAGGCACCGCGCCATTCGGTACCGCCAACGATCTCAGCGACACCGCCGGCGCACTGCGGATCCTGGAAGAAAACGGTGCTCAAGGCCTCGACTTCCAGTTGGTGCTGGGCACCGCCGCCATGTTCAACCTGCGCGGCAAGCAATCCGGCCTGTTCCATGTGAACGAAGCCGGCCGTGAAGACATGCTGCGCAACGGTATCACCGACCGCCTGCAAGGCTTGGCGCTGCGTCAGTCGGCGCAGGTCAAACGCTTCACTCCTGGTACCGGCGCTGCAGCGACAACCAACACCGCAGGTTACGCCGTCGGTGCAACTGTAATCACTCTGGCTTCCGCCGGTACCGGTACCGTCCTGGCGGGCGACGTGATCACCTTCGCCGGCGACACCAACAAGTACCTGGTAGCTTCCGGTGACGCTGACACCTCCAATGGTGGAAGCATCACCCTGGCCGCGCCCGGCCTCCTGCAGGCGATTCCGGCCTCTGCAACCCTTATCACCGTTTCGCCGGTGAGCAACCGCAACATGTTCTTCGCTCGTTCGGCCATCGCACTCGCAACCCGTGCTCCTGCTCTGCCAGAACAGGGTGACTCGGCGGTGGATCGCATGATCATCACTGACCCCCTGACTGGTCTCAGCTTCGAGATCTCCATGTACGCCCAATACCGCCAAATGCAGTACGAAATTGCACTGGCCTGGGGTACTGCGGCGGTCAAGAAAGAGCACATCGGCATCCTGCTCGGTTAACCCTGCCTGCTGGGGGCCTCGGCCCCCGGTTTATTGGAGAAAGACATGAAGACCATTCAAGTAAAGGCGTGGGGCAAAGGTCAGGGCGATTTCGTACTCATCAACGAGGAGGACTTCGTCGAAGGCGAGCACGAACTGTACGTAGCCAAGAAGCTGACCGCTAAAGAGCAGAAAGCGTTTGATGCCGCGAATGAAGCTGCTGCCAAGCTCGAAGCAACCAAGGCTGCACTGACTGAGAAGGGCATCGCCTTTGAAGTCGACGCAAGCCAGGAAGATTTGCAAGCACTGCTCGACGCAGAGGTTTAACCCATGGCTCTCGTCATCGAAACAGGCTCGATCGTTCCAGGTGCCGAGAGTTTTGCGACGGCGGCTGAACTGGTCACCTATGCGGGGAACTTCGGCCGGGTGATTCCGGCTGATACCACGGCGCAGGAAGCGCTGTTACGCCGGGCTGCGCTGGAGATGAATGCGAAGCCATGGAAGGGGCGGACGGCGAGCCCGCTCCAGACGCTGGCGTGGCCGCGCTTCGAGGCCTGCCTGAACCGGTTCCCCGTGCCATCCAACACCATCCCTGCGCAGATCAAGGCCGGGCAAATGGCTCTGGCTACCGAGATCCACGCTGACGATCTGTCGCCGCCTGAGCAGCGCCTCGGCGCGATCAGCCGGGAGAAGGTCGGCCCGCTCGAAACCGAGTACTCGACTGCAAGCCCCATCATCAGCAAGGCTGCCGCTGTCCGGCAGTCCTATGCGCAGTTCTCCGGACTTTTGCAGTCGTCCAGCCAAGTCAGTCTGAAGAGAGGTTAAAGACCCATCTCAAGGGAAAAGATATTCCCCTGGAGCTTAAGAGGAGGCACGTCCTCAAGAAGCAAGTCTTCAATACCACTGATAAAGGACTGGGTCTGAGGAGAAATTTTTTCTCCTTTAGGTACATGCTTTTTGACAATGTCCAAACCTAGTTTCGAGAGTCCTCGGTATTGAAAGGCGAGGGTTATTGAATCTCTCAGCTGGACGGTGAGACCGTCAATGTCGTCCGAAAATTCCTGGGCAGTTGCCAGGCGAACCCTTCTTTCAGTAATGGATTTTGCCCTGTCCGCAAGCGTCAACATATTCAATTCCTTGTGTTTGCATTTTGTGGGTGGCCTTATGCCAGATATTTATGATCGTGCCAAGGCAAGCGCTGCGCGAATGCTGGCGCCTCGCAGCAAGGGCGGTAAAGGAGTGGAACTGTCATTGGTCCACGTCACGACTGGTGAATACGACCCGGAGGCAGGCAGTAGCCCGGTGACCACCGTTCAATACGACGGCTCAGGCGTTCGTGAGAACTACCGGCAGCAGGACATCGACGGCTCGCGCATCAAGCTGGGCGACGTGAAGATCCTGATTTCCCCCTTGCTGCTGAATGGCACGGACACGCCGCAGCCCATCAGCCAGGACAAGATCCTGTTCGACGGCGACACCTATACGGTGCAAAACGTTGATCCGTGGGATTACGCCGGCCTCGCTGTCGGCTTCAGTGTGCAGGCCCGCAAATGAGCTTCTCCCTGGACCTGAAGGCATTCGCTGAGAAGGCGACCATCAATGCCGAGACGGTTGTCCAGAAGGTCGCCATCGACCTGCTGGGCGCCGTGGTGGATCGATCCCCGGTCGGCAATCCAGAGTTGTGGGCGGCCAACTCGGTAGCGGTCCAATACAACAACGAAGTGGCCCGGCTGAATGCCGAGTTGCGCAACGATCCGGAGAACCTGTCCAGGAATGGACGGATGAAACCGGGGCGGCTGATCAAGGACGGCATGGACTTGGTCGCAGGTGGCAACTATGTCGGCGGGCGCTTTCGGGGTAACTGGCAGGTGTCATTCGACACCGCCAAGACCGGCACGCTGGAGCGCATCGACCCGACCGGACAAGACTCGAAGGGCGACGGTGCGACGGTGATCCAAGGGTTCACGACTCAGGTCGGCACCATCTGGATGATGAACAACCTCCCGTACGCGCAGCCGTTGGAGTACGGGCATTCAAGCCAGGCGCCTGCCGGCATGGTCCGCGTCTCCGTCCTTGAAGTTCAGATGTTCATCGATAAAGCCGTCTCGGAGTTGCCCTAATGTCTGATCGAATCATTCGCAGCCTGTTCGAGGCCCGCCTGAAGACATGGGCCACCGCCAGAGTGCCGGCATTGCCGATCGCCTATGAGGATGTCGCCTTCACACCACCGGCAGATGGCTCGCCCTACCTGCGCCCCTTCCTGCTGCCGGCTAACCCGACCAGTGAAGACCTGGAAGGCAAGCACACGGCTTACCGTGGCGTCTTTCAGGTCAGTGTCGTGACCAAAGCAGGGGAAGGGCGGGGCGCTGCTGGCCTGATCGCCGATGAGATAGCCGCACTGTTCCCGAACAACCTCGACCTGACCAAAACAGACTTCACCGTCTACGTCCGTTCGCCGATGGCAACCGCCTCGGCGCGGCAGGACGACACGACCACATCGCTGCCGCTGTCCTTCACGTACAGAGCAGATACCGCTTCCTAATCCGCCCATTGGGCAAACCCAGAACCCGCCATCGAGCGGGTTTTGTCATTTCTGCATAGAGGAAACCCCCATGGGATACAAGTTGCCCAACGGTGCGACGTTCGAACACGCCGCCACCTACGCTGCTCCACTCGCCTTCTCGGCCATCTCCAACGCCTCCGAAGCGATCTGCACCACGGTCGGCGCGACATTGGTCACCGGTGATATCTTGCTGGTCACCTCTGGCTGGACCGCGTTGAACAACAAGGTCGTCCGCGTCAAGACCGCGACCGCAACGGCGATCACCCTGGAGGCGATCGACACTACCAGCACCACGATTTTTCCGGCTGGCTCCGGTGCAGGCTCACTGAAGAAAGTCCTGACCTGGGTACAGATTCCGCAGATCACCGACGTGGCGTTCTCCGGTGGTGACCAGAACTATCAGGACGTCGTGTTCCTCGAAGATGCCCAAGGCCGCCAGCTGCCGACCGATAAGGCGGCCGCCAGTATGGTGCTGACCGTTGCCGATGACCCGACTCTGGCCTATGTGCCGATCGTAACCGCGGCGGATGTGGCACAAACCGTACAGGCCGCACGCCTGAACCTGCCTGGTGTCGACAAGCTGTACTACGGCGCCTACACCTCGTTTTCGCTGCAGCCTGCCGTATCGCGCAGCAACATTCTGACGCGCACCGTCTCCCTGGCCTTGCAGGCCGCTCCTACCCGCTACCTGTCGTAAGGGGAACACATGGCTAGCTTCAAGATTGCCCAGAACGCCACGTTCAAGGCTGAAGTCGAGATCCCGCGCGTTGGGTTCGATTCGATCAAGGTCCAGATCGAGTTCCGGTACCGCGACCGCAAGGAGCTGTCGAAGTACTACGACAAGTGGAACTCCCAGCGTGATGAGCTCACCCAGGAGGCGATGAAGGATGGCGCCACTTGGGAAGCGGCCACTGATCGGCAGATCTTGCTCGAGGTAGGGCAGATCAAGGACATCGTCGTGGGCTGGAGCTTCGACGAGGCATTCACTGACGAAGCGATCACCGAGCTGGTGACCACCTGCGTCGGCGCGCCGGCTGCGGTCCTTGACGCCTATCAGAATGCCTATGCAGTAGCCCGCCGGGGAAACTGATTGCCGCGGCGCAAGCGATGTACGGGTCGCGAGCGCCTGAAGAAACGCTGTCGCTGTTTGGCTTGGATGCGGAAGACTTTGAAGAGGATGACGTGGAGATTTGGCCAGACAACTGGCCAGTCTTCCGCCTGTTCAATGCGCTTGGAACCCAGTGGCGCACCGGAGCCGGTGGCGCTACCGGGCTCGACTACACGTCCATCCGCGACGTGGCCAGCTACCTCGGCATCAAGAAGCGGCAACTCCCCGAACTCTTTCCTGACCTTCAAGTAATGGAGGCCGAAGCGCTCGCTGTCATGGCTGAGGCGTAGTGAATTTATTGTCAGGAGAATGGCATGACACAAGACATCGCCAGCCTTGGGATCAAGGTAGAGACCGGTGACGTAGCCAAGGCCTCCACTGAACTGGATAGCCTGGCTCAGGCTGGCGCGAAGGCCGAGAAAGCCACGGAAGGCCTGACCGGCGAGAGCAAGAAGGCCAGCGCATCCATCAAGGCGATGGCGGCCGAGACGAAGGCGGCCGAGGCGGCCACGGCCAAGCTTGGTAAGCAAACCGCTGCTGTTGGCGTATCTGCTGCGCAGACCGCCGCTGCGTTGCGGGGCGTCCCATCCCAGGTCACTGACATCATCACTAGTCTGCAAGGCGGGCAATCCCCGCTGACGGTTCTGTTGCAACAAGGTGGCCAGCTCAAGGACATGTTCGGTGGCGTAGGTCCGGCTGCCAAGGCACTGGGCGGCTATGTCGCCGGCTTGATCAACCCATTCACCCTGGCAGCTGCGGCGGCGGCCGGTCTTGGCCTTGCCTACTTCAAAGGTAGCGAAGAGGCTGCGGCTTATAACAAAGCGCTGATCCTTACCGGCAACGCGGCTGGGACCAGTGCTGACCAATTGAGCTCACTGGCTACTCAGATCAGTTCCACAATCGGCACCACCGGTGCAGCGGCGGAAGTGCTGACTCAACTTGCCGGCAACGGCAAGATCGCCGGCGAAAGCTTTGGCGTCGTGGCCACGGCCGCGCTTGAGATGCAATCGGCAACCGGCAAGGCCATCGAAGAGACAGTCGCTGAGTTTGCCAAGATCGGAAAAGATCCGGTCGCAGCCGCGAAGGAACTGAACGACCAGTACAACTTCTTGACGGCCTCGGTCTACTCGCAAATCGTTGCGCTGAAGGAGCAGGGCGACACCATCGGCGCCGCCAAACTGCTGACCGACACCTATGCCGACACCATCAAAACCCGGACAGCCGACGTCACCGCCAACCTGGGGCTGATCGAAAGCGCATGGAAGAGGGTCAAGTCGGCCGCTGCCGGCGCGCTGGATGCGACCCTGGACGTTGGCCGCGCGCAAAGCATGGGCGAGCAACTTGCGGAAGCCAAGGCGAAACTTGCCGATCTAGAGTCTAAGGCCGGCGGCAACAGCATCGTCTCCAAGAGTGGCGCTGTCGCGCAAGAGCGCGAGCTGCTGAAAAGCCGCATTGAGGCGCTCACCAACCAGCTTCAGACCCAGCAAAATATTGCCAAGGCCCAAGAGAACTACAACACCATCCAGCGCGAAGGCATTGAGGCGGCCGGCAAACTGAAGGCCATCAGTGACGCCAACCTCACCAACGAGGAAAAGCGCAACAAGCTGATCAAGGATTACAAGCGGGACGTCGAAGCGTTACGCAAGGCCAATCCGAATGATCCTCTGGTCCAGGCCGATGTTGTCGCGAAGAACATCCAGAACATCAAGGACAAGAACAAAGACCCGGCCGGCAAGGCGAATCAGCTCAACCTGAGCGGCTACAACGACGCCCAGAACGCGATCAAGGAGCTGCAGGCCACCTACGCGAACTCCGAGAAGGAGCTCGAGGCGCAGCAGAAAGCCGGCCTGATCACGCAGCAAAACTATCTCGACCAGCGCACCGCGTTGATCCGGGCGGAGCGTGAGGAGGTCACTCGGGCCTACGAGGCCGAGATCTCATCGCTGGAAGCCGTGAAGGACAAGGCCGGCACGACTGGTGCCCAACGCGTCCAGTTGGACCAGAAGATTGCCGACGCGCGCACCAATATGGTCAAGGCGCAGAAGGATGCTGATAGCCAGCTTGAAGTCCTCGCCACCAACGAGGAAGGCCGGCTGAAGAAGCAGTCGCTGGCGATCAAGAGCTATACCGATGCCTTGCAACAGCAGGTTGTCACGCTTCGCCAGCAAGGGCAGCGGGAGGCGGCGAGCCTTGGCATGGGTGATCGGCAGAAAGGGTTGCAGGGCCAGTTCAACGCCATCGACGACAAGGCCAATGCCCAGCGCATCGACCTGGCCAACCAGTACGGCGACGGCTCGCGCGGCATGAGCCTCGATGAGTACAACGCCAAACTGAAAGCCGTTGCACAGAGCCAGCAGGACCTGCGCAACACTGTGGTCGCCAACTACAACGACATGACGGATGCCCAGGGCAGCTGGAGCGCCGGCGCATCATCGGCCTGGGAAAACTACCTCGAGTCGACACGCGACGTGGCCGGGCAGACGAAAAGCCTGTTCACCAACGCCTTCAGCTCAATGGAAGACGCCATCGTCCAGTTCGCCATGACCGGGAAGCTGTCGTTCTCCGACTTCGCCAAGTCTGTTCTGGCGGATATGGCGCGGATCGCGGCGCGGCAGGCCAGCTCCTCGGCGCTCAGCGGGTTGTTTAGTCTGGCTGCCAACGCGGCGAGTTCCTACTTCGGCGGCTCGACGGGCTCAACGCAGGCCGGCTACACCGGATCGGACTACGCGAACTGGATTAAAACCCAGCAAGCGAAGGGCGGGGCCTGGTCTGGCGGCGTGCAGATGTTCGCCAATGGCGGGGCCTTCTCCAACAGCGTGGTCAGCTCGCCTACAGCCTTTGGCATGGCCAACGGTAAAACTGGCGTGATGGGCGAGGCAGGGCCTGAGGCCATCGTTCCGCTGGCTCGCGACTCACAAGGTCGCCTCGGTGTTCGCGGTGGCGGTAGCTCCAGCACGGTCAACGTCAGCGTGACGGTGGACGCCACTGATGGCGGCGGTGCTACACCCGATCCAGCACGCCTGGCCGAAGCCATCAAGGTCGTGTGCCGGCAAGAAATCGCCACCGCGCGCCGTAACGGTGGGCAACTCACTTAAGGAGGCATCATGGCTGTTTTCACATGGCGAGCGACTTATGACGCCTCCCGGGTGATCACCCCGACGGTGAAGGTGATCAAGTTCGGTGACGGGTACGAGCAGCGGCAGGGAATCGGTATCAATCGCCAGCCGCGCAAGTTCTCGCTGACCTTCAAACGGGTTAACTCAGAGATCGATGCCATCGACGCCTTTCTGATTGCCCGAGGCGGGATCGAATCCTTCAGCTACACCCACCCCGGTTTAAACAGCGGGGTTTTTGTTTGTCGTGAGTGGACGCGCACCGATGTGGCGCGCGGCATCGACAGCCTTTCAGCGACCTTTGAGGAGGTGTTCGAATGACGGCACTTCAAGGTCAGCTCGCGCTCGCAAATGGCATGTCGATCTGGGAAGGCTTCGAGCTGGTGCTGCCAGACCAGACGATCCGCTTTCATGCGGGGACCAATGAAAACAAAGGCTCTGTCATCTGGAAGGGCAGCACCTACAGCCCCTGGCCGATCAATGCCTCGGAGTTCGCTACGCCCAGCCAGGGTTCGCCGGCCCGCCCAAAACTTCAGGTCGGCAACTTCGGCGGCACCATTTCAGCACTGTGCCGACAGTACGAAGACCTGCTGGGCGCCAAACTCAAGCGGCGGCGCACGCTGGTCAAGTATCTGGACGCAGTGAACTTTACGGCGGGCAACCCCACGGCCAACCCCTTCGAGGAATACCCGGTCGAAACGTGGATTATCACGCGCAAGGCCAATGAAACATCGGCCGCGATCGAATTCGACCTGGGTTCTCCGCTCGATCTAACCGGCATCAAGTTGCCGCGGCGCCAGGTGATCGCATCAACCTGCTTATGGGCGTACCGCTCAGGTGAGTGCGGCTATGCCGGCGGGCCTGTGGCGGATTACCTGAACACCCCAACCAGCGATCCGACCAAGGACCAGTGCAGCCGCTCCATAAAGGGCTGCAAGCTGCGCTTTGGTGAAAATGGAGAACTCCCCTTTGGTGGGTTCCCAGGCATTGCCAACGTACCGAGGCTTTGACATGAGCGAGCTGTTCACTAAATGCCGGTCTGACGCCGAAGCCCATGCTCGCGCTGAATACCCGCGCGAATCGGTAGGGCTGGTGGTCAGTGTGCGGGGCAAGCCGCAATACGTGCCGTGTCGGAATCAATCGGACGAGCCTGATCACTTTGTTCTGCATCCCGAGGACTATGCGGCCGCCGAAGACATGGGCGACATCGTCGTGATCGTTCATTCGCACCCGGATGTCGGCCCCGAGCCGAGCCTGCACGACCTTGCGAGCCACGCAGCGAGTCGAACTACCTGGTGGATCGTTGGATTGGCCAATGGAGTTGCGACGTGGCACGAGATGCCGGCGAGCGGCGAAATGCCGTTGGAGGGGCGCGTCTTTGTGCACGGTGCCATCGACTGCTACACCCTGGTCCGCGACTACTATCGCCAGGTGCTCGGCATCACGCTGATGGACTTCCACCGCAAGGATGACTGGTGGCACAACGGCGAAAACCTGTACGTCGACAACTTCACCAAGGCTGGGTTCATTGAGGTCAGTTCGCCCGAGCGCGGCGATCTGATCGTCATGGCGATCGGGAGCCCCACACCCTGCCACGGCGCGATCTGGCTGGACGGCGACGTCATTTTGCATCATTTGTACGGGAGGTTGAGCTGTAAAGAGGTCTACGGCCGAGCTTACCGCGAGTGCACGACCCATATCCTGCGCTACAACCGATAGGCCCTGTATTTGTGCGCAATCTCCCTGTTAGAGTCGGCAAAACACAAGGAGGCTCAGCAATGTGGAAAGCTATAACAATTCTGGCCCTGGCTGCGCTGGCAGGGTGTTCTACAAGCCCGGTGACCGAGCAAACTGCACACCCTATCCCGTCGGAAAGGGTGTATGCCCCTCAATATGTAAAATCTGGCGATTTACCCGGGAGAGCAGGCGTTGTTTTTTTGCGTGACACCGGCATCTTCGGATCTGGATGTACCCATGATGTTTACGTCAACAATACAAAGGTCTTTGCGATCAGAAGCGGAGAGTTCATTCAGTTAAGTCTTGAGCCAGGGTCTTACTTCTTTCGTCTAGAGACTGGAAGTGGTATCTGCCCAGACATTTCCACCTCGCAAGACGCAGACTTGAAAGCCGGCTCAAATGTTGCCTATCGGATACTTCTCCCATCTGATGGAAGTCTTCGACTTACCAGAATTCGGTAAAAGTAAAAATAACCATAAACCGCCTCTAGAGGCGGTTTTTTTATGTCTGGAGAAAATTATGAGCGCTGCCCACAACAAGGCCATGACCATGATTTTGCTGTCCGGCAGCTTGGCCAAATCCTTCGGTCGTCAGCACTTTCGCCAGCTTGAGACAGGCACCACGACTGAGGCGTTTAGCGCCCTGAAGCACACATTACCTGGATTCGAGGATTTCATTCGTGAATCGGAAAAGAGGGGCCTGCGTTTCGCCATTTTCCGCAACCGAGAGAATGTTGGAGAGGATGGGTTCACCTTAAGCGGAACCACCGAAATTCGTATTGTTCCCATCATTTCGGGGAGCAAGCGCGGCGGGCTGTTTCAGACCATCGCAGGAGTCGCCCTGATGATTGCATCAATCTGGCTAGGGCCTGTCGCGTTCTCTATTGGCTTATCCCTGACGATCGGCGGCGTTTCGCAATTGCTCACGCCAGTCCCCAAGGCGCCCAACCAACAAGAGCAGGCCGCCTCAGAAAACAAACCCAGCTACATCTTCAACGGCGCATTCAACTCGACACAACAGGGCCTTCCAGTGCCTGTTGTCTATGGGCAGATGCTGGTGGGCTCCAGTGTCGTCGGCATGGGTACCTGGGCGGAGGCTATACCGGCATGAGCGAGCTCATCGTAGGCCGCAAGGGCGGCGGAAAGGGTGGGGGTGGCAGTAGCGGTACCGTCCGGGCCGCAGTTGAAGCGCCGGACAGCCTTCGCTCCCGTCAGCATGTACGCATCCTGCACGCGATCAGCGAGGGTGAAATCAACGGCATCCCATACGGCACCATGGGGATGTTCTTCGACGATGTGCCACTGCAAAACCCTGACGGTACTTTCAACTTTTCTGACGTGACTGTTGATTTCCGTCCAGGCACTCAGGGGCAGGCCTACATGCCCATGACGGGGCTTGAGGCAGAGCAGACCGTAGGGGTTGAACTCAAGGCGGGAATTGCGGCCGAGCGCGCCATCACCGACACCGATGTGGATGCTGTCCGCGTCACCATCAGCACCCCACAGCTGTCCACGCAGAACACCCAGAACGGCGACACGAATGGCGCAAGGGCCGAGTTTCGCATTGAGGGCAAGGTTGGCAGCGGCGCCTGGTTGCCACTGTGCGCAGACCTAGCGATTGACGGCAAGACCATGAGTCGCACGCAGTTTTCGTATTACCTGCGCTTGCCTTTATCCGGTGGTTTCCCGCGTTATGTCAGGGTCACCCGGCTTACAGCGGATTCCGTCAGCGCGGCAGTTCAAAACCGCACATTCTTCGACAGCATGACATTGCTGTGGGACGAAAAACTGCGCTACCCCAATACAGCAATGGTTGGCATCTCGATCGATGCTCAGCAGTTTTCCAGCATCCCGCGCATGGCGTTTATGGTGCAAGGGATCAAGGTGCTGGTGCCAGCCAACTATGACCCGGCCACACGATACTACACCGGGCCATGGGACGGCACGTTCAAGCGCGAATGGAGTAACAACCCGGCCTGGGTCTGGTACGACATGCTGACCAACACCCGCTACGGGCTCGGTGGTCTGCTCGATTCGACCCTGATTGACAAATACGCGCTTTTCAACATCGGCCAATACTGCGATGTGATGGTGCCGAATGGCTATGGTAATGGCGGCTATGAACCGCGCTTTGTTTGCGACATGGTCCTGACCACCCAGCAAGATGCGTGGAAGCTGGTCAATGACATGGTGTCGGTATTCCGGGCCATATGTTTCTGGGCCGGCAGCACACTCACTGCTGTGCAGGACGCGCCGCGCTCCAGCCGGTACTTGTTCAACAACGCGAATGTGGTCGGCGGCGAGTTCAGCTACCAATCGGTCGCCTCCGATCAGCGCTTCAACGTTGCGGCGGTGACTTGGAACAACCCATTCCAGCAATACAAGCAGTCGGTCGAGATCGTCGAGCGGCCTGAATTGATCGCCAAGTGGGGTCGCATCCAGCAGAGCGATGTTGTGGCTGTGGGCTGTACCTCCAGGGGGCAAGCTCGTCGCTTAGGTCGTTGGCTGCTGTATGCCGAAAGCGAGGCGGTGACGTTCGCCGTAGGTGCTGACGGCGCCATTCCGCTGCCCGGGGACGTCATCGATATTGCTGATGCCAACCGTGCCGGCGCTCGCAATGGCGGTCGCCTGCTGACGGGCAGCACAACGACTTCCTTGCTGTTGGATGCGCCGCTGGGGCTGGGTGGGACTGGCGTCGTGAGTGTCATTCTTGCTGATGGCAGCTACGCCAGCCGGACCATCACCGTCTCGACCGGCGCGACCTCTGTAGCCGTCTCGCCTGCATTGCCAAGTGCTCCTCTGGCATCGGCCCCGTGGGCATTTGCCGCCGCGGCGCTGGATACACAGAAATTCCGCGTTATCGGGATTAGCGAAGGCGACGACGGAACCTACGCCATCAGTGCCGTCGCTTACGATGCCGATAAGTTCGATGAAGTGGACTTCGGGATACCCGATGTTGATGCCCCGACGAGCATTGTCAATCTTGGCGCTCCGGCCGCAGTCGGGCAGTTGACGTTCTCGGAGTCGCTCTATGACACGGGCACAGGTCTTGCCGCAGCAAGGCTGTCAGTGAGTTGGGCGCGGCCGGCGAATGCAATGCGCTATCAGATCGAGGTCATGAAGCCCGGAGGGAACTGGGAGTACGTTAGCGAAGTATCGACGCCGAGCGTTGATTTTGATTCTGCTTCCGCTGGCCCTTGGTCGGTCCGCGTTACGCCAAAGTCGGTACTTGGTCTGTCAGGCCCCGCATCAATCCAGAGTTACACCGCACAGGCATTGCTTGCTGCTCCCTCCGCTCTGACGGGGCTCAGACTTGACGTCATAAACAGTGTCGCAACACTGGCGTGGGACCCAGTTCCAGAGCTTGATGTGAAGCTTGGCGGCAGCATAAACATCAGGCACTCGCGTAACACGGCTGCGACCTGGGATATAGCGTTGCCGATCACCGAGGCTGTAGGGCGGTCGACATCGGCTGTGGTTTCGCTGATGCCAGGGAAATACCTCGCTCGTGCGGTTGATTCATCTGGTGTTGGGGGGCCGATTACCGAAGTCTGGTCAGACGCCCAGGTACCTCTGCCATCTAACATCCTTTTGACGCTATCCGAATCGCCTGGGTTCGCAGGAACTGCCGTGAACGCCGCCGTTGACGGTGGAGTACTGCGAATGGCTGGCACCGGGCTGTTTGACGACATCCCCAGTGTTGACGCAAACCTCAGCGAAACCGACAAGTTCGGAGGATCTTCGCCATCGATGTCGTATCAGTTCGCGGCGCCCACAGACCTTGTGTATGTCTACGATTGCAGGCTTACGGCGACTATTGAGGCCGCTTTGTACAATGATGGAACGTACATTGACCAAGTGGCTGATTTTGATGCCGTAATAGGCGTTGACGGGCCTCCTCCGAATGGAGCCTCACTGTCGTTGTGGGTTCGAACCTCCGACGTGTTCCCTGCAGTGTGGTCAGCGTGGAAGCCGTTCGTTGTTGGTGATTACAGGGCTCGTCTATTCGATTTCGAGCTGCGCGGGGTTGTTACGCAAACCTCGGATTGGATCGATGTGCAGACGCTCCAGGTCGTGTTTGACATGCCTGGTCGAATCGAAATCGGCAATGACATCCCCGTTCCTATCGGGGGGCTGACCGTTTCCTATTCACCTCCATTCCATACCAGCCCAGCGCTCAGTTTGACGGCGCAAGGGCTTTCCCCGGGCGACTACCTCGATGTGCCTACGGCCACCAAAAATGCCGCAGGCTTCAAGGTATTTATCCGCAACTCAAGTGGGGTAGCCCAGTCAGGCCGCTCGATTGACTACATCTCAAAGGGATACTGACTTATGTCGCAACATGACATGAACGTTGCAAACGGCCCCGGCCTGACGTTCCGTACGGACATGAACCAAGCCTTGGTGGCGCTCGCCTCGCAAAGTAGTGGACCGTCAGCACCGAGCCCATCATTCCCCTGCCAAGTCTGGGGGGACACCGGTACCGGAAGGCTAAAGCAGCGCAACTCGGCTAACACGCTGTGGATCGATCGAGGCCAGCTTGACGCTGCTCAATCCACTGTAGTTGTGGGAGAAACACGCAATGGAAGGATGTCGGTGGCCGCTGCCTCGGCCACCGCGACTTATTCAGCTGATGAGGTCGTCGTCAAGACCGATCTTGGAGGCCAGGCCCTTCAAATTTCTGGGTTCAGTCAAACAATAAACCTGGCGACTACCGGCACCAACGGCATGGATACCGGTCTTGCTCCGGTCAGTGGGTACGTTGCGATTTATGTCATTAGTACAATAGGCGGTGTCGCCAGGCTTCTCGGCGTAAACGCAACATCAGCAGTAGCACCGGAAATCTACGCGGGCGCGAATATGCCATCTGGCTATGTTGCTTCCGCACTTGTCAGTGTGGTTCCTACAAACGCTTCTAGACAGTTCAAGGTATTTAGTCAGATAGACAGAAGTATCAGCTTACCGGGCGCTCAGGTGTTTTCGGGCGGTACTGGCGGTTTGTCTCTGCAATCGTTCTCGCTGGCCGCGGCGGTGCCGTTCAACGCTATCAGCATTTCTGGCAACCTGACCAACTCGTCTTCATCGGCCTCCAACGTTGGCATGACTATCAGCTCTAACAGTGCTGGCACTAGCGCACAGAACGTTTCCGGCACTGTTGTAGCTGGCGGCGCCATCAACGGCAGCTTTGCGATTGATGTAGCCGTTGCGCAGACCGCCTATGTGTCGACCACCAACACTGCCGGTACTCCAGCCTTCACCATTAGCGTGACGAGGTATTCGATATGACCGAAGCAGTCAAAGACACAACAACTATCTATGTCCAGATTATTGATGGTCGCATCACGGCAGTATTTTGGTCGCCGCAGGATCCGGAATACTGGCCTGGTTTGGTAGTCATGGAAGATGACGACCAACGCTATCTTGACTTCCTGAATCCGCACGAAAGCATTCTTGCCGTTCAAAGCGCAAAGCTTCAGGAGCTGACTCAACTGGCGGCAGCTCAGAAGGTCGCGCTGATCAATCGAATCAGCACCCTGAATGATTCAATTGAACTTGAGATGGCCACGCCCGAAGAGGTGGCGGAGCTTCCGGTGCGCACGGCTCAGCTGAAACAGTGGAAAACTTATGCCGTACTGCTCGGGCGAGTCACCGGCCAAACGGGATGGCCGCCGGAAGTTACTTGGCCAACACAGCCCGCTGAAGGCATGGACTTGACCGTTTCGGCGGTCGCGCCCGACGTAGCGTAGCTGCAGCCAAATGAACGCAACCCGCCATCGAGCGGGTATTTTTTTGCCTGGAGAACGCAATGCCCATCACCCAGCAGCAACTGTTGCAGATCCTCCCGAACGCCGGCAAACAAGCCGGCGTTTTTGCATCTGCGTTGAACCTGGCCATGGATCGGTTTCAGATCAGCACCCGATTGCGCATGGCTGCGTTCATCGCACAGGTCGGGCATGAGTCAGGCCAGTTCCGGTATGTGAAGGAGTTGGGCGGCGATCAGTACCTGAGCAAGTACGACACTGGGCCGTTGGCCAAGCGCCTGGGGAATACGTACGAAGCTGACGGCGACGGTCAGAAGTACCGCGGGCGTGGTCTGATCCAGGTTACCGGACACGACAACTACCTGGCGTGCAGCAAGGCGCTGTTCGGTGATGACCGGCTGCTCCGGACACCTGAGCTGCTCGAGCAGGCCGAGTGGGCGGCGAAATCAGCGGCGTGGTTCTGGAACTCGCGGAACCTGAATGCGTTGGCCGATGCCAGCGACTTTAACGCGATCACCCGGCGCATCAATGGCGGCTTGAATGGCTTGGCTGAGCGTCTAGCCTTTTACCGCGCCGCGCTGAAGGTGTTGCCATGAGTGCGATCCTACGCCAATTCCTTCCTTATATGGCGGCGGTGCTGTTGGTGGCTGGCGCGCTGCTCGGCGCCTATCACCACGGCGTGACGGTCACGGATGCCAAGTGGCTGTCGGCCTGGCACCAACGCGATGCTGACGACAGGGCCGCGGCGCTGGAAAACGCAAGCCGCGAACGCGCCAAGGAACAGGCCTACCAGCAGTCAATCAATAAGGCGGTCCAAGATGGCCAACGAATTATCGATCAAGCCACGGCTGATGCTGCCGCTGCTCGCGCTTCTGCTGACGGCGTGCGCAGGGCCGCCGACGACCTTGCCCGTCGCCTCGCAGCCAGTGAAGCCGGCGGCAATTCCTGTACTGCCGCCGCAAGCAAGGCAGCTACCCGCGCCGCCGCTGTGCTTGCCGACGTGCTCAAGCGCGCTGACCAGCGAGCGGGCGACCTGGCTGCAATTGCTGACCAAGCCCGAGCCCGGGGAGTGACCTGCGAGCAGGCGTATGACGGGCTGATCCGCTCGTCAGCTCTTCATTGAAAGACCGGCGTTGGTTTACGATACTGGTTATTTATCCAGTGTCGAGAAGTCCATGTATTTCCTGATCACGTGCATGAGAGAGAAGGGCGTCGCCCGGGAGTGGAAGGCAATCCGGCAAACGCCAGGCATTCGTGCCGACATCAACATCAGGAATCAGATGTGCGAGCAATTGAACCGGACCAGCGATATCGCCGAGATCCGGCCGGCGGGCATGCCGCTTGATGCGGTGCCGCTACCGCCGTTGATGGATGCCCGGTTGTCAGGGATGGCGACCAACGCTTTCACGCTGAGCGGTCTGGAGGAAATCGACGGCTGCCTGTATGCGCAGTCGTGGTGGTGCAGGGAAGTTTGATGGTTCGGCAGGACGCCGCAGAGGGTGAAACGCTGTCTAAAACTAGCTCGACGTTCCTCGGTTTCATTGACCCGAAAGGCGATTATGTCGGTCTAGTGTTTTAGACAATCGGGGATACATACCTTTGAAATACGAGGCCTGTAGTCCATTCCCGATAGTACTGCTGCATTACCACAACGCAACCGAGGATCGATTGCGTTGTGGTAATGCCAGGTGTGCGTCAAGGCTGTGACGCGCCGAGCTACTCAGTACGGGAGTACCTACCCAGGTCATGATATTCGCCTTTGGTCTGGGTGTACGTTTCGCCGAGATTCGATATTCGGCTTATTGATGGGTTTGTAAGTCTCGAACTGATATTAAAGTGAGGATATTGACCATGAATTTCGGGGTGTAGGTATGCAGCGACCTCTACGTCCGAGCTTGATACATACCTGCCGGCCCATCGCTGAATTAAATGTTTTAAGTCAAACGGTGTTTTTTGCACGCCCTTCGTTTTTGTTTGTGCATCAAGCCATTCGTAGGCAAAGCGTATGCAATCGCGGTGTTCGGGTTGTCGGCTATCGCCCGGCGTAGCTGGTGCCGCTTTTATTGCGGCATCGATTTGCTGATCAGTAAGCATGGTGCAGCTCTCCCTGCTTGGAATGTAGTCAATTCTAAAGCCCTTACTTTTTTAACAGTTTCTGACCAAGCTTGTAAGCACCCCATCCCAAACCACCCACTACGGCCGCACCTCCGACGGCGCACGCCACGATCGGTAGTATGGCGGTGCTGGCTGCGGTGCCAGCTATCACAGCAACCCCGCCAGCCATTCCTGTTCCACCAGCTGCAACAGCTCCGCCGCCCGCGGCTGCAATCGCCGCTGTTGTAGTTGCGGCCGATGCTCCGGCCGCGATTGCGGCAGTTGCCGCAGCTTCAGCGGCTGCAACGCCTATAACGCCAACCCCATAAGCAGCTCCGAGACCGGCTCCAGCTGCTGCCCCTACGCCCACGGCGGCGACTTCACCAACTTGTTCTGTTTTCATATGACCTAACAGCCCTTAGTGCTCAAAATGGATAGCGATCATTGTGAAGGCGAATTGCCATCTTTCAAGGGCCGGCCTCACTATTATTTTTTGGTGGGGGAGCAAGGACCCTGGCGTAGTGATCAATTGTCTTCACTCCGGTGCCATCATCACCGCGAGCGTCATCTTGATGAATTCTTCATTCTTGTCGATGGCTTCCAAGGCGCCGCGCACGTTGTCGGCGACGTCGGCCGAGCCGCGCTGCTCGACCCAGTTCGAAAGCTCCAAGATGGCGGCTTCGAGGGCGAGTTGGTTTTCGTTGAGCTTGAACAGCAGGGAAGGGAGCAGATCTGAGTTTGGCATTGAGATTCCTCAGTTAACGAGGAAAGCGTAGCAGTCAAAGAGGGGGGATGTTCGGTCGGCAGGACGCCGGGGGGAGGGAATGTCAGGCTGGCATAATGTTGTCATTGCATAGCCAAACTGAGCCATACAAACCCCAAAGAGGGTTTTTTGAGGACCTGAAAGCCGCAGCCTGCGCGGCCCTCAGGGTTGCCCTTCAAGATGATGAACCTGGATCGCTTTGACGTGAATCGCCGCGTCTAGAGGAGATAACGCTGGCACCACCGGCAAAAAGTGCCTCGGCTCGCCCTCCGGCTTTTACATCAGCGGAGGGCATCCGGCGATCATGAACCCTGGCGATCGTGTTCGAACCGGCACTCAAGGCTGTTTTTCAATAAATGAGAGGTTCTGTTCTCGAATGACGCCGGCAGCATCATCGTAGAGAAACGGCAGAAACATGTAACGGCGACCTTGGGTTACTGAAGTGGCTTCGTGCAAGAGTGAACACGAAAACACCACGGCCCCTCCTGTCGGCGCGTTGTAATACACTTTTCCATACTCTGGAAAATGCAGAAAACCTCCTTCGTACTCTCCCGAATTAAGAAACAGGGAAACGGCAAAACGGCGATGGGCCGTACCCTTCGTGGTGTTATCCCGATGGGGCCGGAAATGCCCGCCTTCCTCGCTGTTGTAGCAGGCCACCAGATAGCGCTCCATTCGAGTGGCATTGAACTGGAACGCTTTCTGTAACTCCGGAAGCAAACGGCTGGCTATACGCGATTCACAGGCTTTGGCCAGAGCCTCATCTTCAATGACGCAGTCACGACGTCGTTTGTGATTATGGTCAGTGATGTGGACGGTTTTACCCGCCTGCTCCGTCATGAACCCGGATTCCTCGCCGCCGCGTTCGTCGTAATAACTGATCAGTGCTTTACACAAAGACGGCTCAAATATACGGGGAACCACCAGGACGGGGGCGTGTGGAGTGGCGGCACGTGGCGCAGCCGTTGCCGGTAATCGATCCAGAAAACGCATTAACGAGGGGACATGGTTATCAATGGGGGGGCTTATCGGGACGATGGCCAGGACACGTAGCGCAGGGTCCAGCACATAGGTCATTTGCCTGATGCTGCCGTCTGGCTGCAATGTACCGTAGAGCTTGCTGACCGACCGATCGAAATCCCAGATGAAGCGTATGCCGGGTATCGAACTCTCCACCCGCTTGAGCTCTTCATCCTCTGGATCGACGGAAACACCAAAGAAGCAGACTTGATCATCATCGAATCGCGGGCGATGGGCCTGAATATCTTCCAGAACCTTGGTGGATACAGGGTCGGCCGCAGAACCCAAAAAACACAGCACGACATACCGACCGGCAATGGTGTCGAAACAAAAGCGTTCTCGTAGTTGAGTGCGGCAATGAAACCAGGGGGCTGGTTGACCGACTGAAAATGCCGTGGCACGCATCACAACTCCTTGCCGGGTGGCCGTGGATCGTTGCAGGTAAAGCTAGTTCAGTCTTGTTGAAGCTGCCCGGAGCGCTGATGCGGCTCCTCATCCTTGACTTGTATCGCCGGTTTGTCGCACCGGAGCGTCCTGTGCGGTTTTTTCGGCCTTGGCAGGCCAGGCATCGATCACCGATTGCAGGAACTGCTGTGACAATCGCGGATTGTCCAGGGCTCTGGCGATCAGTATCGCCCCGGTAATCGATGACAGGATGCGCAAGGCTTCCTGGTGCTTTTCATCAGCGGTTTCGCCGTCGACCAATGGCATCAGCGTTTCGATCAGGGTCTGCACGCCCTGGGTGAACGAGTGGCTGACGGTACCGCCGTTGCGCGCGACATCGGCCGCCAGGGCAGGGATCGGGCAGCCTTCGGTCCAGTTGTTCATGTGGCCTTGGCTCAAGTACCTCTTGAGCAGTTCGGGGATGGACTTGGCCGCTCGCCAGTCGTCGATGTTGGTTTCGAACGTACGGCTCACGGCCTCCGACGCCAACTGCTCCTTGCCACCTGGGAACTGTCCGTAAAAGCCGCCGTGGGTCAGGCCCACCGAACGGGACAGTTCGCCGATCCCGATGCCGTCGATGCCTTTTTCCCGGTACATCCTCGAGGCTGCGCCGAGGATCGCTTCCTTGTTGGCCGCTGCCTTGTCTTTCGTCACTTTCATGAGTGCAGTCCTGTCTTCCGATGGGCGCCATGGCAATTTTTTGCTGAAGGGCTGGTATTAATGATGGTCGTAATATAAATTCGCGGCAATGGCCTTGCAGGAAAAACACCTCACAGGTGCTGACCCATGAAACGTAATGATCTGCGCAATATCGACCTCAATCTGCTGGTGGTATTCGAGGCGCTCATTCAGGAGCGCAACGTCACTCGGGCCGCACAAAGACTGTCCCTGGGCCAACCGGCGGTCAGCGGCGCATTGGCTCGTCTGCGCACACTGTTCAACGACCCCCTGTTTAAACGCATTGGCCACAAAATGGAACCAACCACCCGAGCCTTGCAAGTGGCGCAAACGCTCGGGCCGGCACTGGACTCCATTTGTTCCGCCGTCAGTCTGACGGCTTGTAATGAAAGAACCTGCTGAGTTTGGACCCGGACGCGGTCTTTTGTAGGAGCTGGCCTGCCAGCGATGGTCGTTAACGATAACGCGTGGGACCTGATTCAACGCGGCGCGCTTGAGTCCATCGCCAGCAGGCTGGCTCCCACAGTTTTTCCGTGGGCACGGTCCCCTGTAGGAGCTGGCCTGCCAGCGATGGTCGTCAACGATAACGCGTGTGACCTGATTCAACGCGGCGTGCTTGAGTCCATCGCCAGCAGGCTGGCTCCCACAGTTTTTCAGCGTGGGCACGGTCCCCTGTGGGAGCTGGCTTGCCAGCGATGGTCGTTAACGATAACGCGGGTGAACTGGATGAACGCGGCGCACTGGAGTCCATCGCCAGCAGGCTGGCTCCCACAGTTTTTCCGTGGGCACGGTCCCCTGTGGGAGCTGGCTTGCCAGCGATGGTCGTCAACGATAACGCGGGTTAGCTGGATGAACGCGGCGCACTGGAGTCCATCGCCAGCAAGCTGGCTCCTACAGTTTCCCCGTATTGCGTGAAAAACCTTTTTTTTGTGCTTATACATGATGGTCATCATTAATGGTGATACCCAAGTTCACTCCATTCGATTCGTCGCTGCCTCATGTGCGGCCGAGAATTCTCCAACCCTTAAACCGTCTGGCGGACACCCCCATGGAACAGTCACTCAAACCTTTGCGTTATCCCCTTGCTGCCCTGACCCTGGCGGCCATCACGGCCTGCGGTCACGCACCCGATGCCGCCAAGGCGCCTGGTGCGCCCACTGTCACCGTCGCCAAAGTGCTTGAGCAACCCATTACCGAATGGGATGAAGTCACCGCCCGTCTGGAAGCGCCGGAAACCGTCGTGGTTCGTCCGCGGGTGTCGGGGCAGATCGATCGTGTCGCCTTCACCGATGGCGAGTCGGTCAAGAAAGGGGATCTGCTGTTCCAGATCGATCCACGTCCGTTCGAACACGAAGTGCACCGCCTCGAAGCGCAGTTGCAACAGGCTCGCGCCACGCTGGTTCGAACCGCCAACGAAGCGCAACGCGGCCAGCGCCTGCTGAGCAGCAATGCCATTTCTGCGGAACTGGCCGACACGCGCAGCACCACGGCCCAGGAAGCCAAGGCCGGTGTCGATTCGGTTCAGGCGCAGCTGGATCTGGCACGCCTGAACCTGAGCTTCACCCGCGTCACTGCGCCGATCAGCGGCCGGGTCAGCCGTGCCGAAATCACCGCCGGCAACATCGTCACCGCCGACACCTCGGCGCTGACCAGCGTGGTTTCCACCGACAAGGTCTACGCCTATTTCGATGCCGACGAACGCCTGTTCCTCAAGTACGGCCAGCTCTCCCGTGAAGGCCGGCGCAGTCAGTCCACGCCGGTGTACATGGGCCTGTCGAACGAGGAGGGCAATAGCCACCTGGGGCAGATGAACTTCGTTGACAACCAGGTCAATCCCAAGACCGGCACCATCCGTGGCCGCGCGGTGTTCGACAACGCCGACGGCCAATACACCCCGGGCCTGTATGCCCGATTGAAACTGGTGGGCAGCGCGGCCTATGCCGGCCTGTTGATCAAGGACGAGGCCGTGGGCACCGACCTCGGCAAGCGGTTCGTGCTGGTGATCGACCAGGACAACAAGGCCGTGTACCGCAGCGTCGATCTGGGGCCGAAGCTCGAAGGCTTGCGCATCGTGCGCAGTGGTTTGCAAAAAGACGACCGGATCGTCATCAACGGCCTGCAACGGGTCCGTCCCGGCGCGGTGGTCGCGCCTCAGGACGCGCCGATGGCCGATGCGCAAACCGTCGCCAACCTGGCCCGTCAGCGGCAGGCCGTCGAGGCGAGTAATCAGCCCGTCGCTCCGTCACCGGCGCTGGTGAAAACCGATGCCGCCGTTTCGCCTCGCGGATAAAGGAACACAGCCATGAAGTTCTCCCGGTTCTTTATCACGCGGCCGATCTTCGCCGCCGTGCTCTCACTGCTGATCCTGATTGCCGGCGCCATCGCGCTGTTCCAGTTGCCGATCAGCGAATACCCGGAAGTGGTGCCACCCACCGTTGTCGTCCACGCCAACTATCCGGGGGCTAACCCCAAGGTCATCGGTGAAACCGTGGCCGCGCCCCTGGAGCAAGCCATCACCGGCGTGGAGAACATGCTGTACATGTCCTCCCAGTCGACGGCGGATGGTCGACTCACGCTCACCGTGACCTTCGCCCTGGGCACCGATCTGGACAACGCCCAGGTACAGGTGCAGAACCGCGTGACCCGCACCGAACCGAAACTTCCCGAGGAAGTGACGCGCATCGGTATCACCGTGGACAAGGCATCGCCCGAGCTGACGATGGTGGTGCACCTGACCTCGCCGGACAAGCGCTACGACATGCTGTACCTGTCCAACTACGCGATCCTCAACGTCAAGGATGAGCTGTCGCGCCTGAACGGAATCGGTGACGTGAAGATGTTCGGTATCGGCGACTACTCGCTGCGTATCTGGCTCGACCCGAACAAGACCGCATCACGCAACCTGACCGCCACCGACGTGGTCAATGCGGTGCGTGAACAGAACCGCCAAGTGGCGGCCGGCCAACTGGGTTCACCGCCTGCGCCCAACGCCACCAGCTTCCAGATGTCGATCAACTCCCAGGGCCGCCTGGTTACCGAGGAGGAGTTCGAGAACGTGATCGTCCGCAGTGGTGCGGACGGCGAAATCACACGCCTCAAGGACATTGCCCGGATTGAACTCGGCTCCAACCAGTACGCCTTGCGCGCCTTGCTCAACAACCAGGAAGCGGTGGCGATGCCGATCTTCCAGCGCCCGGGTTCCAATGCCATCGACGTTTCCGACCAGGTGCGGGCGAAGATGGCCGAGCTGAAGAAGAGCTTCCCGGAAGGCATGGACTACGAGATCGTCTACGACCCGACCATCTTCGTGCGCAGCTCGATCGAGGCGGTGGTTCACACCCTGTTCGAAGCGCTGATCCTGGTGGTGCTGGTGGTGATCCTGTTCCTGCAAACCTGGCGCGCTTCGATCATTCCGTTGGTGGCTGTGCCGGTTTCGTTGATCGGTACCTTTGCCGTGATGCACCTGTTCGGTTTTTCCCTTAATGCCTTGTCGCTGTTCGGCCTGGTATTGGCCATCGGCATCGTGGTCGACGATGCGATCGTGGTGGTGGAGAACGTCGAGCGCAATATCGAGACAGGGCTTGATCCGGTCGAAGCGACGCAAAAAGCCATGGGCGAGGTGACCGGCCCGATCATCGCCACGGCGTTGGTGTTGTGCGCGGTGTTCGTCCCGGCGGCGTTCATTTCCGGCCTGACGGGGCAGTTCTACAAACAGTTCGCCCTGACGATCGCGATCTCCACGGTGATCTCTGCGTTCAACTCGCTGACCTTGTCGCCGGCATTGGCGGCGGTTTTGCTCAAGTCCCACAGCGCACCCAAGGACCGCTTTTCGAAGATTCTGGATCGCCTGTTCGGTGGCTGGCTGTTCAAGCCCTTCAACCGGCTGTTCGAAAAGGCCGGCAACGGGTATGTCGGGACCGTGTCCAAGGTCATCCGTGGCAGCAGCGTGGCGTTGCTGGTCTATGCCGGTCTGATCGCCATGACCTACATGGGCTTCAGCACCACGCCGACCGGGTTCGTGCCGACCCAGGACAAAAAGTACCTGGTGACCTTCGCGCAATTGCCGGATGCGGCCAGCCTGGATCGCACCGAGTCGGTGATCCGGCGCATGAGCACCATCGCCATGAACGAACCGGGCTTCGACAGCGCCGTGGCCTTCCCGGGCTTGTCGATCAACGGTTTCACCAACAGCCCGAACGCCGGCATTGCCTTCATCGGCTTGAGCGCTTTCGATGAACGCAAAAGCCCGAGCCTGTCCGCCGGAGCGATTTCCGCTTCGCTGAACGCCAAGTTCGGTGGCATTCAAGACGCCTACATCGCGGTGTTCCCACCGCCGCCGGTTCAAGGCCTGGGCACCATTGGTGGCTTCCGGCTGCAGATCGAAGACCGCGGCAACCTGGGGTACGACGAGCTGTACAAGGAGACCATGAACATCATCGGCAAGAGCCGCAGTGTTCCGGAACTGGCCAACCTGTTCACCAGCTACACGGTGAACGTGCCCCAGGTCGAAGCCGCCATCGATCGCGAAAAAGCCAAGACCCACGGCGTGGCGATCAACGACATTTTCGACACGCTGCAGGTGTACCTGGGTTCGCTGTACGCCAACGACTTCAACCGTTTTGGCCGTACCTATCAGGTCAACGTCCAGGCTGAGCAACAGTTCCGCCAGGAGCCGGAGCAGATCGGTCAGTTGAAGGTGCGCAACGACCGTGGAGAGATGATTCCACTGGCCACCTTCGTCAAGGTCAGCCCGACGTCGGGGCCGGACCGGGTCTCGCACTACAACGGGTTCGTCACCGCAGAAATCAACGGCAGCGCGGCCCCGGGCTACAGCTCCGGCCAGGCGCAGGCGGCGATTGAAAAGCTGTTGAAGCAAGAGCTGCCCAACGGCATGACCTACGAGTGGACCGACCTGACCTACCAGCAGATCCTCTCCGGCAACACCGCGTTGCTGGTGTTCCCGCTCTGCGTCCTGCTGGCGTTCCTGGTGCTGGCGGCCCTGTATGAAAGCTGGAGCCTGCCGCTGGCGGTGATCCTGATCGTGCCGATGACCCTGCTGTCGGCGATTGCCGGGGTGATCATCTCCAAGGGCGACAACAACATCTTCACCCAGATCGGCCTGATCGTGCTGGTGGGGCTGGCGTGCAAGAACGCGATCCTGATCGTCGAGTTCGCCAAGGACAAACAGGACCAGGGCCTGTCGCCGCTGGACGCTGTTCTCGAAGCCTGCCGCCAGCGTCTGCGCCCGATCCTGATGACGTCGTTCGCGTTCATCATGGGCGTCATCCCGCTGGTGACGTCCACCGGCGCCGGTTCCGAGATGCGTCGGGCCATGGGTGTCGCCGTGTTCTCCGGAATGCTCGGGGTGACCTTCTTCGGTCTGTTGCTGACACCGGTGTTCTACGTCCTTATCCGTCGCTACATCGAACGTAAAACCGCGCGCCAGGCGGCCCGCGCTCAATCGCTCAAGGTCATTGATCCGGAGGCACACTGATGAAGGCTTTCAAGCTGTTTTTACCGAGTCTGCTGGTCACCGCGTTGGCCGCCTGCACCGTCGGGCCGGATTACAAGACCCCGGACACGGCGCCTGCCCATGTCGTTTCGGCCCAAGGGGCCAACTACGATCAAACGCGTTTTGAAACGGTGTGGTGGCAGCAATTCGATGACCCCACGTTGAATCAGCTGGTCGGTAAAGCGCTCAACGGCAACCGCGAT
Source organism: Pseudomonas sp. B1(2018) (assembly GCF_003097365.1). Lineage (NCBI taxonomy): Bacteria > Pseudomonadati > Pseudomonadota > Gammaproteobacteria > Pseudomonadales > Pseudomonadaceae > Pseudomonas > Pseudomonas sp. B1(2018). Next base: position 173,192 of record NZ_PYUK01000011.1, read on the forward strand.
CTGCGCGTGGCCTTCGCCCGCTGGAAAGCCGCGCGGGCCATCCGCGATGACATCAGCAACGACAACCTGCCGGTGGTCACCAGCCGGGTCAGCAGCCAGCAGGGCAAGTCGCAGGTGCCGGGTCTGACCGAGCAGCGGGTCAACACCGATCGCTATGACCTGGGCCTTGACATGACCTGGGAGATCGATCTGTTCGGGCGCATCCAGCGCGAACTGGAATCCAGCGATGCCCGGGAAGACGCCACGGCGGCGGACCTGTACCAACTGCGGGTGAGCATGATCGCCGAGCTGGTGGATGCCTATGGTCAGCTGCGGGGGGCGCAACTGCGGGAAAAAATCGCCCTGGCCAACCTGAAGAACCAGAGCGAATCGCGCAGCGTCACGGTGAGCCTGCGTGACGCGGGCGTGGGCAATGAACTCGACGTGGTACGTGCCGATGCCCGCCTGGCGGCCGTCGAGGCGAGCGTGCCGCAACTGCAGGCGGAGCAGGTGCATCACAAAAACCGCATCGCCACGCTGCTGGGTGAACGCCCGGACACGCTGGGCATCGACTTGAGTCCGAAGGACTTGCCGGCCATCGCCAAGGCGTTGCCGGTGGGTGATCCCGGTGAGCTGTTGCAGCGGCGCCCGGATGTGCGCGCGGCAGAGCGTCGCCTGGCGGCTTCAACGGCGGATGTCGGCGTGGCCACCGCCGACCTGTTTCCACGGGTGAGCCTGAGCGGCTTCCTGGGGTTCATCGCGGGGCGTGGTTCGCAGATCGGCTCCAGCGCCGCCCGCGCCTGGAGCCTGGGCCCGAGCATCACCTGGGCCGCGTTTGACCTGGGCAGTGTGCGGGCGCGCATTCGCGGTGCAAACGCCGAGGCCGAGGGTGCGTTGGCGACCTATGAGCAACAGGTGCTGCTCGCCCTGGAAGAGTCGGAAAACGCCTTCAGCGACTACGGCAAGCGCCAGCAACGCCTGCTGTCGCTGATCCGGCAAAGCGAGTCGAGCCGTGCCGCGGCCGACCTGGCGGCGACCCAATACAAGGAAGGGGTGGTGGACTACCTGGTGTTGCTCGACGCACAACGCGAGCGCCTGAACGCCGAAGATGCCCAGGCACTGGGTGAAACCGACCAGTACCGGGCCATTGTGGCGATCTACAAATCCCTGGGCGGCGGATGGGACAGCGGCGACACCCGGCTCGCGAAAAACAACTGACAAACCCGTTGTTGCTTTTGTAGGAGCGAGCTTGCTCGCGATGGACGTTAACGAAAACGCGCGCTTGCTGGCTAAGCGCGGTGTTCTTGAGACCATCGCGAGCGAGCTCGCTCCCACAGGGTTAGTGGGTGTACGCAGTATTTGTGGACTACCGAATCTACTGTGGGTGTACGCAGTATTTGTGGACTACCGAATCTACTGTGGGAGCGGGCTTGCCCGCGAAAGCGGTAGTTCAGCCACCGATGATGTTGGCTGTGCCGACGCCTTCGCGAGCGAGCTCGCTCCCACAGGGTTAGTGGGTGTACGCAGTATTTGTGGACTACCGGATCTACTGTGGGAGCGGGCTTGCCCGCGAAAGCGGTAGTTCAGCCACCGATGATGTTGGCTGTGCCGACGCCTTCGCGAGCGAGCTCGCACAGGGTTAGTGGGTGTACGCAGTATTTGTGGACTACCGAATCTACTGTGGGAGCGGGCTTGCCCGCGAAAGCGGTAGTTCAGCCACCGATGATGTTGGCTGTGCCGACGCCTTCGCAGGCAAGCCCGCCCACAGGGATTTTCAGTGGGCACAAGAACTGTGTTTGGCCCCTACAACACCAATGTAGGAGCCGTCTCGCTCCTGCAGTCAGCGGTGGCCGGAGATGCATTTTCGTTCAATGACCGTCCACAAGACGTGGCAATCCCAAGGGATTGCCCTCACGCAAAACCTCCGGCAGCAGCTCATCCGGAAACCCCTGGTAAGCCACCGGGCGCAGGAAGCGCTCGATGGCGGTCATGCCCACCGAGGTGAAGCGGCTGTCCGAGGTGGCCGGAAACGGCCCGCCATGCACGGTGGCAAAACACACTTCCTGCGGATGGGCGAAGGCGTTGACCACGATGCGCCCGGTGCGTCGCTCCAGGGTTGGCAGCAGGCGACGGGCCAGTGGCAGGTCGTCCTGTTCAAGGTGCAGGGTCGCGCTGAGTTGCCCCTTGAATGAGCGCGCTACCCGTAACAGCTCCGCTTCATCCCGGACCTTCACCAGCAGCGCGGACGGGCCGAATACCTCCTGGGAAAGCGCCGGTTCGGCGAGAAAATGTTCGCCCTCGACTTCGAACAGCGCCGAACGGCCATCGACTTCAGCGGTGGCGGTCGAGCCCACGGCGACGAGGCGGGCGCCGGCGTTTTCCAGGGTGCGCAGCCCGTTCAGATAGGCCCCATGGATGCCCGGTGTCAGCATCGTGCGCGCCGGTGCTGCGCTCACGCGTTGGCTCATGGCGTGGCGCAGTGCTGCAAACCCTGCGCCCTCGACGGCCAGCAGGATCGCCGGCTTGAGGCAGGCTTGCCCGACGTTGACCAGCATGCGCTCGACAAAGCCATCGCCAATCGCCGCGCCGCGTTCGGCCAGTGCCTGGGGCAGGATAAAGGTCGGGTTGACGCTGGTCATTTCGGCGAAGACCGGAATCGGCTCGGGGCGCAATTGCGCACGCCGATACAGCGCCATGCCACCCTGTTCGGAACCGGTGAAGGTCACGGCCTTGATCAGCGGATGATCGACCAGCGCTTCGCCGATGGCATTGCCGCCGCCACGCACCATGGAGAACACGCCTTCGGGCAATCCGCAGTCTTGCACCGCCTGGCGGATCGCCCGGGCCTGGATTTCCGAGGCGCCGGGATGCGCGTTGTGCGCCTTGAGAATGACGGTCGATCCCGCCGCCAGCGCCGACGCGGTATCGCCACCGGCCACCGAATAGGCGATGGGGAAGTTGCTCGCGCCGAAAATCGCCACCGGGCCGATGGCGATTTTTTGCAGGCGATGATCCATGCGCGGGCGTGGCTGACGCTCGGGTTGCGCCGGGTCGATGGCCAGTTGCAGGAAATGCCCCTTGCGCACCACATCGGCGAACTGACGGAACTGGGTGGCCGCCTTGATTGCCTCGCCTTCCAGTTGCGCCTCGGGCACGCCGGTTTCCAGGGCGGCCCGTGCCGCCAGCGCCGTGCGAACACGGTCGAGGTTGTCGGCGATGCGTTCGAGAAACGCCGCCCGCACGGCGAGCGAGGTATGGCTGTACACATCGAATGCTTCATCGGCCAGTATCGCCGCCCGGTCGACATCGGCCACGCTACCCAATGCGAACGCCGGTTCAATCGGCTGGTTGGTCGCGGGATTGAGCGCCTTCAGGGTGCCTTCGCTGGCGCCGACTTCACGGGCGCCGATCAGCAGGTTGCCGGTCAACTGCATCACGCACCTGCCTGTGCCAGTGCGGCAACCAGTTCATCGGTGGTCAGGATGGCGTGAGCGAAGGTCGGGCCGTTCAGCTCATGGGCCGAATGCATCATCTCCGGCTTGAAGGCCGCGGTCGCGTCCCGTACCAGAGTGACGTGATAGCCAAGTTCCTGAGCGTAACGGGCGGTGGCCTCGATGCAGGTGTTGGCCAGCAGGCCGACGATGATCACGTGGGTGATACCCTTTTGCTTGAGGCGAAAATCCAGGTCGGTATTGGCAAAGCCGCTGGAGCCCCAATGTTCCTGAACGATGATGTCGCCGTCCTGCGGCGCGAAGTCGGGGTGCCATTCGCCGCCCCATTCCCCGCGTGCGAAGTGGTGCATGTGCATGATCTTGCACTGGGTGGGGCTTGGGTGATCCCAGTTTTCGTAGTCGCCTTTTTCCCAGCGGTGATGCGGTACGATGACCACCGGAATGCCGAGCCCGCGAACGGTGCGATCAAGCGTACGCAGGTTATCGAGCAGGCCGACTTGCTTGGCAATGGGCTCGATCAAGGGGTAGATCTTTCCGCCTTCCGACAGAAAATCGTTGTAGGGGTCGACCAGCAGATAGGCCGTCCGATCAAGAGGGTAGGTGGCGTTGGACATGGCGGTGCTCCGCAAGATAATCCGTGGATGATGAAGTGTAGTTGCCAGCAATTCACGTAGATATGATAATCATAGTAACTAGGCAAGAGGCAATACCGCATGTCGGTGAAAGCAACCGTTTCTGAAACCCTGTGCCCGATTTCCCGGGCCGAAGCCGTCGTGGGCGACCGTTGGACGGTGCTGGTGCTGCGTGAGTTGTTCATGGGCAGTCATCGCTTCGATGAAATCCAGGCGCAGACCGGCGGTACGCCGCAAATGGTCGCGGCACGCTTGAAGAGCATGGAGACCGACGGGCTCCTGGAGCGACGTGCCTACAGCGAACGGCCCAAACGCTACGAATATCACCTCACGGAAAAGGGCGATGCGTTCTACTCGGTGGTGCTGGCGCTGCGGGCCTGGGGCGAAACCTGGTGCAAATCGCCCGAGGAAGGTTTGGCGGTGGTCTATACCCACCGCAGTTGCGGCGAGCCCGCCGGCCTCGGTCCGCTGTGCGCCCATTGCGGGCAGCCCTTGCGCCGCGCCGACCTGATCAGTGAACCGAGTGCCGCCTATGTCGCCGAACGCAGCGCCCGGCGCGAAGCGTTCAAGGCCTAGCGGCGGGTTTGTATCGGCAGGTATCCGCAACGCCCGCCGTTACCCGGGCATACAAAACCGGGGTTTCCAGACACCCTGGCGATACACGGCGGCCTTCAAATGCAATCACCGGCACCGTGTCATTTTCGGCGCGGCTGGCCAGGGTTCAACTGGAGGAAAGGCAATGTTGCGTATCAACACCCGTCACACCATCGGCAAGCTGGGCATTGCCCTGGCCGCTGCAGGGCTTGCGACTTTCGCGAGCTTCTCTCAAGCCCAGGAAACACAGGCGGCCCCGGCGATGAAAAGCTGGCAGCAGGGCCTGCATCGCACTGATCTGATACGCGAAGACCTGGGCGCCGCCGATCGCGAAGTCACTCAGGTGCTCGTGGACTTCGACCCGGGCGTGACATCACCCAAACACGCTCACCCTGGCGTGGAAGTGGCGCACGTGATCAGCGGTACCTTCGAGTATCAGTTGGAAGGGCGGGCACCGGTGACGCTCAAGGCCGGTGATTCGTTGTACATCCCTGAAGGCGTCGCCCATGTGGCGAAGAACGTGGGCCAGGACAAGGCCTCGGAACTGGCAACCTATATCGTCAAGAAAGGCCAGCCACTGCTGATCCTGAAGGAGTAGGTAAACTGTGGGAGCGAGCTTGCTCGCGATGGTCGTTAACGATAACGCGTGCTTACTGGCTAAACGCGGCGCTCTCTAGACCATCGCGAGCAAGCTCGCTCCCACAACAACAACAACAACAACAACGATTGCGGTGTTCAGAAAGCCTGGCCTGACCGGTATCAAGACGTCAGGCCAGGCTTTCTTGCGTCGATCAAACCAGATTGATCTCGACGTCGATATTGCCGCGGGTCGCTTTGGAGTACGGGCAAGTCTGATGCGCCAGTTCCACCACGCTGCGTGCGATGGCCGGGTCCAGGCCCGGCAGGCTGACATTCAGGCGGGCTTGAAGGAAGAAAGCGTTTTCGGACTTGCCCAGATCGATTTCGGCATCCACCGCCACGTCGCTCGGCAAGGCCACTTTCAGCGCGACGCACGCCTTGCCCATCGCCCCGATGAAACAGGCCGACCAACCCGCCGCCAGCAGTTGCTCAGGATTGGTGCCGGTACCCGAAGCGCCGGGAGGCGAAAGCTGGATGTCCAGGCGTCCATCGGTGCTGCGCGCCTGACCGTCGCGGCCGCCGGTGGTGTGGGTCTTGCCGGTGTACAGCACGGTATCGATTGCATTGATCATGGTGTTTTTCCTGTCAGTGGGTCGCTGGAATGCTCGGAAAACCTGCGCTTTCCGATGCGCCCCACTTTTTCATTTCCATGTAGTGCCCATATGTCCTGAACCTGGGGATGTGTATCGCTGTGTAGGGTGGCCGGGGGGACATACAGTTCGATACAAACCGCTGGAATGCGCGCGGCGCCGGAGTTTATTGACTGCAAACCTCCCACACACAACCGCGCAGCCAGCGATGCGCCGGGTCGGCGTCCATGCGCGGGTGCCACAGCATCGACACCGTGATCGGCGGCGTGGGGAAGGGCAGAGCAAAGCAATGCATGCCCTGGCACAGGTTGCCGACGTGCCGCTGCGGTACGCTGGCGACCAGATCTGAAGCCCGCGCCAATGCAATCGCGGATGAAAAACCGGCGACGAGGGTGATGATCTCCCGCTTCAGCCCCAACTCATTCAAGGCATCGTCCATGACACCTTTTTCGTGGCCCCGGCGTGAAACCAGGATGTGCCGGGCGTCGGCATAACGCACCGGTGTGACTTCACCCTGAGCCAGCGGATGGCCCTCGCGCACCACGCCAATGAAGCGGTCGCGAAACAGCATCCGGGTCCGCACTTCCGGGCTGGTGGATTCGTCGATCACGCCGGTTTCCAGATCCACCGAACCGTCGCGCAGCAGGGTGCTGTCCTTGTTCAGCTTCTGCACGAAATTCAGGCGGACACCGGGCGCCTCCCGACTGATACGGGCGATCAGTGGCGCGCCGAAATTCTCCACGAAGCCATCGCTGGTGCGCAGGGTGAAGGTGCGCGCCAGTTGATCGAGGTTAAGTGCCTCGGCGGGGCGCAGGACGGCTTCGGCGTCCTGTACCAGCAGGCCGACGCGTTCACGCAACTCCAGCGCTCGGGGTGTGGGGACGAGCCCGCGTCCGGCCCGCACCAGCAACGGATCGCCCGTGGTTTCGCGCAACCGCGCCAGCGCCCGGCTCATGGCTGACGGGCTCAGGCGCAAACGCTGCGCGGCGCGGGCCACGCTGCCTTCTTCGAGCAACACGTTCAGGGTGATCAGCAGATTCAGGTCGGGCATGGAATGGGTTCCTGTGGGAGCAGGTCTGTGGTGAGGGGGGCTGTGATTAGGGGGCTTGTGGTGAGGGACCTGTGGCGAGGGGGCTTGCCCCCGTTGGGTTGCGAAGCAGCCCCAAAATCTCTGATGCACCAAAGATCTTGTGAGTGCTACGCACTCAAACGGGGGCAAGCCCCCTCGCCACAGGTCCCTCAACACAGCCCCTCACCACAAGCCCCCCCTCACCACAGGCCTGCTCCCACACTGGTTTGTGGGTAGGTGGCGTCTGGTGCATGTATTCAGTGCAAACGCTGCGTCTTCCGCCATGTTATGGCTGGGCTTAGGCTCCAGACAACCTGTTTGCGGAGTCGCAAGAAAATGAAGTCCATATCGATTCGGGGCGCGCTGGCCAGCCTGTCGCTGTCCATGCTGCTGTCATCCCTGGGCACGAGCATTGCCAATGTCGGTTTGCCGACACTGGCCGCCGCGTTTTCGGCCTCTTTCCAGCAAGTGCAATGGGTGGTGCTCGCTTACCTGCTGGCGATCACGGCGCTGATCGTCAGTGTCGGGCGGCTCGGCGACATCATTGGCCGTCGGCGTTTGTTGTTGATCGGGATGGGTGTGTTTACCGCCGCTTCAGTCCTGTGCGCCGTCTCATCCAGTCTCGGGTGGCTGATTACCGCCCGGGCCCTGCAGGGCATCGGCGCGGCCATCATGATGGCGTTGACCCTGGCGCTGGTGAGCGGGGCGGTGCCCAAGGCAAAACTGGGCAGTGCGATGGGCCTGCTCGGCACGATGTCGGCGATTGGCACCTCGCTCGGCCCGACCCTCGGCGGTTTCTTGATTGCCCATTCGGGGTGGCAGGCGATTTTTCTGCTCAATGTGCCCTTGGGTGTTTTGGCGATGGGACTCGCGCAGCGTTTTCTGCCGAAAGATGACCCTGAGAAAAGGGCGGATCGAGCGGGTTTCGATGTCCTCGGCACCCTGATGCTGGTCCTGACGCTGCTGGCCTACGCGCTGGCGATGACCCTCGGGCGCGGCAGTTTTGCTCCGCTGAACCTGGCACTGCTGCTGGTGGCCGTGGTGGGGGCGGGCGTGTTTGTGTTCGTCGAGCGCAGCGCCGAGTCGCCGCTGGTTCGACTGACGATGTTCCGCAATGTGCAGCTGAGCGCAGGTTTCGCCATGAGCCTGCTGGTGACGACCGTGGTCATGGCCACCCTGGTGGTGGGGCCGTTTTATCTCACCGGCGCACTGGCGCTGAATGCAGCGAGCGTTGGCCTGGTGATGTCGACGGGTCCGCTGGTCGCCGCACTGGTCGGGGTCCCGGCGGGTCGATGGGTCGACAGATTGGGCGCACATCGATCCGGCACGCTTGGATTGCTGGCCATGCTGACCGGTGCTTGCATCCTGCCCGCCGTGCCGACGAACTTCGGTGCGGCCGGCTACATCGTGCCCCTGGCGGTCATGACCGCCGGTTATGCGCTGTTCCAGGCGGCCAACAATACCGCCGTGCTGTCGGCCATCGCGCCGCAAGAGCGCGGCGTGGTCTCCGGTCTGCTCGGGTTGTCGCGCAATCTCGGCCTGATCACCGGCGCTGGCGTGATGGGCGCCGTGTTCGCCTTCGGCACCGCCAGCCACGATGTTTTGCAGGCGCCACCTGAGGCCATCGCGCAGGGGATGCGCTTGACGTTTGCGGTAGCGGCGGGGTTGATCTGCATCGCCCTGGCGATTGGCGCGGTCAGCAAAATCGTTTCACGGCGCCTGATCGCGTCGTGTTGAAAAACGGCGCGACTGTCGTGAAAACGACCTGTTTGCGCTGAACGCGAAGCCTTGTGAGTTTTCTGTTGAACGAGTGTTCAGTCTGGACTATGTTGAGGGCCACCTTCCCCCGGCTGGTTGCGGGCTTGCGTTTCTTCAATTCGAACGAGGCACTGGCATGCGGTTTTCACCCTTTGTAGAGCGGATCAGTGGCCAAGGCGTTGCCGCCTGGGATATTCACTACGCGGCCAACGCGGCACAGCGCAAAGGCGAGGACGTGATCATCCTCAGCGTCGGCGACCCGGATTTTCCCACCCCGGATTTCATCACCGATGCCGCCATCCACGCCTTGCGCGAAGGGGATACCCACTACACCGAAATCGCCGGCCGCCAGGCCCTGCGTGAAGCCATCGCCGGCCGCTACAGCCGGTTGATCGACCGCGAACTGCAGGCCTCGAACATCATTCTCACCGCCGGTGCGCAGAACGCCTTGTTCGCCACCTCGATGTGCCTGCTCGGTGCCGGCGACGAAGTGATCGCCCTCGACCCGATGTACGTCACCTACGAAGCCACGCTCAAGGCGTCCGGTGCCACGCTGGTGCGGGTGCCCTGTGCGGCGGACTCGGGTTTCCGCCTCGATGCCGCCGTATTGGCCAAGGCCATCACCCCGCGCACCCGGGCGATTTTCTTCTCCAACCCGAACAACCCCACCGGTGTGGTACTGGGTCGCGAAGAGCTGCAAGCCATCGCCGACCTCGCCATCGCCCATGACCTGTGGGTGGTGGTGGACGAGGTCTACGAGAGCCTCGCCTACGAGCGCGAACACCTGAGCCTGGCGGCGTTGCCGGGCATGGCCGAGCGCTGCGTGGTGATCGGCAGCCTGTCGAAATCCCATGCCATGACCGGTTGGCGCATCGGCTGGGTCGTGGCCAACGAAGCCCTGGTCAACCATGTCGAAACCCTGGTGCTGAGCATGCTGTACGGCTTGCCCGGTTTCGTCATGGAAGCGGCGCTCAAGGCCGTGCAGTCCCATGAAGAAGTCACCCACGGCATGCGCGAGATCTATCGCCGGCGCCGCGATCTGGTGGTGTCCGGCCTGGCCGATTGCCCGGGCATCAGCGTGCTCAACCCGGATGCCGGCATGTTCGTGCTGGTGGACGTGCGCGGCACCGGCCTGACCTCGCTGGAATTCGCCTGGCGCCTGCTGCGTGAAGCCGGTGTCTCGGTCCTGGATGCCGCGGCATTCGGTGAGCCGGCCCAGGGTTTTGTACGGCTTTCGTTCACCCTCAGCGAAGAGCGACTGGCCCAGGCCTGCCAGCGCATTCGCGGCTTTGTCCAGGTGCTCAACGGCGAAGCGCCGAGGCCGGTGATCGGCACGGTGACCAGTACCGCAACCGTCGAGCCGACCGCGGCCAGGACCATGATCGAGGTCGATCGCCTGCACAAACGCTTCGGCAATATCGAAGTGCTCAAGGGCGTCTCCCTGACCGCCCGCGAAGGCGAGGTGATCTCCCTGATCGGTGCCAGCGGCTCGGGCAAAAGTACCTTGCTGCGCTGCATCAACATGCTCGAAGTGCCGGACCAGGGCCGCATCCTGGTCGATGGCGAAAGCATTCACCTTAACCAGAATCGTCCCGGCGCTCCGCTGGTGTCGGACGCCAAGCAGCTGGTGCGCATCAGGTCGAGCCTGGGCATGGTGTTTCAGAACTTCAACCTCTGGCCCCATCGCACGGTGCTGGAAAACCTCATCGAAGCGCCGACCCAGGTCCTGCGTGAAAGCCGTGCGGAGGCCACCGAACGGGCCGAAGCCCTGCTCGAACGCGTCGGGCTTGCGGCCAAGCGCAACGAGTACCCGGCGTTTCTCTCCGGGGGACAGCAACAACGGGTGGCCATCGCCCGGGCCCTGGCCATGCGGCCCAAGGTCATGCTGTTCGATGAACCCACCTCGGCACTCGACCCGGAACTGGTCGGGGAAGTGCTGCGGGTGATCCGCTCCCTCGCCGAAGAAGGCCGGACCATGATCCTGGTGACTCATGAAATGGCTTTCGCACGCGATGTCTCTTCCAAAGTCGCCTTCCTGCATCAAGGGCTGATCGAGGAAACCGGTTCGCCGGACGAAGTGTTCGTACACCCACGCAGCGAGCGTTGCCGGCAATTCGTCAACGCTCATCAGACTCGCTAACTCATCATAAAAAGACGGGAAAACAACATGGGAAATCGACGTTTTGCAAACTGGTTGACCGGTGCAGCCTGCGTACTGCTGGCCGGCATGAGCGCGGCTCAGGCACAGCCGATCCGTTTCGCGGTGGCCGCCGAACCCTATCCGCCGTACACCGAAAAGCAGGCCAACGGTGAGTGGAAGGGCTTTGAAGTCGACCTGATCCACAAGCTGTGCAGCGAAATGAAAGCCGATTGCGAGATCAAGGAAGTGGCGTGGGACGGCATCATTCCGTCGCTGCTGGCGAAGAAGATCGACGTGATCTTTTCTTCGATGTCGGTGACCGAAGAACGGGAAAAACAGATCGCCTTCAGCAAGGCCTACTACGATTCGGCGATTGCCGTCGTCGGCCCGAAAGAGACGTCGGTGAAGAAGTACCCGGATGACCTGAAGGGCAAGATCATCGGCGTGCAGAACTCGACCGTGAGCGCCAGCTACCTGAAGACCTACTACGAAAAAATCGCCGACGTTAAGTACTACGACACCCAGGACTCGGCCAACGCCGACCTGATTGCCGGGCGCATCGACCTGATGATGGCCGACGGCACCGCCATGGCTTCGTTCGTCAAGACCCCGGATGCCAAGGACCTGGCCTACCTCGGCACCGTGCCCTATGACCCGATCTTCGGCAAAGGCGTAGGCGCCGGCCTGCGCAAGGACGACACCGAACTCAAGGCGAAACTCGACAAGGCCATCCAGGAATTGCTGGCGAGCAAGGACTACGACGAGCTGTCCCAGAGCTACTTCGGCACCAGCGTGAAGCCGGCGTTCTGACGACGGGCTAAACGCAAGTCCTGAGGAAAAGCAGATCCCTGTGGGAGCGAGCTTGCTCGCGATAGCGGTGGTTCAGTCAGCATTGATATTGACTGGCATGGCCTCATCGCGAGCAAGCTCGCTCCCACAGAATCCGGCGGTGTGTTCATGACCGCATACTGGAGACTGAAATGCCGGCAATGTTCGATCTGATCAATTTCACCGAGCAGGGATGGGGCAGTGCGCTGTTGAAGGGGCTCTGGATGACCCTGCAGATTTCCGCCGGGGCCTTTGTGCTCGGGCTGGCCATCGGGCTGGTGGTGGCGTGCCTCAAGCTGGGCGCGCCGAAGCCGATTGCGGCGCTGATGCGCGGCTACACCACCTTGTTCCGCGCGGTGCCGGAGCTGCTGCTGATTCTGTTGCTGTACTACGTCGGCTCCATGCTCCTCAACTCGCTGATGACCAAACTCGGCTACGGCGTGGTGAACGTCAGCGGTCCGCTGGCGGCCATCGTCGTGCTGGGGTTGGTGCAGGGCGCCTACGCCTCGGAGATTTTCCGCGCGGCGATCCAGGCGATTCCCTTTGGCCAGATCGAAGCGGCCAAGGCGTTCGGCCTCAACGGTTTCGGTCTGTTCCGCCGGGTCACGCTGCCGATCATGGCGCCTTACGCCATGGCCGGGATGGCCAACCTGTGGATCAACCTGATCAAGGACAGCGCGCTGATCAGCGTGGTCGGCACCAACGAGCTGCTGTACACCGCCAAGCAAGGCGCGGGTTCGACGCGCCACTACCTGTTGTTCTACCTCACGGCTGCCGCGCTGTACTACGCGGTGACCTTGGCGTCGAACTATCTTTCGGGACGGTTGGAGCGACGCATTCGTCGCTGGATGCCTCTTGTTGACTGAACCGGCAGAGAGAATGAAATGATTCCAGCGTGGATAGTTGAATACGGGGCGCTGTTGGGCCGGGGGCTGCAAACCACCCTCATCATTCTGTTGGTTTCCTGTGTGTTCGGTTACCTGCTGGCGGTGCTGGTGGCGCTGGCGCGGATCTCGAAAAACAAGGTGATCGCCAAGGTCAGCCTGTTCTACACCAGCGTCACGCGCGGCACGCCGCTGCTGATCCAGATCTACATCTACTACTACGGGCTGGGCAGCCTGTTTGCCCAGTTCCCGCTGATTCGTGGCAGCTTCCTCTGGCCGTACCTGCGCGATGGCTACTGGTACATCGTGTTCGCCCTGGTGGTGTCGATGGGGGCCTATGTCGGCGAAGTGATTCGCGGTGGCCTGCTGGCGGTGCCCAAGGGTGAAATGGAAGCCGCGTCGGCCTTTGGCATGACCGCGCGCCAGTCGTTGCTGCGGGTGCGCTTGCCCCGGGCCCTGCGCCTGCTGTTGCCGACCCTGGCGGGGGAAACCGTGATGCTGCTCAAGTCCACGGCACTGGCCTCGACCATCGCCGTGATCGACCTGCTCGGCGCCGCCAACGTGGTCCGCGCGCAAACCCTGCAAGTGTACGAACCCCTGTTGCTGGTGGCCGGGGTCTACGTCTGCCTGACCTTCCTGATCGAAGCGCTGTTTGCCTTCGCCGAGCGGCGCGGAACGCCCGTGCGCAGGTCCGCCTGATGAGCTCGTCGAACGTCGATCGCTCGCTGCAGGGCATTGGCCTGTGCACCCTGGGCTATGCGTTCCTGTCATTGCAGGATGCGGTCATCAAGTGGCTGGTGGCCGATTATTCAGTGGTCACCATTCTGTTCTGGCGCGCCGCCGTGGTGGTCGTGGCCGTGCTGCTGGCGGGGCGTTCGCGGGTTATCCAGCGCGCCTGGCATTCGCCGAGCCGGCGCCTGCTGGTGGTGCGCGGCTTGCTGTCGATAGTGGCCTGGGTGCTGTACTACACAGCGGCCCGGGACCTGACCCTGGCCGAGATGACCACCCTGTATTTTTCCGCGCCGATCATGGTCACGGTGCTGGCGGCGGTGATTCTCAAGGAGCGCGCCAGCGGCTGGCAGTGGTTCAGCCTGATCGTCGGGTTCGTCGGGGTGATCATTGCCTGTCGCCCCGACCACATGACCGAGCCGTTGCCGATCGTCCTGACCCTGCTGGCGGCGATGTGCTGGGCGTTCACCTACATCCAGCTACGTCAGGTGGATGACCAGACCTCCGTGCTCGAACAGATGCTGATCACCAACGTGGTGTTTGTGATTTGCATGGCGGTGGCGCTGCCGTGGACTTACACACCCTCGCCGACACCGGCCTGGCTGGGCATGCTCGGCGCCGGGCTGGTAGGCGGCATCGGCCAGTTCCTGCTGTTCGCCAGTTTCCGCCGCGCCACCGCGACCTTGCTCGCGCCGTTCGAATACACCGGCTTGATCTGGGCGTTTGCCCTGTCGAGCCTGGTCTGGGGCACGCTGATGGACACGTCACTGATGATCGGCGCCGGGCTGATCGCCGTCAGCGGCACCCTGGCGATGATCTTCGGCCGGCACCCGTCACAGGACGTCGTCGGTGCTGAATGCTCCGTGACGCAGCCCCTTTATCCAGCAACGGCAGATATGCAGTCCGTTGGCGGCGCTGAAGGTCTCGGGGTTCAGGCACCACTCGAGCCAGAGACCGTCGAGCATCGCCGATAGGCCGATGGCGGCCAGGCGCGTGTCGTGAATCACGAAACCTTCGCTGGCCGCCAGTTCATCGAGCAATTGGCTGAGCAGATCGATGTAGGCGCGGTAGGTTTTTTCATGGGACTGGCTGACGTGTTCGGAGTGACGGATCAGGCTCCAGAACACCACCCACACCCCGAGCAGTTTCGGGTCCATGACCCTGGGCGAGAACGAGCCTTCCAGAAAGGCATCGATCTTCTGCGCAGGTGTCTCGGCCTGTTCGATTTCCTGGAGCAGGGCAGTGGTCAGCTCGCTTGCGAGCCGCTGGTAGGTGTCGGCAATCAATGCCTCGATGCTGCCGAAGTGATGGTTGAGCAAACCCACGGAGATCCCGGCGTGACCGTCGCGGCCCAGGCAGCGCACGGTGGCCGCCACCAGCATTTCGCGGCGGTCTTCGGGTTCGGCGCGACGGTTTTTCGGGGCATCGGTTGTCACAAGGCTGTCCCTGGATGAGCTTCCACGCTGTCGAGCTTAGTTGAACACCTGTTCAATCACCAGCCTCGACCGCCGCGATACAGCGTTTTTCAACGGTCATGACAGGAGGGAAAACCAATGCCGCAGGATATTTCGTTCAGTGTCAGCAACAACAACGGCGATGCCGTGCGGGTCGGTGCCTGGCGCTATGCCGGCGACGGCAGCGGGCCGAACGTGCACCTGCAGGCCGGGGTGCATGCCGATGAAATCGCCGGGATGCTGGTCCTGCATGTGCTGATGCAACGGCTACAGATCGCCGAAACCCAGGGCCGGCTCAAGGGCCAGGTAACCGTGGTGCCACAAGCCAACCCACTGGGCATCGGACAGTTTCGCCAGGGCCGGATTCTCGGGCGTTACCACGACGCGACCGGGCACAACTTCAATCGCGCGTTCGACCAGTCGGCGGCCATGGCGCGACCTTCGACCTGCGTCCAGCAATGGCAAAAAAAACTGGTGCAACTGGCCGCCCCGGCCGACGTGATGCTCGACCTGCACACCGATGACGAAGCCCTGCCGTACCTCTACGTGCACCGCAGTTTCTGGCCCCGCGGTCGCGAACTGGCGGCGGCGATGAAGATGGACGTGGCGATCATCTGGGATGACGGCGGCGACGGCTCCTTCGAAGAAACCATCATCGCCCCGTGGCTGCGCGACGGCGTCACAGCAGGGCGCATGGCCGCGACCCTGGAGCTGCGCGGGCAGGGCGACGTCAACGACCGTTTCGCCGAGTCGGATGCCGAAGGGCTGTACCACTGGCTGTGCGCTTTCGGCGTCATCGACGAGTCCGTGGCGCCCGCGGACTGGCCTGTCGAAGCCGTGGAAATGGGCCACATGGAAACCAGCATCGCCCCGCAACCCGGCGTGCTGATCTTCGAAAAAGAGCTGGGAGATTTCGTCGAAGAAGGGCAGCGCTTTGCCCGGATCCTCAGGACCCCGGGTGACCCGACTTCCGAAGTGGTGCTGCATGCCGAACAAGCAGGGCGCCTGGTCACGCGCTATCGCGACCGACTGATCGCCCAGGGCATGGGCGTGGCAAAATTCACCGGCAGCCGGATGTCGCGGCACTGGAGCGGCGGCTTGCTCGACCCGAACTAGCCATCCCCCAACATCAAACACACAACCCCTGTGGGAGCCGGCTTGCCGGCGATGCGATGGTGAACGTGCCGCCGCCATCGCTGGCAAGCCAGCTCCCACAATTGAACGGGTCTATTCACGCGGATCAATCTGATCCAACACCCGATTCGCCGTAATCTCCGCCAGCATCACACTATTGGAAATCCCCAACAGGGCATTGCGCGACCCACCCTCCAGATGATCCACCAACTGATGCACCATCACATCGACCGAGGCCAACGTCTCGACCAGATACACCATCAGCGTTTCGGTATCGGCCTCGGGGTCGACGGTAAACAGAGTGCCAGGCGTGCGCGGTGTGGCTTTGATGTCGGCGGTGGAGGGGACGTGGAAGGCGGATTCGGCGGCTTCGTTGAGCCTGTTTGAATCGGGTTCGCAGGAGGATGTCGGATCGGTGTCCGGCGGGTTGGGGGTGACCTTGAACATGGGAGTCTCCGCTTCATGGTTGAAGCTGCCACGTTCGTTTCCAGACGAAGAGGTGGCAGCTGTACGCAGGCTGGAAACCCGGGGAAACGGCAACCCGGTAGACCCGAAGGTCTCCCGCGCACAGCCGCCATAACGGAGTGCACACTTAAAAGCGTGCAAGCATAGGTTATGAAGGGCGCAGTGGCGCCATTTTCATTTCGGGGTTTCCAGACCCGGCCGCTGAACAGGCAGCGGCACGCGAACGATAGAACCCGACCCCTAGACGCACAAGCCGGCGGATTCTGGCGTACCCGTAGGCAACGACGCAAGGTCTTGTAGCCCGCCGGAAACAACCTACAACCTTTTTAAACAAACGCTCGTGGGCAATCTCGAGCGATCCCCCACGCAAGCAAAAAACATCCCCGGTCAACCGAATACCGGCTTTCGTGTATCGCTGTGTATCAGCGCACGAAATCCGACTACAACCCTACAAAACCCACTCATCACGGATACAGCCCGGATACACCACTGGGGCCAAATAGACCTGCCAAAGCGAGAAGCACAACGCAGCTCGCAACCAGGTTCATCAACCCTTGTGGTACGACCAATAGTGGTCCCGCCACGTCATTGATCCGGAGTATCAACATGTCTCGTATCCAGTCGAACAAAACCCGTATTGGCCTGATCGCTGTAGCACTGGTCGGCGGTATCAACTTCGCATCCTCGGCGTTTTCCGCCGAAGCCTTGCCTCAGGGCTATCAACTGGCCTCCGCCGAGAAGACCAGCGAAGGCAAGTGTGGCGAAGGCAAGTGCGGTGCCAGCGAAGCCAGCGCGCAAAAGACCCAGGCCGAAGGCAAGTGCGGTGAAGGCAAGTGCGGCGATGCATCTTTCGCCCGCACCGACGCCGACCATGACGGCCGCGTGTCGCTCAAGGAACTGCTGGCCGTGGCCCCCAAGGGCACAGAGGAATTCAAGGCGATGGACGCCAACGGTGACGGTTTCCTGTCCGAGGGTGAGGTGTACAAGTTTCGCACCAACCAATACACCTCCAACGGCAAGAAAGTGCCGACTGAGCTGTTTACCAAGTTGAGCCAGGCTAAAGAGTGATCAGTCGCTAACAAAAAAACCTTCCTGTGTTGAGACGCAGGAAGGGTTTTTATGTGGGCAGTAGAAGATTTGGCCTGGGCAGCAAGATCGTCGCAGGCATCTTTATCGCCATCACCTTGTACGTGGTGTTCGATTTTTATGTTAGCAACACATCGGAAAATAAGGAAAGAACGCAGGCCCGAGAAGCCGCCGAACGATGCCGCGAGGAAGTCGATAGCTACTTAGGTCCGGAAGTCGGGAAAAATATCATCGTAGACGTGTGTCGAAAGCTGGAGGACGAATTGCGCAAGAGTTTGAGCCACTCGCCATAAGACAAACCGCTCACCAAACCCGCCATTGAGCGGGCGTTTTTGCCTATGGCATCAGGCAGCAATCGAGCCGACAATCTGCCTCGGGCCGCTTCAGCCCGGAGCCGACATTAGGTTCCGTATATTCTAACGTTGGTAGTCCTGGTGTTTTTATTTGGATAACCGCGGTACTATTTGTAGTGTGAACCCACCAGTAATGTGGAAGCCATCGTGTACCAGAACCCTCTATCAGTCACACAGTTTTTTGTCGCTGGGGGCTTAAATAAAAAACTTACTAAAATATTCCAGCTAATAGCACGACACCAAGTGAGCATCTAATGCAGTTGAAATGTTTATTCTGGAATACGGGGAGAAAAGCTCCTGATTTAGAAATTTCTGAACTGGTAGCATCTTCTGGCGCTAATTTTATTGCGCTTGCAGAATATATAAACGATGGAACAAGCTTGCTTCACGAACTTTCAAGCAAAGGGCTAGATTTTCTTTTAATACCTCAAATCGGCTGCGATCGAATTACATTGATGGTTTCTTCTCACTACTCTTTTATAAGCCACAAGCGAGAAGCAGACCGATACACTATAAAAGAATTAGCTATTCCCGGATTCAATCCGGTTTTACTCGCCTTTGTGCACCTCCCTAGTAAAATGCACGCCAGCGATCTGGATCAAGTTCATATAGCAAGTTTTTTTAAACAGGATCTAGAAAAGGCCGAATTAGAAGCTGGGCATACCAACACTATCGTAACAGGGGACTTCAATATGAACCCCTTCGATGATGGAATGATGTCTGCCGTTGCATTGAACTCACTTCCATGTCTAGTCACGGCAAACAAGAAGGAACGGGTTCTCCATGGAAATACACACAGCTTTTTCTACAACCCAACATGGAATTTACTCGGTGACTTTACTGGTGTGCCAGGGACATATTTCCACTCATCTCCAACATCTCTTTCGCATTACTGGAACACGTTAGACCAAGTCATATTGAGGCCATCAGTTGCAAGCCAGCTTGATAAAACCTCACTTAAAATCCTCACAACTGCAGGCCCAATTGATTTGGTTGGTAAAAAAAATCGCCCTAAAATCAGTGATCATCTACCAATTTTTTTCGCATTTAATTTAGCTTAGGAGTTAAGATGAAAAACCTTTGGCCGTCAGAATTCGAAACGAGCGACCTACCTTCCACTAAAGAACTGCTAGAAGAGCAAGCAAAACTTCTTCCCCAACTCACTAATGACATGGTTCATGCTGACATTGTACAGTTGGACGAGTTTGACATGATCAGATATGGCTTATCGAATGACTTTGGGTACCGATTCGACATTCGAGGGAAGTTTCTCAAAGACTACCGTTTCAATTTATTCAGTTTCTCGCACGACATCACACTATTCCCTGTTGTTTTTAAGCTTGATGAAAAGATCGCCACTGAGGTTGTTGGTAAGCAAGGACTACTACCCACGAGCAAAGTGACAATTAAAGATGCCGAAGAATTAGAAAATCTACTAAGCCATGTTTTTGGGTCGGCACGTCTGAAATCTGTCATAAGTTCAATAATTCGGCTATCTAAATAGTCGTGAGTGTCAGAAAGCTAATTTTGTGGGTAGAAAAATAGGCTCCCTCGGAAAACACTAAACTACGAGACGCCGACTGAAGGCAGCCAATCTGTAACGGCGACCATTTGAATCTACAGCCAATAGCTGTTCTCCACGGAGGGCAGCTATTGGTCGTTTTCAGCCGATCGGGCCCACGAAGCGCGGCGGTCAATCCCATACAAATACCTGCTCAGCTCGAACGCAATCAGTTGACCAAATCCACCCAACCCCCCATCACGCCTTAACCCACCGCTGCCGACTCCAACTACTCAACCCATCAACAGCAAACACCAACACCAACATCGCCAAAATCACCGTACTTGCCTGAGCCTCCTGAAACAGGCTGAGGCTGACATAAAGCATCTGCCCCAACCCCCCAGCCCCAACAAACCCCAGCACGCTGGCCATCCGAATGTTGTTCTCCCAGCGGTACAAAATGTACGCCAACAGCTGCGGAAACAGGTTAGGCAGGGTGCCATAGCAGAAAGCCCAGACCACATTACCGCCCTGCAAACGAATGGCTTCGGCCGGTTGTGGCGGAGTGTTCTCCAGCGCTTCGGCGAACAGGCGGCCGAGTACCCCGGTGGTGTGCATGGCCAGTGCCAGGGTGCCGGCGTTCGGGCCGAGGCCGGCGGCCAGTACCATCAGCGCGGCCCACACCAGTTCGGGAATGGCGCGCAGGCCATTGAGCACAAGTCGCGATGCGCTCTGCAGCAGCCAGCCGAAGCGTCCGGCCGCCGGCAGCGCCAGCAGCAGGCCAAACACCGCTGCGAGCAGGGTGCCGAGGGCGGACATCGCCATGGTTTCCACGGCGCCACGGCCGATGGCTTGCAGGTGGCTGGTGCTCAGGTCCGGGCTGAGAAAGCGCAGCACGTAGGCGCCCATCTGCTTCAGGTTTCCGCTGCCTGTCAGTTCGCCGAGGTCGATGCCCAGATAGCGGAACGAGGCGACGACCGCGGCGCCGATGCACAGGATCAGCAGCAGGTTGATCAGGCGATTCATGCGAACCTCCAGCGCAGCAGACGGCTGATCTGGTCGGCGAACAGCACCAGGACGAAGAAGGTCAGCAGCATGCTCGCCACTTCACCGCCGGCGAACATGCGCAGCGACAGGTCGATCTGCTGGCCCAGTCCGCCGGCGCCGACGAAGCCCATCACCACGGACGCGCGGATCGCGCATTCCCAGCGGTACACGGTGTACGACAGCAGCTCCGCCGCGACATTGGGCAGGATGCCGTAGCAGAACGCCGCCAACCGGCCACTGCCGGCTTGCAGCAGTGAGTGGGCGGGGCGCTGGTCGACCGACTCGAAGATTTCCGCGTAGACCTTGCCCAGCATGCCGCTGTAGGTGATGGCGATGGCCAGCACCCCGGCGGTCGGGCCAAGGCCGACGGCGCGCACGAACAGCAGGGCCCAGACGATTTCCGGCACGCTGCGCAGGAAAATCAGCAGCCCGCGCACCGGCCAGCGCAACAACCGGCCCAGGGCGCTCGGGCGACCACCGCGCGAGGCGGCCGACAGCGACAGGGCGCGGCTGGCGAGCAGGCTGGCGGGCACGGCCAACAGCAAGGCCAGGGCCATGCCGGCGGTGGCGATGGCCAGGGTTTGCAAGGTGGCTTGCCACAACAGCTGGAGGAACTCTTCGCCATGGGCCGGTGGCCAGAAGGCCGAAACGAAACGGCCCATTTCACTCTGGCTGTCGGCCTTGAGCAGCACGCCCAGGTCCAGTTCGCTGAAGTGGATGCCGGGCCACAGCAGGGCCAGCGCCAGCAGGCTGAGCAGCAGGCGGGGCAGGGTGGCCGGGTCTCGTGTATCGCGCGTCAGCATCGGGGAATCTGCAGGCTCAAGGGCGCCACCGGAGCGGGCGGGGATTGCAGTTGCTCGTTGGCGTAGAGCTTGTCGAGCAAGTCGTGGTCGACGTCGGCAGAGGGAAGATCGAAGAGGATCTGGCCGTCGCGCAAACCGATGATGCGCGAGAAGTTGCTCAACGCCAGATCCACCGCATGCAGGCTGGCGACCAGGGTCACCTTGTGTTCCCGGGCGTGGCGGCAGAGGATCGACAGGGTGTGCCCGGCCAGCACCGGGTCCATCGCCGACACCGGCTCATCGGCCAGCAGCACGTCGGGGGCCTGGTACAGCACGCGGGCAATGCCCACGCGCTGCAGTTGGCCACCGGACAATTGCTGGCACTGAGCGAACAGCTTGTCGCCCAGGTCGAGTTTGACCAGGGCCGCGCGCGCGCCGGGCACATCCACCGGATGCAACAGGCTCAGCAGGCTTTTGGCAAAACCCCATTGCCCCAGTTTGCCGGCCAGCACCGCCGTGACCACGCGCTGGCGCGGTGGCAGTGGCGGCGCCTGATGCACCAGGCCGATGCGCGCGCGCAGGCGTTGGCGCTGTCGGGCGCCGAGCTGCCAGGCTTGTTCGCCGAGTACCTCGACCGTGCCGCTGCCGGGGCGCAGGGCGGTGGCCAGCAGGTTCAGCAGGCTCGACTTGCCGGCGCCGGACGGGCCGATGATCGCCACCTGCTCACCGGCGCCGATGTGCAGGTCGACCTCATGCAGCGCCCGCACGCCCGTGTCGTGGGTGAGGCTGACCCGGTTCAGATGCAAGGTCATTTCAGCAGGTCGGCAGCGCGCGCGGCTTCCTCGATGCCCTTGTAGTTCTCAGGCTTGGTCTCGATGAAGCGGCTGGCGGCCTGCAGGTCGAGGATCGCCTTTTGCTCCGGGTTGGCCGGGTCGAGCGCGAGGAAGGCGACCTTGATTTTCTCGGCCAGGGCCGGGTCGAGGGTGCCGCGCACGGTCCAGTTGTAGTCGAAGTAGGCCGGCGTGGTGGCGAAGACCTTGACCTTGTCGGTGTCGACCTTGCCGGCCTTGACCAGTTTTTCCCAGACGCTGGCGTTGAGTACGCCGGCGTCCACTTTGCCCGCCTGAACCCAGGCGACCGTGGCGTCGTGGGCGCCGGAGTAACCGACGCGGCTGAAATAGGTTTCCGGCTTGATGCCGTCCTGCAGCATGAAATAACGCGGCATCAGGCTGCCGGACGTCGACGAGACCGAGCCGAAGGCGAACGATTTGCCCTTGAGGTCGGCCAGGGATTTGACGGCCGGGTCGGCGGTGATGAATTTGCTGGTGAACTGGGCATCCTGTTCACGCTGTACCAGGGGAATGGCATTGCCGGTTTTCAAACGCGCCTGCACGAAGGTGAAACCGCCCAGCCAGGCCATGTCGATACGATCCGTGGCCAGCGCCTCGACCACCGCCGGGTAGTCGGACACCGGTACGAACTCGACCTTCATGCCCAGTTGCTTCTCCAGGTATTCGCCCAGTGGCTTGAACTTGCGCAGCAATTCGGTGGGGGCTTCGTCGGGAATGGCGCTGACCTTGAGGGTCTCGGCAGCCTGTGCCAGCAGGGTGGAAAGGGACAGGGTCAGGCCGACGGCCAAGGCCAGGGTACGTTTGAGCATGGAAGTTCTCCGGTTCAATAGCGGAAAAATGTCGATGCGCCCCGCACAAGCTGATTGCTGCACGACGCTTCGTGAGGGTAGACGAAAACGGCGCGATTATAGGGACTCTTGGGTGAGAGACCAAAGGCAAAAGATCGCAGCCTGCGGCAGCTCCTACAGGGGGGGCGTTCCAATGAAAATGGTGCGATTGTGGGGAGGGTCAAAAGATCGCAGCCTGCGGCAGCTCCTACAGGGGGGCGTTCCAATGAAAATGGTGCGATTGTGGGGAGGGTCAAAAGATCGCAGCCTTCGGCAGCTCCTACAGGGGGGCGTTCCAATGAAAATGGTGCGATTGTGGGGAGGGTCAAAAGATCGCAGCCTGCGGCAGCTCCTACAGGGTACGCATTCCCATGTAGGAGCTGCCGCAGGCTGCGATCTTTTGACCTTTACATCCGCGCCAACGCCTGCGCCAGATCTGCGCGCAAGTCTTCGACGTCCTCAACCCCCACCGACAACCGCACCAGCCCATCGCCAATCCCCAGCTCTGCCCGGGTATCGGGCGGGATGGTGGCGTGGGTCATGATCGCCGGGTGTTCGATCAGGCTTTCCACGCCGCCCAGGCTCTCGGCCAGGGCGAAGATCTGCACGTTCTCGAGGAAGCGTTTGGCGCCGGCCAGGTCGCTGTTGAGGTCGAGGGAGATCATCCCGCCGAATCCACGCATTTGCCGCTGGGCCAGTTCGTGTTGCGGGTGCGAGGGCAGGCCGGGGTAGTAGACCCGCGAGACTTGCGGCTGACGCTCCAGCCACTGCGCCAGTTCCAGTGCGTTGCTGCAGTGCCGTTCCATGCGCAGGGCCAGGGTCTTCACCCCGCGCAGGGTGAGGAAGGCATCGAACGGACCGGCGATGGCGCCGACGGCGTTTTGCAGGAAGCCCAGGCGCTCGGCCAGTTCGGCGTTCTGCCCGACCACGGCGATGCCGCCGATCACGTCGGAGTGGCCGTTGAGGTATTTGGTGGTCGAGTGCAGCACGATGTCGAAACCCAGTTCCAGCGGGCGCTGGATCCACGGGCTGGCGAAGGTGTTGTCGGCCACGCAGATGATGCCGCGCGCGCGGCAGGTGCGGGCGATGGCGGCGAGGTCGGTGAGGCGCAGCAGCGGGTTGCTCGGGGTCTCGACCATGACCATGCGGGTGTCGTCCTGCAGGGACGCCTCGAACGCCGCCAGGTCGGTCAGGTCGACGAAGCTGAAGCGGTGCCCGGCGCTGCGCTGGCGCACCTTGTCGAACAGGCGGAAGGTGCCGCCGTACAGGTCGTTGCCGGAGACCACGTGCGAACCGGCGTCGAGCAGTTCCAGCACCGTGGAAATGGTCGCCAGGCCCGAGGCGAAGGCAAAGCCCCGGGTGCCGCCTTCGAGGTCGGCCACGCAGCGCTCCAGGGCCCAGCGCGTCGGGTTGTGCGAGCGCCCGTAGTCGAGGCCCTTGTGTACGCCGGGGCTCTGCTGCAGGTAGGTGGAGTTGGCGTAGATCGGCGGCATCAAGGCCCCGGTCGAAGGGTCCGGTGTTTGCCCGGCATGGATAACCCGGGTGGCGAAGCCCTGAGGCGGGGCGTTTTTGTCCTGTTGACTCATGGCAGGGATCTCCGCAAATGGTTGAGCATGTCGGTTCGGGTAATCAGGCCGTGGAAGCCCGAGGCATCCTGGATGATCGCCACCAGCCCTCGGCCCAGCTCTGCCTCCAGTTCCGCCAGGGTGGCAGCGGGGGACAGGGTCTGCAGTTTGTCGGTCATGGCGCTGGCCACGGTTTTACGGAAGTGCGCAACGTCTTCATGCACCCCCAGCAGGATGTCGGACTCGTCGATCACGCCGACCAGTTGCTGACCCTTCACCAGCACCGGCAGTTGCGACACGTCCGCCAGACGCATGCGCTGAAACGCGGTGAGCAGGGTGTCGTCGGGGCCGACGCTGATCACCCGGCCATCCTCGAAACGCCGCGCGATCAGGTCGCGCAGGTCGCCGTAGTGCTTGCGTTGCAGCAGGCCCTGATCGTTCATCCACTGGTCGTTGTAGACCTTCGACAGGTAACGCGTACCGGTGTCGCAGACGAAGCTCACCACCCGTTTCGGCTGGGTCTGTTCGCGGCAGTAACGCAGCGCCGCCGCCAGCAGGGTACCGGTCGACGAGCCGCCGAGTATGCCTTCGGCGCGCAGCAACTGGCGGGCATGGTCGAAGCTTTCTTCATCGCTGATCGAATAGGCGTGGCGCACGCTGGACAGGTCGGCAATCGACGGGATGAAGTCTTCGCCGATGCCTTCCACCGCCCAGGAGCCGGGGGTGGGGAGGGTGCCACCGCGGCTGTATTCAGCCATCACCGAACCGACCGGGTCGGCCAGGACCATTTCCAGGTCCGGCTGCACGCGTTTGAAGAAACGGGTCAGGCCGGTGAGGGTGCCGGCCGATCCGACGCCGACGACGATGGCGTCCACATCGTGCTGGGTTTGCGCCCAGATCTCCGGCGCGGTACTGCATTCGTGGGCCAGGGGGTTGGCCGGGTTGTTGAACTGGTCGGCGAAGAACGCATCGGGAATTTCTGCCGCCAGCCGCGCGGCAACGTCCTGGTAGTACTCGGGATGGCCCTTGCCGACATCGGAGCGGGTGATGTGCACCTCGGCGCCCATGGCCTTGAGGTGCAAGACCTTCTCGGTGGACATCTTGTCCGGCACCACCAGCACGACGCGATAGCCCTTGGCGCGGCCGACCAGGGCCAGGCCCAGGCCGGTGTTGCCGGCGGTGGCTTCGACGATGGTGCCGCCGGGGCGCAGGCGGCCGTCGCGTTCGGCGGTGTCGATCATGGCCAGACCGATGCGGTCCTTGATCGAACCGCCGGGGTTCTGTGATTCGAGTTTGAGAAACAGCGTGCAGGGACCGGTATCGAACCGGCTGACGCGTACCAGCGGGGTATTGCCAATCAGTTCGAGTACGGCAGGACGGGAATAGTCGGGCATGTCATCACTCCTTGCGTGAATCCGCACTGGATGGACAGCAATCCGCGCCGGGTCTTCGCGCCGGTCGCGGGCAATGCATCGCTTGGACCATAGGCCGGGATCGGGTCGACCGCAACCTTGCACGGCCAGCCGGTCACCTCGACGCTTTTTCCTCGCCAGCAACCACAAAAAACATAATTTCGCTATTTCCCGGCTCCGAACAGAATGCGGCCAACACCCTGATACCGATAGCCGCAGCAGAAGAACAACAGTGATCAGAATCGAGGCGGCAGCCATGACCGACCTGAATCAAACCACCTTTCAGAAGTGCACAGCCATGACAGTTGATAAAACCGTAATTGATACGCTTGTTGTTGGCGCCGGCCAGGCCGGCGTGGCCATGAGTGAACACCTGAGCAAACTCGGTGTGCCCCACCTCGTGCTGGAGCGCAACCGTATCGCCGAAGCCTGGCGCACCGGCCGCTGGGATTCGCTGGTGGCCAACGGTCCTGCCTGGCACGACCGCTTCCCGGGCCTGGAATTCGACGGCCTGGACCCGGACGCCTTCGCCGGCAAAGAGCAGGTGGCCGAGTACTTCGAAGCCTACGCCCGCAAGTTCAACGCGCCGATCCGCACCGGTGTTGAAGTCAAGAGCGTACAACGCAATGCCGACCGTCCGGGTTTCACCGTTGAAACCTCTGATGGCGTGATCGAGGCCCGCCATGTGGTGGTCGCCACGGGCCCGTTCCAGCGTCCGGCCATCCCGCCGATTGCCCCGCCAATGGCCGGCATCAACCAGATTCACTCCGCCCAGTACTACAACCCGCAGCAACTGGCCGAAGGCGCGGTGCTGGTGGTGGGCGCCGGGTCGTCGGGCGTGCAGATCGCCGATGAGCTGCAGCGTTCCGGCAAACAGGTCTACCTCTCGGTCGGCGCCCACGATCGTCCGCCGCGCGCCTATCGCAACCGCGATTTCTGCTGGTGGCTGGGGGTGCTGGGCGAGTGGGATGCCGAGGCCATGCAACCGGGCAAGGAACATGTGACCATCGCCGTGAGCGGTGCCCGTGGCGGCCACACCGTGGACTTCCGTCGCCTGGCGCATCAGGGCATGACCCTGGTCGGCCTGACTCAATCGTTCAATGGCACCGTGGTGAGTTTCGAAAACAACCTCGCCGACAACATCCGCCGTGGCGATGAAAACTACCTCGCGCTGCTCGACAAGGCCGACGCCTATATCGAGCGCAACGGCCTGGACCTGCCGCTGGAACCGGAAGCCCGGGCCATGCTGGCCGATCCGGATTGCGTGACAAACCCAATCCTGGAACTGGACCTGGTCAAGGCCGGCGTGACCACGATCATCTGGGCCACCGGTTACTCCACCGACTACAGCTGGCTGAAGGTCGATGCCTTCAAGGAAAACGGCAAGCCGCAGCACCAGCGCGGCGTGTCGGCCGAGCCCGGTGTGTATTTCGTCGGGTTGCCGTGGCAGTCCCGTCGTGGCTCCGCGTTCATCTGGGGCGTTTGGCACGACGCCAAGCACATCGCCGATCACATCGTTAAACAGCACACCTATTTCAACTATCGGGATGCGACCCAGCGTCAAGCCGACGCCGCCCGCGCACCTGTTCAGAAAGCCAGCCTCATGGGAGTTCGTTAATGCCTACTCATACCCGCATCCGCATGTTCAACACCAAAGACACCTACCCGAACCAGACGCTGGACAACGATCTGTGCCAGGCCGTGCGCGCCGGCAATACCGTGTATGTCCGTGGTCAGGTCGGCACCGATTTCAACGGCCAACTGGTGGGCCTCGGTGATCCGCGCGCCCAGGCCGAACAGGCCATGCGCAACGTCAAGCAATTGCTGGAAGAGGCGGGCAGCGACCTGAGCCACATCGTCAAGACCACCACCTACCTGATCGACCCGCGCTATCGCGAGCCGGTGTACCAGGAGGTCGGCAAGTGGCTCAAGGGTGTGTTCCCGATTTCCACCGGACTGGTGGTCAGTGCCCTCGGCCAGCCGCAGTGGCTGATGGAAATCGACGTGATTGCCGTTATCCCTGAATAAGGACTTCGCCATGACTTTTTCCATCGTGGGTCGCTGCGCCGAGACCGGCCAGCTGGGCATTGCCATCAGTTCTTCGAGCATCGCCGTCGGTGCGCGCTGCCCCTGGCTGCGTGCCGGGGTCGGCGCGGTGTCGAGCCAGAACATCACGCTGCCGGCCCTTGGCCCGCAGATCCTCGATGAACTGGCCAACGGCTCGGCGCCGCCCCAGGCGCTGGACCACTCGTTGACCCGCAACGGCTACAGCCAATACCGCCAGGTGGCGGTGGTGGATGCCCACGGTCGTACCGCGGTGTTCAGCGGCAACCATGCGCTGGGCATCAACAACGCGGTGGCCGGTGACCAATGCGTGGCGGCCGGCAATCTGCTGGCCAACAGTGGGGTGATCGAGGCAATGGTCGCGGCCTTCGAAAGCAGCGAAGGCTGCCTCGCCACCCGCCTGATGAATGCCTTGCAGGCAGGGCAGGACGCTGGCGGCGAAGCGGGCGCAGTGCACTCGGCGGCGTTGTCGGTGGTCGGTGACCTGACCTGGCCGATTGTCGATCTGCGGGTGGATTGGGCCGATGAAAACCCGATTGGCGAGCTGGGCAAACTGTGGACGGCCTACGAGCCGCAATTGCAGGACTACCTGACCCGCGCCCTCAATCCGACCCTGGCCCCCGCGTATGGAGTGCCCGGCGATGAGTGAGTTGCGCAGCCGCGCCATGCTCGCGCGGTTGATCGGGTTCGCCACGGTCAGCCGCGATTCGAACCTCGAGCTGATCGAGTTCGTGCGTGACTACCTGCACGAGCTGGGCGTGGATTGCGAGCTGATCTACAACGCCGAGCGGACCAAGGCCAATCTGTTGGCCACGGTCGGCCCGAGCGTGGCCGGCGGCATCGTGCTGTCCGGTCACACCGATGTGGTGCCGGTGGATGGCCAGGCCTGGACGGTCGAGCCGTTCAGCCTGAGCGAGGCGGGCGGCAAGCTTTACGGTCGCGGCACGGCGGACATGAAAGGCTATCTGGCCTCGGTGCTGGCGGCCGTGCCGGTGTTTCTCGCCAGCCCTTTGAAGCGTCCGGTGCATTTGGCGTTTTCCTATGACGAAGAGGTCGGCTGCCTCGGTGTGCGCGGTTTGCTGGAAGTGTTGCCCCAACGCATCCCGGCCCCGGCGTTGTGCCTGATCGGCGAGCCGACCGAGCTCAAGCCGGTGCTCGGCCACAAGGGCAAGCTGGCGATGCGTTGCCACGTGCGTGGTGCGGCCTGTCATTCGGCCTACGCGCCTTATGGGGTCAATGCCATCGAGCAGGCCGCGCGCCTGATCGGTCGGCTGGGCGACATCGGCGCCACCCTGGCCAGGCCGTCATTGCACGACAAGCGCTTCGATCCGGCGTTCTCGACCGTGCAGGTCGGCGTGATCCAGGGCGGTACGGCGCTGAACATCGTGCCAGCGGACTGCCGTTTCGATTTCGAGATCCGCGCCTTGCCGGACTTCGCTCCGCAAGTGGTCGTCGATGAGCTGCAGGACTATGCCGAGCAGACGTTGCTGCCGGCCATGCAGGCCGTGGACACCGATACCGCGATCCGCTTTGAAAAAATCTCGGCCTATCCGGGCCTGGCGACACCCGCCGACAGCGCCGCCGCCCGGCTGATTGCCGAGCTGTGTGGCAGCGATGATTTCGGCACCGTGGCCTTTGGCACCGAAGGCGGGCTGTTCAATCAGGCCGGGATTGCGACCGTGGTCTGCGGTCCCGGCAGCATGGACCAGGGGCACAAGCCCGATGAATTTGTCAGCGTCGACCAGATGGCGGCCTGTGACCGCCTGATGGATCGCCTGGCGGCTTACTTGAGTGAATCCGAACACCCATAACAACAGCGGGCCGACCAGCCCCGAGGAAGCGATCCATGTCCAGATCCTTGCGTTGCAGTGTTCCGTTTGCCCTGGCGTTGTTGAGTGCCAGTGTGTGGGCGGCCCCCCAGGACCTCACCGTGATTTCCTTCGGTGGTGCTACCAAGCAGGCCCAGGATAAAGCCTACTTCCAGCCGTTCAATGCCAGTGGCGCGGGCAACATCATCGCCGGTGAGTACAACGGCGAGCTGTCGAAGATCAAGGCCATGGTCTCGGCCGGTCACACCAGCTGGGACGTGGTGGAAGTCGAAAGCCCCGAG
The DNA here is from genome assembly GCF_003097365.1 of Pseudomonas sp. B1(2018). NCBI lineage: Bacteria > Pseudomonadati > Pseudomonadota > Gammaproteobacteria > Pseudomonadales > Pseudomonadaceae > Pseudomonas > Pseudomonas sp. B1(2018). Next base: position 203,137 of record NZ_PYUK01000011.1, read on the forward strand.
TTGTTGCGCGGCTGCGAGGAGGGCCTGTTCGAGAAGCTCGACGCCGGGCGCTTCGGTGATTCGGCGAACTTCGTGCCCGGTGCGCTGACCGAATGCGGGGTGGCCACTTACGTCTGGTCGATGGTCATGGCCTATGACCAGAGCAAACAGGCCAAGGCGCCGCAATCCTGGGCGGACTTCTGGAACGTCGCCGACTTCCCGGGCAAGCGCGGCCTGCGCAAGAGCGCCAAGTACACCCTGGAAATCGCCTTGTTGGCCGACGGCGTCAAGGCGGATGACATCTATAAGGTCCTGAACACCCCACAAGGCGTGACCCGGGCCTTTGCCAAGCTCGACCAGATCAAGCCGAACATCCAGTGGTGGGAGGCGGGCGCGCAACCGGCGCAATGGCTGGTGGCCGGCGACGTGGTGATGAGCGCGGCCTACAACGGCCGGATCGCCTCGGCGCAAAAGGAAGGCATGAAGCTGAGCATCGTCTGGCCGCAAAGCCTGTACGACCCGGAATACTGGGCAGTGGTCAAAGGTACGCCGAACAAGGCGTTGGCGGAAAACTTCATCGCGTTCGCCAGCCAGCCGCAGACGCAAAAAGTCTTCTCGGAAAACATCCCCTACGGGCCGGTGCATCGCCAGACCTTGCCATTGCTGCCCAAGGACGTGCAGGAACAACTGCCAACCGCCGAAGCCAACCTGGCCGGCGCCCGGGCGGTGGACGCAGAGTTCTGGGTCGACCATGGCGAAGAGCTGGAACAGCGCTTCAACGCCTGGGCTGCGCGCTGATACAGGCACCGCATAACCCCCTGTGTGGCGGGCTTGCCCGCGATGGCGGTATGTCAGCCACATCGATGCTGGATGTGCCACCGCCATCGCGAGCAAGCTCGCTCCCACAAAAAAACAGTGCGATACCTCGGGTTCAAGCTTTGCCGCCTTCGCGCAGTGGTGATGACAGTCAGTTAAAACGCAGAACCCTGTGGGAGCGGGCTTGCCCGCGATGGCGGTATGTCAGTCACATCGATGCTGGATGTGCCACCGCCATCGCGAGCAAGCTCGCTCCCACAAAAAAACAGTGCGATACCTCGGGTTCAAGCTTTGCCGCCTTCGCGCAGTGGTGATGACAGTCAGTTAAAACGCAGA